>PMCK01000115.1 GCA_003154095.1 Myxococcales bacterium | reverse complement strand
CCCCACGCGCAGGATTTGTGACAACGCCAAGCCGTCACACGCGTGCACACAATGGGCGTTGGCGCAAAGCGTGCGCGATCAGGCATGAACAATTCACCAAGCGGCGATGGCGTGATCACAAGGACCGTCAGCGATGTGTTGTCCTGTTCCTGTTCCAGCAGAGGCCGAAGCAGCAGGCGGCCAGCAGAAACCGACACCGCCGGCAGAGGCCGTGGCGGCGGGCAGAGGCTGGAGCGGACAGCAGCCAGCAGAGGCCGAAGCGGACGGCGGCCAGCAGAGGCCGAAGNNCCCCTCTGTCAGGATAGTTGTCGCCTGCCGGTCTGAAACAAGTACCCAGCCGAGCATGGCAGGAGGCACTGTGAAAAGACGACCTAGCCCACCGGGCGTATGGACGTAATATCAGTGGCAGATTCCGTAATTCGAAGAGCCCACTATCGCGGCCGGATTGAGCGCTAGGCAATTCGTTGTGCCGGTGGGGCAAACAGGTGCGGTTGTCAGGCAGAATTGCATGCACTGCAGGGTCGTTGTGCCGTTGGTCGTGAAACTGATACAGCCAAAACCGGGGCCGCAATCAAGATCGCTAGTACAGGCTGAGCCCTGGGTACCAGTCGATGCAGCGTGGCACGATGTGTACCTTCGCACCCCGTCGGTTGCCAAATAGACGCCGCAACCCGAGCCAGTGGGACAACCCGCGGCGGTCAGTGGATTGCAGTTGGGGCTGCAGAGGGAAATGCCTGGGATAGGGACGTTCCCGTTTGTGTTCAACGTAACGACGCACTTGCCTCCCGGTGCGGAACAATCTCCATCGCCCGCACAGTAACGCGTACAACTATTGCCCAGGCAAAGGTATCCTGCAGCGCAATCGCTGAGAGAGGTGCAGCTGCTTAGCTCCGTGCCCGCATTGACGATGGTTCGACAGGTAGTACCGCCGACATCCAAACGCGTGAGATCGAGATCGCAGGCGCCACCCGGGCACCCACTTTGAGGCGCGACCTGACACGCAGGAGAGCTGGAATTTCCGCCGTTGGTTGCACCCCCCGTGATCGAAGGGGTGCCGCCCGTGCTGGCGGCTCCACCGGTGGATGAAGCCCCTGCAGTGGTCGTCGTGCCACCCGTGTTCGGTACCCCGCCGGCCGTCGAAGTGCCACCGAGTGCAGTTGCTCCGCCCGCAGTCGCGGTGCCTCCTGGAGTCGTGGACCCGCCAGTTCCAGTGAGCCCGCCCGTGGTTGCCGTTCCTCCTGAGGTTGTACTGCCGCCCAACGCGCTCGATCCGGCTGTCGTTGTGAGTCCGCCCGCGCCTCCTGTCGCCGTCGCGCCCGCGGCGGTGCCGCCTGACGCAATTGTGCTTGCGCCGGCAGTTCCCCCGGTCGCGGACGAGTTGCCAGCCGTGGTGCCGCCCGCCGAGAGCGAGCCGCCGGTAGCCGACCGCCCGCCGCTACTCGAGCGTCCAGCGGTCCCCTGGGTGCCGCCCACCAGTGTGGATCCTCCGGTAAGCAGACTTGCAGCACCCGCGCAGGGATTACTGCCCGCAGTACCGAGCTGGTCGTTGCAGTTATTGGCAGAAGATTCCCCGCTGCAACCCAGTGTTGCGACGATTGCGAACCTGAGTAATCCGTCGAGCCTACCCAACATGCGGTGAAGTTTCATGGCAGCCGTACACGATACAGCTAGCCTGCCCCCCTGCCAATGAAAACTACCCAGGGGGGGCGGTGCAGGAGTCCCGTTAGTGTAACCCGAACCAAGGTGTTGCCAAAGGGCTGCACGGCGTACGCCCGGCCCCAAGTGATTTCGCCTTGGGGGCAAGTCGGCTCTGATGCCTCCGGAATTTGTCATTGCAACGTCTGAGTTCATCGCGGCGCGCTGCGCATCGGCAATCAAGTTACCGAGCACTGATTCGCCAGAATCACAATTCTGTGTCGATGCGACGCTTGGCAGGCACCCCGTAGTGCGGCCTCGTGCGACATCTGTGCATTGCACTCCGATCAACGATAGTTTAACCTCCCAAGGTTACCGTCGGTGGAGTTGCCATGAATCAAAAGGCAAAGATACTTGGGTTCGCATTTCTTCTTGCGTTAGTGGGATGTAGTTCGTCGTCTACCACGCTAAATGTGGTGAGAACTGACGCCGGAACCGAAGGTACCGGCGGAGCCGGCAACAGCATTGGGGGTAGCGCCCATACGGGCGGTGCCGTTTCGAATTCTGGTGCAACCGGAATCAGCGGCGGGGTGAGCTCCGCAGGACATGCGGGCACTGGTGGATCAAACACAAATGCTGGGGCCGGTGGACAGACGCCGATTAGTAGTGGGGGACAAACATCCATCGCAACCGGAGGCCAGCCAGGCACGGGTGGGCAAACGTCCGCTGGCGCGGGCGGTCTGACTTCCATCCCGACCGGCGGACAACCTCCCATCGCCACCGGCGGGCTACCTCCCGCCACCGGCGGACAACCTCCCATCGCCACCGGCGGGCTACCTCCCGCCAGCGGCGGTCTACCTCCCGCCAGCGGCGGTCTACCTCCCATCGCCACCGGCGGGCTACCTCCCGCCACCGGCGGGCTACCTCCCGCCAGCGGCGGTCTACCTCCCGCCACCGGCGGTGCGCCTCCCTGGTCTCCCACCAGTTTTCCGGGGCTCGTGTTGTGGCTCAACGGAGACGCCTCTGTCTCGGCGGACACGGCCTCGCTAGTGAGCACTTGGAGCGATTTGTCGGGCAATGCGAACGACGCTACTGCCCCAGCCGACGCCGCGAAACCGTATTGGCTCACCGCGGATCTTGGACCGGCCAATCACCGAGCATTGGAATTCAGCGCGGCGAATTACTTGAATTTGCCGGACAGTGCCTCGCTCCAATTCGGAACTGCGGACTTTGTCATCGAGGTCGTGGCGCGCTTCTCGAACAGTAACGAATGCAATCTTTTTGGTAAGCGGGGAAGTTCTACTCAAACGGGCTTCCAGCTGTTGGCAAATGGCGGCGGTACAGGTCGGATGGGCGCGTTATTGTCCACGGGGGTTAACCTGAGCACTCCAGCGAGCGGGTACAACAATAACGTGTTGCACGTATTTGGGCTGCGCCGTACGGGTATGACTTTGCAAATTCGCGTAGACGGAACAGTGGTCATAAGTCAAACATTTACGGGAACTCAAGACGCCAGCATGCCCGGCGTCCAGCCCTTCATTGGGTGGCAACTGACCGGCGACGTTGCCGAGATCATAGGATACAAAGGCAGTCTAATAGACGCGCAAGTGGGCAAGATGGAAACGGAGCTCAAAGCCAAGTATCAGCTCTAGCGTCTCACCCGCTTGCGCCACCGGTACCCGGTGCGGCAGGGACATAACAGATGGTCGTGAGTAGCCCGGAACTGGACTGCGTACAGTTGGCGCTGCAGCTCGTACCGGATATACAGGCGCAACTTGAACTCGAGCCGCAACTGGATGGCAACGGCACACACGAGTAAGTGTTCGGGCTGCCGACGGCACCCCCGGTCGTCTCGTGACAATACTCAGTGCTCGGGTTGCATGCGAGAGTTCCGCAATTGCCACTAGACGTGGCGCCACCCGTGGCTTTGTTCCCCCCGGTGCCGCTACTTCCACCCGTTTCGCACACCATTTGAACGCAGCCTGCTCCAATCGGAGCGCACATGCTGCAGCTCGAGTTGCAGCAATATTGCCCTGAGTCACAGACATTGACACCGCAGGCGGTACCACTGGTGCCCCCAGTATTGGCAACTGCACCGCCCGCGCCACCGGAGCCAGCAGTGCAAGTAATGTTGTCGAACGTGCCCGCGCCACACGCGCAGCAACCACTGCTGAGGACGGGCCCACCGCAGACCGTCACGCAGTTAATTGCGCGAAGACACTCGGGAAGGCAGCTCGTCGAGCCGCCTGTTGCAGCCGTTCTGCCTCCCACGTTAGCAGACGCGCCGCCGTTAGCGGGCGCTCCCCCAGTCAATGTGACTGAGCCACCCACGTTGGCCGACGCTCCGCCAAAGGCGTAAGCACCACCTGTGTGCAAGACAGCGCCGCTTGTGCCGCCAGTATTAGCGACCGCACCGCCTGCGCCACCTGATCCGGAAGTGCACGTGATGTCATCGAACGTCCCGGTGCCACACGCGCAGCAGCCACTGCTGAGCACGGGCCCACCGCAGACCGCCACGCAGTTAATTGCCCGAAAGCACTCGAGAGGGCAGCTCGTTGAGCCGCCTGTTGTGGCTACTCTGCCTCCGACATTGGCAACCGTGCCTCCGACATTGCCAGTCGTCCCGCCGACGGCCGTGGCCCCGCCGACATTGGTAGTCACCCCGCCGTCGTCGTGACCCAAGTTTGCGTTGCCACTGCATGCGCCTAGGCCCAGGGTCACCAGGCCAAATACAGTTAACAAGCGGGGCACGATGGGGAATTTACTGGATGTCATGAGCTGTCCTCCTCAAGTCTGGATATGAGTGGCCACCTTGGCCGTTTCGGCATCAGGTTTCTGTTGTGACGACGAGTTTCGCGAACCACGGGCACTAAGGAGCATCACAGGCGCTCCTTACTCGACTTAGCATGGGTGAACGGGGCCATCTTCGAATGAAATCAGTGGCATCGCTCCGCGCTTGCACGACGTTTCCAATTGCGCAGAGGGCAAAAATGCGTACCGCGGCTCGTTCTTGGCCGAGCGAGCCCGCTTGAAAAACCGTGTCCTGCTTCTTCGTGAGTGAAATTGCGCTTGCAGCGTCACCGGCGCGCAAGGCGCGTTGCGCCTCGCGCAGTGCAGCCGTTTCCGCCTGAAGCGGATCGATATTGGGGTCGGACGCGGCCGGCGCCTCGGGCAATGGCTCGAACTGGGCCGTCGCGGACCGCCTGCTTGGAGTAACGGTCGGCAATTCGCCAACTTCCTTCACAACCATTGATTGCGGAACTTCTGAAGCCGGGGAAGACGAGCCTTTACGACTATCTGGTACGGACTTCGAGGCGTTGGGTTCCGCCGGGGCAATCACTTGTATTGCCGAGGTCTTGGCCTGATTCACGACGTTGGCAGCCGGCGCACTATTGTACGCAACTCGAACCGCGTTCGATGAAGTACCTGCCGCACGGGAACTGGGTTGACCCAGTGACAGCGCGACAGCGGCGCTGACCGCAACGAACAGCACGCTCTTGCCCAATGTCGTCGCAACAACGGCTCCTGCTGCAGCCTTGGCCGTGCCTACGCTTACTAGCATTGCCGTCGCGCCTGCCCCGAGCCGTCTCATTAGACCCTGGCCAACGCGCTGCTGATCCGCAAAATTGGGATCATCCGCGTGTCTTGCCAGCGCGATGACTCGCCGTGCTTCCGAGCTCAGATTGCTCATGGTGAACGCCTCCATTGAGGTTGAACATTGTGGCGCTTGAGTGCCGCATCGAACAGAAGGCGCGCGCTGCGTAGTCGCCGCTGACACGTTGCTAAACTGAGTGAACAGGCCGTGGCCGCCTCGCGCACTGACAACTCTTCGAGCTCTACCAGCACGAATACAGCGCGTTCTTCGTAGCGCAACTTCTCTAAAATAGCGTGTAGTAGGCGAACGGCTTCGCGGCGCTCGGCTTCTTCTGCTGGACCGTGGATGTCAGAATTATTCTCCACCGCCTGCGCGTAACGCTCCGTGCGCGCGGCATGCCGGCGCGTGGCGCGCCGATAATCCTTAGCCACGTGCAGCACAATTCCAAAAATCCAAGTCTTCAGTGAGGAGCGGCGTGCAAATTCGGCATAGCGGCGGTGAACGACCAAAAACACATCCTGCACAGCGTCGTCGAGGACTGCATCCGGCACACCCAGCCGACGCAAATTGCGCCACACACCATGGAAGTAACCGACGTAGATTTCCCTGAGATTGGCAATCTCCGTGGGAAGGTCCGTCCGGCCGCCGGAACTTGCGCTCGGTTCCGCCGACACCAAAGCCATGTCCATCGGATATTGAGTGGCCACGTTCAGCCCGATTACATCACCAAATTTGCCACTCTACGCCGAAATCGGCTTCGGCTCCTACGGTTTGTGGTCGCAACAAGTCTTCTAGCCTGCCGGGCGTCGCGAATGCAATGGGCCGCCTCAGGGGGACGAGACCATATCCGTCTAACTTCAGCCACCAAGACGGGTGCAGCTGCCAACCCAAACTCGCCCCCAATACAGCCGAAAACCAGTGGATTGTCCCAGTCTCAGGGCTATCGAAGTGATAGCCATGCGCTCGCACTAGCGTCCAATCCAGCCCCAGACAGGGCGCAACATCGAAGGCGCCACTTGCGAAAGAATAGCAATTCACGCTCGCGATTGAAGCCTCCCAAAAGTGGGCGCCAGCGCCCGATTTGAAGCTGCGCGCATTTCCGTCCACAGTGAAGCTGCCCAGCAACCAACTGTGGAATTGGGCATAAGAGACGCCCAGGCCCAGCCCGAATTCGCCGTAAAGTCTCGAGACAGCAGCTTCGCGCAAACCCACGCGCGTGCGCACGAGGCCATGCAATGGTTCGCCGTTAATTTTTTGGCGCTGCGGCACGTTTGGCACACTTGGTGGCGCGCCGCGCTCTATCCACGGGCCACCGGCATTTGGGCTTTTCGGCATCGCTTCTGCGGGTACCAAAGTCGACTCAGGCAGCTTTAGCTCTGGATTCAGCGTAAGCGCCAACGTCAACACTGCAGCATCCGCCACCGCGCGACACGACTTGCCGGCAAGCGATCGCTCGCCGACGCTGCCCTCGATACTCGTTTGAAGCGTGAGAGTCCATTGCGCAAGACCCACATTTTTAGCCTCGGCATGCACGAACAACTGGCGACCCGGCAGCGCATTACTTCCGACCAGGCGCATCACCTCCGATTGCACCTCAGCGGCCGTAGGACAGCCCTCAGGCGCGTGCCAATCAAGCACGAGGACAGGTGCCTGCAACTGAGCCTGCGCCAACCGAGTTAGCAGCAAAACGAAGCCAGTAGCCAATCCGTAACGCAACGACACGATAAATCCCCAAGGGGCGCGCTCGACGCGAGACCGTAGCACGGACTAGCGCGATTCGTACACGAGCATCGCCGGAAACTCGAAGCCGGTCAGAAACCCGCCGCTGCCGCACCCTGTATCGATCCCTATCGCATTCTCGCCCGCCCACAGATCCTTCGGATCATCGGGTGTATAGGACGAGAGCTCTTGGGGCAAAAACTCCGTATGAGTATGGCCAAAAACCACGTGTTTACCCCGGTAATTGCGAAAAAAAGCCTCCGTGCGAATCCAAAGCAAAATCACCGGATCCTTGACCTCCCCCGGATGCAAAAACCGCTCTCCGTCGATTGGCAACCCCGCGTGCACGTAAATGGCGTGCTCATCCTCATACCAAAACGGAAGCTTCTCCAGCCAGCGCAACGTCTTTTTCGGAAAGAACGAGCCCTTCGACATCGCCTCCATCTCATGTTCGCGGGGATACTCATCCATCTTCGGAACCTCTCCCCCGACGAAACTCCGGTAAGTTGCCAGGCAGCCATTTCGAACCGGCAACAAAAACTCATTCCACCCCTTGTGGCACACGCGCAACCAAGCGTCCTCGTGGTTCCCGCGCAAACACACAACCTTAGCCTTGGTAAGACCGGGCAGCAACATCAGGTAATCGACGACTTCCTTGCAATGCGGGCCGCGATCCAGATAGTCCCCCAAGAACAGTAACGTGTCCTTCGCGTCTAGTTCGGGGAATAGACTCAACAGACCAATCAGCTGCTCATACTCACCGTGAATATCACCTATCGCAAACGTCCGTCCAGCCATGGGTCGGGGGACAATAGCATTGGAGGGGGTGGGGCACTCGCTTGCATACTCCGTTGACAAGGAATCAGTCCTTGCTAAAGTAAGGAAATGTCCAAAGTGACATCAAAACTTCAGGTAACTATCCCTAAAGCCATCGCGGATCGTTACTTGATTGCACCGGGCGATGAGATTGAGTGGCTTGCCACGGCTGATTCAGTGCGTGTAGTTCCCGCAAAGGCGAGTACCAAGCCCTCGAACATAGCCGCACGGCTTCGGCTCTTCGACGCGGCCACCAAGCGGCAGCAGATTCGGCAATCGCAGAAGCCGCGTCCGAAATCGCCGGCTGGTCGCGGGTGGACTCGAGAGGATTTGTACGACCGTGGCCGCTCTCGTTGACACCAATGTTCTAGTCTATCGGTTCGACCCGAGAGATTCTCGCAAACAGGAGATTGCGGACTCCTTGTTGAGGGACGGCATTCGCTTGAATTCCATCTACTTGCCGCATCAGGCCATCGTCGAGTTTGTTGCAGCGTGTACTCGCAATCTACCCAGCGGACCAATATTGTCCCCTGAGGATGCACGCCGGGAAGCCGAAGAGCTACTGTCCATGTTCGAGATCCTCTGTCCGAACGAAAGTGTATTGCGCACTGCCCTGCGCGGCGCGGCTGCGTATCAACTCTCATGGTTCGACGCTCACTTGTGGGCCTACGCCGAGCACTACGGCATGTCGGAGCTGTATTCGGAGGATTTTCAACACGACAGGATGTACGGAACCGTCCGAGTTGTGAACCCGTTTGTGTGAGGGGTGTGGTGGTCCAGGGAATTTTTGCAGCAGATTTTGAGCGGTCCAACCATCCGAATTTGCATTTGGAGTTTTGATTTTGATTCCTCTACGACGCGCTACTACTCGATAGACGCTGTCGGCCCGTTCAAGTTCCAGTTCAAGAACATACCTTCGCCGAACTTGCCGGCGCAAGAATACCCTAAATCGCCGCACGATTTCAAGCGGCTCGGTCGAGTCGCACCACTGGCAAGTGGGCACGACCTCCGAATCGCTCGACGTTGAGACGCAAGTTGTCGACCGACACGACGGTCATCGAGTCAGCTTTGCGTCGACGTTGGTTCGATTCGAGGAGCCGGAGTCGAGGCTCGAATCGCGGTACAACGGCAGCGACAACATCGCCCGAGACTTCGCTCGGCGTCCGCCCACCAAGCGATTGATGAGGCCGAATGGTATTGTACCACCGGCAATAGGCGAACAGCTCTTCTCGAAAATCCACAATTCGCAGCGGCACCAGAATTCGCTGCGTGCACTCGTTTTTCAGCGAGAGAATGAATCGCTCAACGACGGCAATTGAGCCATGCTCACCGATTGCTCCGAAGCGCGGCTTGATGCCGCGGGCTGCGCACCAATCTCCATACGCTTCCCGGAATTGCACACCTTGGTCTGAGATTATGTACTTCGGACGCTGCCCGATGGACGCCATGATAACATCGAGCCAAGTAGTGATATCATCCGAGCTGGGCCAATTCTTGAACACTTCGACCGCAATGGCCCTGCGTGAGAAATGATCGACTACGACCACTACGCAATACCCGAAAGGCCAACAGAGAAGCCCACTGAAGGGGAACCGCGGCACCCAGAAGCCGACGTGAGTACGTACAATGTGGATGTCTGTCAATTGATGCGAAATCGAGTTGCGCTGACTATTGAGCGAACAATTCGTTAACGTCAGTGAGCGTGACTGCCTTACGCACCCAGGCGCCCAGGCGATCTAGATCGGTACACTCCATGATCTCTTGACGCTGAGCTTCGGTGACTGCGATGCCCCTGGCGTCAAGAACGGCCAGAATAGCCTTCGCTTCTCCTTTGGCCTCGCCTTCGACCCTGCCTTCGACCCTGCCTTCGACCCTGCCTTCAGCGCGTGCTGAATACATCAGGTGTTCATGGGCTCGCCTGGCCATTTCGCGCTCCCGCACCAGGGACTGAGTACCGGGGTCGGCAGAAATAGCCTCCAGGGTGTTCTTTGCGGTTTGCATGATAGGGTCCTCCTTAGCAAGTTGTTCGAACTCGTCCTCGGAATCCGCGAGCAGGAATCGAGACCAGCGGTAGAGCTGAGGCTGGTTGGCTTCGGACAAGTGACGCAATTTCTTGAGCTCCAGGGTGTGAAACTCTATGTCGGACGTGAACAACTCTCGAGTGGTGTCTTCTGAGAGGTGAAAGATGCTGTGAAACTTCTCGCCTTTGAGAAGATTACTACCGAGCCAGATAATAGAAATAACTGGAATCAGTTGCGGGTATTCGTCACCCCGTTGCAGCTCGCCTGAATACTCTTTGGCCCAATAGTAGAGAAATCGAGACCGAATACCGACAGGCAATTCGGACTGCATCTCGATGTCAAACTTGGCTTTGTTGGCGAGGCTCACCCGGACATCCAAAACGATTCCCTTTGTCGCTTGCCAAATCTTTGGGGAGTTCGGGATTGAGAACAACCAGATCCTCAATGGGAGCTGGCAAACTGACGACGGTCTCGATCATCGAGCGCAGAAGCACCAACTCCCGCTGCAAGAGCAGCTTGAAGACGATGTCGAGCTTAGGGTCGAGCAGTTTCACGAACGGGAATGTAGCAGAAGCGGACAGGGATACTAGCCAGAGATTGCCATCCGCACCAGGGCAACGGCGGCAGCAAGGTTATGCAGGATGTCCTGGTCCAGCGAATTTTAGCGACGCATTTTGCCGGCCTCGCGCCTTCCAGAATTCTCAGTTTGCGTTTCGGCTTGACCCCTTTTATGACGTGTTTCGGTTCGAAGGATGCCCCATATGCTCAAGTGCGCTCACGAAGACAGACCTTCGCCCTAACGCAAGAGCGAGCATAACTCGAATCGGCTCAAGATTTCAAGCGGCCCAGTCGAGTCGCACCAGTGGCAAATGGGCGCGAGCTTCGAAGNNGCGTGACGCTGAGACGTAAGAAGTCGACCGGCACGACGTTCGAGTCAGGTTTGCGACAACGCTGGTTCGATGCGAGAAGCCGGAGTCGAGGTTCAAACTGCGCTACGACGGCTGCGGCAACATCGCCCGAAACTTCGCTCGGAGTTCGCCCGCACAACGATTGATGTGGCCGCACCTCATTGTACCACCGGCAATAGGTGAACAGCTCCTCTCGGAAATCGTCGATTCGAAGTGGTACCAAGATTCGTCGAGTGCACTCGTTCTTCAGCGAAAGAATGAATCGCTCAGCGACGGCAATCGAGCCATGTTGACCGATGGCTCCGAAGCGGGGTTTGATGCCGCGGGCTGCGCACCAATCTTGATAGGCTTCCCCGAATTGCACGCCTTGGTCCGAGATGATGTACTTCGGCCGTTGCTCGATGGACGCCATGATAACATCGAGCCAAGAAGTGATATCATCCGACTTCGGCCAATTCTTGAAGACCTCGACCGCAACGGCCTTGCGTGAAAAGTGATCGACTACAACGGCCACGCAATACCCGAAAGGCCAACCAAGAAGGCTTGTGAAGGGGAGCCACGGCACCCAGAATCCGACGTGAGTAGGCACGATGTTCAGATCGATATGCCAAACGTGGTGGGGACGTTTCGCAACAATGGAGCGGGAAGCCTTGGATGCGCCCGCGCCAGCGGGCTGCTCATCGAGTTTCGTGTTGAATCGTGCTGAGAAGCCCGCATCCGGACAACGACTTGGTCCCATTGGTTGCCGCAAAAACCGCCGCACCGTGGATGGCGAAAGTTGTAACCCCGTTCGGGCTAGCAAATGAGCGATTCGCACGTTACCCATGGTTGGGCAAACACACTTGAGTTGTTGTACGACCTGGCGAACGAAATCAGGGAAACGATTGACAGGTTCCCGAAGGGCTACAAGACCGCAGCCCGGCTCATCGAGTCGCTTGAGCCAGTTGCCGATCGTGATTTCCGAGACGAAGAACACGTTTGCCGTTTGGTCGGCATTCCACCCCCGAGCGGCCTAGAGCGCGAGAATCGAGAGGCGCTCGGTGGCAGAGTAGTGCGGCCGATGCGCGGGAGCGATGCGCGCCAGAAAGCTTGTATGATGGTGACCCGCTTGTCGTTCCCCTATCGGCAAAGGAAGCCGGAACGAATTCTCCTCAAGTGGTGTTGCCAACGTTTCTTTCCAGCGTATCCCTCGATCCATTCGACGTGGAGGTCGCGGGGCATGTGCGGCTGACGACGCTTTCTAAGCTCGATCGAATCTTGCGGATACTGCTTGATCTGAAGCAGACATATTTATAGCGGCTACGCCCTTACAACCCACCCACCCAAGTCGGCAAGTACCTGTCCGTCAGGGTGCCGTCATTGATGTGACCTCTTTCGTTGCCGCCCCAGCAATAGACTTCTCCCTCTTGAGTGACGGTGCAGGTGTCGCCGCCGCCGCAGTCGAGGGCGGCTATTCCGCTAATTACGCTGGCGTCGCTGGGTGAGAGGACGGTCACTGGTGTGGCGGTGTCGATGATGGTGCGATTGCCGAGCTCGCCGGCATAGTTCAAGCCCCAACAGCGAAGCGTTGTGTCTTTGAGCAGTGCGCAGGTGTGTCCACTGTCGGCGCGCACGCATTATGGCACAATTAGTGGCCCAATTGTGCTACTGCTTCAGAGTGGCTTGCAAATTCTTCTCACGGTTTGATTGTAGTTCTCGGCGTTGCACGATAGCTGGCTGATACGGATTGCACGCAGTAATCTCAGCAGAGAGCACCGCCAATTGCAGCCGTACACACAGTGATAAGGCGTGCCCGGCCAACGGTACTGTCTGCCCAATCGAGCTTGGGCTTTGAGCCGCATCGTGCTAGGACGGTGCGTGGGTTCGGGCAAAGACAGCGCTCCTAATATCGCGATTTTCGTCGATTACGAGAACGTAGCGATAGGCGCGCAACAGGCAAAGTACGAGAATTTCGACATTAGTCTTGTTCTGGAGCGGCTCCTCGACAAGGGCAATATCATCGTCAAGAAGGCTTACGCGGATTGGGAGCGGTACAAGCCCGCCCGTCGGGCTTTGCACGAAGCCGCCTTCGAGTTGATCGAGATCCCCCATGTCTCGTATTCGGGAAAGAATTCAGCGGACATTCGCTTGGTCGTGGATGCACTCGATCTTTGTTATACAAAAGGTCACGTCGACGTGTTCGTCATTGTCTCTGGAGACAGCGACTTTTCGCCGCTCGTAGCCAAGCTGCGCGAAAACAACAAGATGGTGGTGGGGCTGGGTGTCAAAAACTCGAGTAGCGATTTGCTCATCGATAATTGCGACGAGTTCATCTATTACGATGAATTGATTCGCACTCGCTCGGCTGGCGCAGCTGGCCGTACTCGTAGCGCCGGCGCCGAGCCCCAAAAGCGCGAGCCGCGTGGAGCTGCGCGCTCAACGGAGTCCAAGGTCGGGCGAAGTGCCGAGGGTCCACGCATTGCCAACGCGGGCAAGCCAACACACCGAACACCTGCGGGAGCCACGCTATCGACTCAACCGGCAACGACGGCTGCCACAGGTGCCGTGTCTGCTTCGACAGCGAACACTGCCGCGGCCAGTTCGGCTACGGCTTCTTCGACAACGACGGCCAGTCCGACGCATGCGTCGAATGTCCGCGATCCGGAGGATGAGGAACGGTTGAAGTTGGCGGCGCTGGAAATGGTACTCGACGTTGTCGATGCGTTGTTTCGCGAGGGTGACGACAACCTGTGGGCATCCCAGGTCAAGCAGACGCTCAAGCGGAAAAAGCCGCAATTTTCGGAGACTTTTCACGGCTATCGCAACTTCACGCAACTCCTAGAGGACGCGCGAAAGCGCGAGCTTTTGGAGATTGAAAAGGACGTCAAGTCGGGCGGCTATTTGATCCTGAGTTTTGGGAAAAACGCGTAGCAGGGTGCTCACCGAAGCACGCCGGATGTCGCTGCCCGGTCTCAAGGGTCTTTTCCGTGCCGCGGAAAACCAAATCCGATCCAGCAAATCCTCTCTTCCGACCTTCCGATCTTCCTGTGCCACTGTTTTGCGGATGAAACACGGGCCGTGTTTCCCTGTTTTCGTGGCGATTCCCTTCGTGTGCGGGTAAATACAGTAAGTTACTTTGCAGTACATCGTCCGATTGCGGCACACATGCGGAACCTTCAATGCAAAGAGTTTTGTTGGGTAGTGCAAGAGAACTTCGTGAATTCCTGCGTGCGATGGTCGTTCTTGGATCTGGTCAGGCTACCCATGTTCAGGCATCATGGGATACGATGAAAAGGAGTGTCCGCGAATGAAGATATGGCGATGGTTGCTGCTGCCGGCTTGTATGGTGGCGTGGTCCTGCAGCGGGACCTCCAATGACTCCAATNNCTCGACGATACGATTTGGCTGCTATGGAACGAGAATTTTGCGGGGCAGCCATCTGGAGCTCAGAACAAGACGGTGAACTGTCCTTTGGGTGGAACCGCGCAGATCTCGGGTACAACGGGCGTTGCCAGCAATGGGATTGATACGGTTCATCTGACCCTGGTATTGCAGGATTGTGCCAATCTGAGCACGGGATATTCCCTTACGTTTAGTGGAACCGTCAGTTGGGATGGGAGCTTTAACGGCAGCGTCGGCAATACGCTCACGTTCAAGTCGGCGTCTCTTGTCATCAGCGGGGATATCACGCTTTATAACAAGCCAGCGGTCGACGAAACCTGCGCCGTTTCATTGACGGATTCGTACGACAAGAATGCGACCAGTCAATCGAGTTGGCTCGATGGAGTCATTTGCGAGCGGACCGTAAATCTATAGCTGTGAACCGAAGGACGGATAGGATCTCAATATTGCGTAGTGCGACGGTGTTAGTCGAACTGCCAATTGGTCCGCACCGAGACGGTTCTTGGCAAATTCGAAAAGCTCGCGCGCTGTGGAACCGGCGGCTGTGGGTCTACACGCAAGACATCGCGGACACGGGTGGACCGTCCGTCAGTGCCCCGTAAGCATTCAAATTTGGTTCTTACGGCACGGAATCGGCGGTTTGAGAACGCTGGCCGGTTCACTGCGTTCTCGAACCGCTGGTCGAAGCAAGCGTAATCCGCTATTCATCGATGCAGGAGGAGTGACCGACGTGTCATCTCCCGTGCCCTGCGTTTGCCAGCTACTGTCCGGCGAGATGCCAGACATGGCTGGCGAAAGGAATCTACGATGAAGATGCGGACTCACTCGAACTTATTCTTGGCGGCGGCCACCTGTTTTGGCATTTGGGCCTGCGGCAATAGCGACTCGTCTACCACGACTACTGATCCGCCGGGCATTCCCACCGGTTATGACACGCTCTGCACCAAGGAAGGGATGACTTGCCAGACGGGCGACTCGCCGCTCAACTTGGTCGGTACTTATACTGGCACTGGAACTACTGTAGAAACGACCAACTCGATCTGGGCAGTTGGAAGCACGCAGACATTCACCGCCAAGGTGACCTCGCAAAATGCGGGGACTGGTGCCGGCACCTTCGAGCTTGGCGGCTATCACTTGGACATCCCGCAAGCCAATATTCGGGGCAACTCTACTCAGTTTACAATCTACGGAACACAATCTGTGCAGGATAATGATCCCGACTCCGGTGTACCTACCAACTGTTCCGTCGAGGCGCGCGTTGTCGTCACAGGTACACAAACCACGACCGGGACCACGATGACGGTCACAGGCAAGGCAACTCTAGAGTTTACCAGCAACATTCACGGTTCCGGGTGCACCCAGGATCAGATCAATAACTACCCCGGTACCGGCGCCATCTTCAGCTTTACCGCGACGCGCACCTAGGAGCCGATGAGCGTCCCACTCCTGGTTGCGGCCCTGGTTCGTCAAACGACGGTGCTCATCGCGCAGGTCGCGACGTCGGGAGGAGTGCGGGCGCCGCTGGCGCAGGTTGCCGACCAGGTATTTCTCGACCTCGTTCGCGAACTCGAGCGGCAGGGTGTCAGCCGCAAAGTGAGTGCCGACATGTTTGGCATGGGCCTGCGCTCGTTCTTGCGGCGCATCCAGCGCCTCGGCGAGAGTTCGACCGAGCGCGGGCAGTCCCTCTGGGAAGCCGTGCTCGGTTTTTTGCGCCAAAACTCAGTGGTAACGCGTGCCCGTGTCTTTCAGAGGTTCAGTCGCGACGAAGAGGTTCAAGTCAAGAGCGTGCTCTACGACCTCTCTCAGAGCGGGCTCGTGTTCGCCTCGGGCGTCGGCAGCGATTTGGTCTACCGAGCTGCGACCGAAGACGAGCTTCAATCCATGCGTCAGGTAAGCCACGGCGAAGGTCTCGAGGAACTCGTTTGGGCACTCGTTTATCGAATGGGACCCGCCACGCGGGATGAACTCTTTGCGCTCGGGGGCGTTGCTGCCGCCGACCTCGACCAAGCCTTGTTGCGACTTACGCAATCTCGCCGCATCTCGCAGGTGGGCAACGGTGCAGCGGCACGCTTTAGCACGAGCACATTCGTCGTTTCAAAGGGCGAAACGGTTGGCTTCGAAGCTGCAGTCTTTGATCACTATCAGGCGATGGTCCAAACGTTCTGCTGCCGCCTGCGCGGTGAGACACCCGAAGTAACCGTGGAAAACCTAGCTCCTGAAGAGACCGTTGGTGGAAGCACCTATTCATTCGATCTCTGGCAAGGTCACCCCTTCGCCGCCCAAGTGCTAGAGACGCTCGCCAAATACCGAAAGAGCATGTCGGCACTACGTAGCCAGGTGGAAGCTTACAATGAACAAGTGGGCCTACCCGCGCGATTCGAGCAGGTCACAAGCTACGCCGGACAATGCTCGATTGTACGCGAACCCGGGGACAGTACCCCATGAAAATAAGGATTTTAGCCCATCTGGTCGGGGTGCTCGCAGGCCTCGCTGGGGGCTGTAATGTTCCCAATTCGGAACCAACGACAGGCAGCGAATCGCATTTCCTCAAAGCCTGCGACGACAGTTGCGAATCGGGCCTTTCGTGCCTGTGCGGCACGTGCACCCAAAGCTGCGCCTCGTCCACCGAATGTCAAAGACTCAACCCGGCTGCGGTATGTGTGGCATCCCAAAGTGATGCCGGCTCGACTTGCGAGCAAAGTCAAACGATGTCGCACTGCGACGTAGCGTGCCGGACCTCGAGCGATTGCGGCGCTCTTGGAACCGATTTCTTCTGCAGTCGCGGCTATTGCCGGCTCGATCCCCTCTCACGACCGGGTGAGCCATTGCCGGGCTACGGTCTGCTCTGCAATCAATCGATCGTCACCTGTGCAACGACCGGGAGCCCGCCGACACTTATTGGTACGTACACGGGGCAGGCGACTGTCGTGCTCAGCAGTAACGCACTTTGGGCGGTCGGTGCTGCCAACAGCTTTACAGCGGCCATTGCCGATCAAACGACTGGAACGGATGCTGCGCTCACAGGCACTATCACGCTTCCGTCATTTACGATCGATATTCAAAATGCTGCAATCCGTGGAGCAGGTTCAGCCTTTACCGTTTATGACTCGAACTACGTCGACCAAAACGGTTGCAACTTGGAGGTTCGCTCTGTCCTATCCGGAATTCTCGACACCGCCGCGAATCCCGCAACCGTCACCGGTGGGCTAGCCTTGCGCTTCACCGGGAACTACTCGGGCAGCGCCTGCACGCCTGCGCAAATCGACAATTACCCTGCAACTGGGGCTAACTTCACGGTGGCTGCCACGGCGCCGTAATCGGCAGAATCATCCGACGCGGCACAGCCCGTGCGTGCCCTGCTCGGACACCGAACCCAGCGGTTGCCCCACGGAAGTGGCACCACAATGGGTCTCTTGGATACAGTTCGAACTTGGCTGGGAGATGCGAACAGTCGGTGGCTTCTCGTTTCGAATTAGCCCAGCGGTTCGAAGGTTCGCAATGGGTTACGCGTCTTAGATTCTAGTTTCGCAATTCTTATTTGGTCACAGCGGCACGGAAAGCCTCGCCGCGCTTAAATCGTCCGTGGCGTGAGCCGTTAGCGCGGGTAAAATCAACTCTAAGTATCGATTCCACGCGCTCGGGCTTGCCTGTCGCGATCCATGTCGCCCAATGAAAGGAATCTGATGAGTCTTCCCGACATCTCGCGTAATCGAATAATCTGGCTATTGCTTTCTTTCGATACGTTTGCGTGCTCAGGACCTACCGGTGGTGGCACCGGGCCCGTCGAATCAGATGTCGGTGGCCAGCCAAGTATGAGTGGCAGTCCCGCGGCGGGTGGTACCAGTTCGGGCGTGGCGCAGACGAGCGGCGGTTCACTGGCCGTGGGTGGCTCCAATTCTGCTACTGGAACTCAAGTCAATACCGGTGGAACAGTTTCGATAGCCACGTCGGCTTCTGGAGGTTCAAGCGCAACGAGCACCAAGGCAACGACGGGTGGCTCCAATGCGAGCGGGGGCGGCTTTTCTACGGGCGGTGCAACGAGCACAGCCGCAACGGACGGTCTCGGCGGTAAGGCTAGTGGAGGCGCCACTGGAATTGGTGGAACGAAGAACACCGGCGGCACGAGTTCCGCAGGGGGTACCAAAGCGACGGGCGGTACCGCCGCCGCTGGCGGTAGTAAGGCAACGGGCGGTGCAACTACCGCTGGCGGAAGCAAGGCAACCGGTGGGAACCTGAGCACCGGTGGCAAGGCGACCGGTGGCGCCAGCAGCGCCGGTGGCACAGCAGCGACCGGTGGGGGTACCAGCGCTTCGACGGGTGCTGATGGTTGCACGGACACGCTCGCTCTGGGTGTTACACTGAGTGAAGTAGCGGTCTTTCAAAGCGGTAAAATTTCCGTCATGCAAGGTGGTTCCGCGGTCGCGGCAACCACGCAATACGGCGCGGATATAGTCGAAAGTCGCCCCACCTTGATTCGTGCATACGTTACAACGGATAGTGGCTTTCAATCGCGTCAACTTTCGGCGCGACTCGTACTCAATGACGGTGTAGCGTCGTACTATTCGAAGCAGACCATCAGCGCGTCGTCGACCGAGTTGAGTTCGACCAATTCATTCCCAATTCAGGTGCCGGCTACGGATATCAAAGGCGGGCTAAATTACTCGGTAAAAATAGTCGAGTGCGGTACGGGTAGTGGCACTGCCCACAATCCTCAGTTCCCAGCCAGCGGCCAGGCCAGTCTCGTGACTCGTTTGACGGGTGTCATCAAGGTTACGGCAGTGCCCGTGGTTGCCAACGGGATTACCCCAACCATCGACCAGACCTTTACGTCGTCGCTAAAGCAAGCGATGGACGCCATGTACCCGACCAGTGACACCCAGATTACCGTGAACAGCACACCTATTACCGGCTGTGGGGTTACGCCCACCACGGCGAGCGATAGCGCCACCTGGAGTAGCTGCCTAGACCTAGTGCGCACCAGGCGATCGGCAGACAAGCCCGCAACCGACGTTTACTATCTCGGAATATTGACCCCCGCAACTACACTTAGAACCTATTGTGGTTCGGGTTGTGTCGCGGGTATCAGCTTCGAAGCGACGGCAACAGGCGCTTCCGGTCGCGCCTCGTTGGCCATTGGCTTTCTGCCGGATGCACTGAACACAATCGCCCACGAGCTTGGGCATGCCCACGGTCTCGCGCATTCACCGGGCTGCGGCGCCAGCAGCGCCGATGCGAATTTCCCTTACGTTGTTAGCGGCAAAGCCTATATCGGCTGGGTAGGCTGGGATAATCGCACCCCGGGCACCTTCCTCAACCCAGCGACGGTTACCGACATAATGGCCTACTGCACACCGCAATGGGTCAGCGACTACGTCTACTCGAAATGGACCGATCGTGTTGCCACGTTGAACGGGCAGCCTTTCTTGTTAGGTGTTGCCGAGTCGAGTGCTTGGCGCGTGCTGAATGTTTTCGGTAATATGGCTCAGTGGGGGATACCAGTCATCGATCCGGAGCCCGCATCGGGCGACCCTGAAGGCGCTACCGTCCTTGATGCCCAGGACCAGATCATTCAAGAAATAACCGTCTACCGCACGAATATCTCAATTGACGGCCCGACCGAGCAAGCGGGCGCGTCCTATATGATCCCCGAGCCGGCCAGCAACTGGGCGTCGATTCAAATTGGCGACTTGAAAATGGCGTTCCAGATGTGAACTATCCAACGTTCACAAACTGGCCAGCATCAAGTCATTGGGTCCGGGCAAAGTAACGTGCTGCACGTTTTTGAGCCCCGCCGAAATTAGCCAGTCTCGGTATTGCGAGTTAGTGAAAGTGCTACCGTTTCGAGTGCCAACCAACATGTTTATGGCAAAAAGAGCGCCAGCGCGGGGTGCGGTTCCATCTTCGCTCATGACGTGATCTTGAATGGCAATGCGTCCGCCAGGGGCTAGCGCGGCGCGCGCGCGACGCAATAGATCCAGATTCTCATCCGGCCCCAGCATATGGCAAATTGCCGAGAGAAGAATCAGATCATGGCCGCTGCCCAAGGCATCACGTCGCAAGTCGCCGACTCGGACGGTGACCCGATCCGACAGACCCGCGTTAGCGATGTGTTTTGCGGCAATCGGAACAACCGTCGCGAGGTCGAAGATCTCGGCGCAAAGCTTGGGGTTTGCTTGCGCAAAGGCAATCGAGTAGGCGCCGGAGCCCCCTCCCACGTCGAGGACCTTGCTTATGCCTTCGGTGCCGACCGCGCGTACGATGATAGGTGCCCGCATCGCAGCATTTTTGTGCATGGCGGCGATGAACGGCACCGTCCAGTCTTCATTGCGACTGCTCATGTCTCGCCAGGCGGTAACGTAACCGGTCTTCACGCGTTCCGTCAGCGTTGACCAGGTGGTCCACAAACTCAGATTGTGCCTGAGTGCATTGCGGGCGTCGTCCTTCGAACCTTCGGCAAGATAGCGACTTGCGAGTGGCGCATTCGTGAAGTTACGGTCTTTCTTGATCAAAACGCCCAGAGCCACGAGCGCGTTTAACAACACCTCCGTAGATCGAGGGTCTGTTGCCATATCGGTTGCGACGGCGGCGGCGGATGCATTGTCGCCACATTTTGCAATTAGCGAGAAAACGTCCAATTCAATTGCGGTAAGTAGAATGCGGCTGGCCTGATAGCCACGGATCATATCCATGAAATCGTCGGGTAATGCGCCCGCAGCGTCCTTGGCCTTGAGTGATGTCAGCATCCGGTTGCGGTTCTCTGCTATTTCGCTCTTGACTGCACCCTCGTCCTTATTGGTGAGCCGCTCGACGGGCCTTCCATTCTGAAAGTGCTCACTCACAATCTCGGGAACATCGGCGGGTGTCACGCCGGAATACCAAATTCCTTCGGGATAGACGACCCAATTGGGACCCCGTTCGCAGAGACCTAGCGATCCTGTCACAGTCAACTGGACGTCGTCGAGCATTCCCCGGGCAGCTAATTCCCTGCGTAGCGCGTCGATTGCGAGTGACGAATTGCGCCCATTGCAACAGCCTAGGCCATCCGGTTTGCGTTGATCACAGGCAAGCACGTGAAAGCGATATGGCTGCATCGTTTTCTTGTATCACACCTAGCCGCATTTACCGTTAGTTGAACCTGGACCCGCCACATTTCGTGGAGTATTTGCTCCCAAATGTAGAAATCTGTTTCTCGTACTGCGTGCTCTGACCTAAACTAGGCGCGGGAGTCATTCCATGCCCTTCGTTTTGGCCTTTGTCATGTTGTTGCTTGCTGGGTGTTCCGGCAAAACCACGGGAGTCGGCGGCGCGACCAATTCGGGTGGGGCCTCATCGAGCGGAGGCTCTTCCTCGGGAACTGGCGGCTCAACGGGAGGCAACAACTGGGCAGGGCCATCGGGAGTTCCCAGTACGCCCACATTCGAGAACGGCTACTTCACCAATGGAGTCTTCGCGGGGTCTGCCTTCAACTGGCTTGCAAATACGACATCGGCTTCGACCATCTCTCCCGACTGCACGAGCGGTGCCTCATGTTACACGGGTCAAAGCAGCCTGTGTGCACAAGGCACACTCGAAGCTGATCCCACATACGCATCGACTGCCGGG
>PMCK01000539.1 GCA_003154095.1 Myxococcales bacterium | reverse complement strand
AACGGTCTGGATGCAAGGGAGTCCCGCCTTTTGCCGCTGGATGGTGAGCTCGTCAATATCTCCAAGGCAGGATCCAACCCTTGAACAAAAGCATCGGCTGCTGACCAGAGGCCGACGAAGGACGAGGGGCGCCTAAGACGACCCAGCTCATGATATAGCTGGCGCATGAGCCCGCCAGTTGTACGCTCTACTCGGGCAACCTCGCCCTTTACGCCGTTGGCCTCGCGTACCTTGGCTTGGTGGGGCAGACACGGCTCCGACGTGTTGTCGTGGGCCGCGGCGCTCATGGCGCCAGTGGCACTCGTTTGGCTGGGCTATGGGACCTGGCGCCTTCTCTGGCAACCGACCCCGACGGGTGCCGGCGACCTCGCACAGCGATGGATCGAGGTGCGGGACATGTTTGCCGGAAAGGACGTCTACCTTTCGAACGGTAATGCAACCTACCCGCCCGCAACGATAGCCATCCTGTGGCCGGTCCTGAGCTGGCCGCCATTTGCGACCGCGCGCTGGCTGTGGGCCGTGCTCACGGTTGGCGCGCTAGTTGGGATCGTGCGGGTCGTCGCGCGAGCCAGTGGGGCCATGTCCAAAACGGAACACTGGGTGACCACACTGCTGCCGCTCGTTATGTTCGCAACCTGCGCTGCGACGGGGAACGGACAAGTCACCGTGCTTGTGGTTGCCTGTTTGCTTGCCAGCTTGCCCATACTGCTGTGCGAAGATCGGGTTCGGCCATTGGCGCTAGCTGCCCTGTTCTTCGTTGCGGCTTTGGTCAAACCATCCCTCGCGGCGCCTTTCTTCTGGATGGTGCTTTTTCGTCCCAAACGGACACTCTGGGCCATCGCAATCGGGTCCTTCTATTTGGTGCTCACAGTGGTGCCCGGGCTGGCTCAGCCGGGGGGCGCGGTCCAGTTGTGCCACGAGTACTTGGCGAGGATCGGGTACGACGCGGCAAAGGCGGCCGCGTCCATTGGCGACGCCAATGTGCACTCCTGGCTCATCGCAGTCCGCCGATCGGAATGGGACACGGCGGGTTCGCTCGTTGTCTTGGGACTTCTCGGATTGTGGACTTGGCGCCATCGGCGCGCCGATCCCTGGCTGCTCATGAGCGCTGCCGCATTTGCAGCGCGCTTCTGGACCTATCATACCTCGTACGACGATCTGATTTTGCTCATTCCCATGATCGCGCTCTTTCGCCTCGCCAAGCATGGCGCGTCCGATGGGAAGAGGGTTTGGGCTGGATTACTGCTGACGGTCATGCTGGCAAGCACCGTGGCACCAAGCGGGCCGTATCGACCGGCGCCGAAATGGCTGTATCTGCTGCCTACGCCGTGCAACGATGCCTATGACGTGGCTCGGGTTGTTATCTGGCTCTCAGCATGCGTGTTCTTGCTGCGGGCCACTTGCCCATGGGTCGCCAAAAACCGATCGGTGTCCATGTCACCGCGATGACGCGCCTGATTCCACAAACCCCAGCTGGATCAGCATAACCGATTTGCGCCGGTACCCGATTCCCCGACGGAAAAGCGGCTGCCCCGCCACTGCCTTCGCGATCATGGCCATAGTTAGCCCCATTTCCAATCAGCCACACCAGAAATTTCCTTTCTCAATTGCCGACGTTCTGTGCGGCTCTTTGCTTGCGATTGCCGCCAGCGCAATTGCATGCAGCAGCACAGAAACGCAGGTCGAAACCAATTCCACCGGGGGCATGTCGGTGGGCGGCGCTGGGGGCGTTATTGGCAGCGGCGGAACGGGGGGCATTACCTCAGTTCGGCCAACAGGCGGCGCATCCACTGGTGGCCAGGCAGCGACAAGCGGGGGAACCACGGCAAGCGGCACGGGCGGCGGCATTCCTACGGGTGGCGCTAAGGCGACCGGTGGCGTTGCGGCTACCGGCGGCTTAGCTTCAACGGGCGGCGCGCCCCCAACCGGGGGCACACGCGCGACGGGTGGACTAGCGGCCACGGGTGGACTAGCGGCTACAGGTGGACTAGCGGCAACCGGTGGACTAGCGGCAACCGGTGGACTAGCGGCAACCGGTGGAACACGCGCCGCCGCAGGGGCGAGCGCTACAGGTGGTGGGTTGAACACGGGCGGCATGAGTTCCGCGACAGGCGGGAACTCGGCGACAGGTGGCAGCGCGACTGCGACCGGTGGCCAGATATCCACGGGTGGGAGCGCAGCTGCGACGGGTGGGGTAACGGCGACGGGTGGCAGCGCGACTGCGACCGGTGGCCAGATATCCACGGGTGGGAGCGGAGCGATGGGTGGCGGAGCGATGGGTGGAGTTAGCTCGACGGGTGGCAGCCCCGCGACGGGCGGTGCTGCGACGGGAGGAACCTCCAGTTGTTCCAATGTAACGCCCTGCGGCGGCGATGTGGTCGGAACCTGGACCGTGACGTCGTCGTGTGTGACGGTGGCGGGTGCGATGGACCTGACGCCACTTGGCATTAGTTGCAAGGTCGGAACGATCCAGGGGTCCTTCCAAGTAACCGGCACATGGATTGCCAACTCCGACTTGACCTATTCGGACAACACGCACACGTCGGGCACCGGGCAGCTCGAATTGCCAGCCGAATGCCACAATGTATCGGGGACCACCACCACTTGCGTTGACTTGGCTGCAGGCATCACCAACCTTGGCTATACGGGGACTTGCTCAGACAACTCGGCTACCGGTGGTTGCACTTGTCCCGTCACTGCCGAACAGGACGGCTGGATGGGGACTGTGTCACCCAACGCGTCGACAGGCGCCGACTACACCCTTGCCAGCAACGTTGTCACGGTCACGGATGGACGTAATCATACGGCGCCGTACCAGTACTGCGTCTCGACAAACACACTGACCGTGACCCCAAAGAGCACGAAGTACGGCACGGGAGCGGGCACAATCGTGCTCCAGAAGCAGTAGTTCGTAAACAAACTCGCAGTCTTCCGCAGCGAAGTGGTGCGCCGCGACAACGCAGCGCGAGCGAGGGCACGGGCTTACTGGATGTTCACTTCACGTTTGCAGAATTCCGAGCAACCGTCACCAGACACGATATTGTGATCATCGCACTCTTCGCCTGGGTCGAGCTTGCCGTTGCCGCAGCTATCGCCGAGCATGCAATTGGGCTCGCAACCGTCTTTCGCAATGCGATTGCCGTCATCGCATTGTTCGCCGAACAAGCTGTCGATATTGTTGTCCCCGCAGCGGGGGGCCCATTGACAGTTGGGACCGCAGACGCTTGCGCCGTTATACCCATAGGTAGCGAGATTGACGCCATCATCGCATTGCTCGGGCGGGCTTTGGGTTAATTGGTCGCCGCAGGACGGGGGCAACGTGCAATCATGATTGCAGGTACCGTACGCGCCCGTATTGCCAGCAGTGCCAAGATCGCAGGCTTCATCGGGCGTGACGAAGCCGTCGCCGCAGACACTGTGACACGTGCTGCGGTTGGCCTTGAACGAGGACACCGTCAGCGTGTAGTTTGACTGAGTGGTGTGGCGCTCGGCCTGAAACACGACCATTTCATACACTGAACCGGGCACGAGACCAAAATCCACGTTTCGGCCGTTGGTGCATCCGACGGCGGCGTTTTCGCAGATGGCGCCCGTGCCGTTGCTGGCGTCGAGCGTGACTGACCCATCGAGAGATGAGTGAATTCCTCCGAGATCGACGGCCAATAACTTGTTCACGAATACGAAGACATCATCGTCGCCCGAAAATGCTAGTTGCTCGCCGCCGCTGTACTGAAACCAGTAGCGCAGCTCGGACGTGAAATGAAAGTTGTGCTGCTGGCCCGTCGTGTTTCCCCACCCAAGTCCATCCAAGGGGAAGAAACTCGTGCTCGAATACCGAAACATGCCTGATCCCGCGGCGGTCTCGGTCAGCGCGAGCGTGTTGACGAACGTGTAATTGTAACGCGGCGACCCAGCCGTCGGCAGATCTTGAAAGGCATCCCGGTACCACAAAGAGAACCAGTCAGGTGTCGTAGCCGTGTCATTGTTCGTCGTCGTCACCATATCTTGAGCCGAGTGGACGGGCTTGCCATCAAGGCCAAGATTGGGCAGGACAATTCCGGTTTCGTAATAGCTCGCGTTCGGATGAGTGTGTTCGAAATCCGGATGGTTTCCGTTGGTGACGTCGGCAGCCGTTGGACTCGCCACTCCTTTGAAGTCGCGATAGACAACGGGCAGCACCAGCGTGCCGCTCGGCACTACTGGCGCAGGCGAGCAAGCGTAGCCGTGTTCGACCTTGCAGTCCGCACTGCACCCGTCGCCGTTGGCGGAATTGTCGTCGTCGCATTCTTGGTCGGTATCCGAGGCCAAGATCAGGCCATCCCCGCACACGGAAGTGCAAGCGCCACCCGCGGCGGGACACCGGGGCTCTTTGCGACAAGCCGGCGAGCAGCCGTCGCCAGTATCATTGTTGCCATCGTCACACTGCTCGGTACCCTCGACGACGCTGTTGCCGCAGGTCGTTCTTACGCAAGGTTGTCCCGGCGTCGGGCACATCCAGGCGTCGCGCTCCGTTGGTGCCGGATTCTCGACCGTGCACGTGCTGCTGCAGCCGTCACCGGACGCACCGTTTCCATCGTCGCAGTTTTCGGTGCCGCGCACCAGGCCGTCACCGCACTGTGCCGCTACACAGCGGACTGCAACAATTGGGCACGCCCAGCCATCCTCGAGTTGACATTGGTTCGAACAGCCATCGCCCGAAACGGTGTTGCCGTCATCACAGGTCTCGGCGCCCGAGATTTTCTTGTCACCGCAGACTACGGTCAAAACGCACGGCGCCCCCGGGGTTGGGCATGCGTAGTTCTGCTCGATCGCGGTGCAGTCCGCCGAGCAGCCATCGCCCGAAACGGTGTTGCCGTCATCACAGGCCTCGGTGCTCGGGTTCTTCTTGACACCGTCACCGCACACCTCTGGCTGCGTTGACGAGGCTTGTTGCGTAGCCCCGCCTGTCCCCTGCCCACCGCTCGCCCCGGGAACGAAGTTGGGGGTTCCTCCGGTGCCAGTCGACTTGGGCCTAGTGCCCGATCCCCCCGTTCCGGCACCACCGACGGCCGCAGAACCCCCTGCCTGCGCGCCACCTTGATTACCGCTGCCACAGGCAGGCAACCCCAACGAACTTATCAAAAATGCAGCACCTCCAACAGGAGCCCAAGCAGATTTTGCAAGACGCGATGGGCGCCGCTCGGACGATTGCTTTGAATCCATGGTGATATCTTTCGGTCAGAGAGTGCCGATGGACTTGTTCATTCCCGAAGACGAACAAAGTGATCCCCCGCTGGGCTCACCCCGCGACCGTTCTGAACGGGACATTCCCGTGCCGTCACGCCATAAAGGCGATCCATTTGTATTGCCGGCACGTGTGGCTCGGGCCGATTCGGGGCCACGCGCAGCAGTATGCCTGCAGCGTGCTCGCTTTACTTCCCGTATCCCGCAGCGACGATGGCGGCCTGCAGTGCGTCAACGGTTTCCTTCGTCGAAGCGCCGTTCACCATGGCGCCTTCGTAAAAGCGACCGCCATCAGCATCGCTGTTGTCCCCGCCGACGGAGAGGATGATCGACCCCTGTTTCTGCATCGGGACGTAGCCCTTTTTCTGGGGGCGAATTCCGTCCCACATGGTTTTCAGGGTACCGGACGTCGCATCGCCGCCGTAGAGTGCAAAGCGGCCTTTCCCACAATTCTTCTCCTTCGTATCGCCAACGACCACCGCCGTGATGAAGTCGTATGTGAGGGACGTATTGGTCGAAATATTCCTGTCTTGTTTGTTTTCCCAGCCGGGATATAGACCGTTTTCGAGGTCTGCCATGACCCACGGACCCGACCCGGAACCGGTACCCCAGACGACGCCCAGGCCAACATAGACCGCTTCCATGGTGCCGTTGCCGTCGTCATGAGCGTCCGTTTCGGCGTTGCCGTAGTCGAAGCAGCACCCATTCGCCAGGTTCTTCTGGCTGCTCACCATGTACATGGTTTCCGGTGCGTCACCCGTTGCAGTCGCGTTCCCAACCAGCTTACGATAACCCGAACCGGCGAGGAACTTCATGCCGAAAACCGAGTGGCCATTGATCGTTACCGGGAGATCCGTGGCCCTTGCCGGGTCGCCGGGAGTGTTTTTGTTACCGCCGGGCGGCGCGGGTTCAAGGTCGTTCTTTTGTCCGGACTGGTCGTAGATCTTCGATATGACACAGACGCCGCCCGTGCAGAACGATGTTTGCGTAGCGGCGTCGGCATAGCCATCCTTGGCCACGATGTCTTGGGTCGTCCCTTGGCAAACGTTGTCACCGGAAACGTAGGTTCCTTTGCAAACCTGATAAAGGGGCCCACTGTATGCGGTGCGCATAAGTCGAACCGTGCTGTGCGCCGAGACACACGGTTGGCAGGCATTTTCCAAGATGTCGCACGGCAGGGTACCAGTCGTCGAGGGAGTACCCCCATCCGGGCAGGTGATCCCGGTGCCGGTGGGCGAACCGCCAGGGGTGCTGCAGATCAATTCGCCGCCATCTGGAAACGGGTACGAGCCACACGAAGCAAGCGCAACTGCGCCCAGTGACACTGGGACAGCGAACAATAAGTTGGGTACGACGGAACGAATCTTCTTCATTATTGCGACATTCTCCAGTTGCATAGGTCGCTCGATACGGATCTGAGGGTCTGAGAGCTGGGTGATCTTCTAACGGTGAATGCCTGCCATGCGCGCGGAGAGTTCACCGCGCAGGGCGACCTTGGGGCCCTGCGCGGCCTGTGAGTGGCCATGTTTTGCGAACTACTTCTGGAGCACGATTGTGCCCGCTGCCGTGCCGTACTTCGTGCTCTGTGGGGTCACGGTCAGCGTGTTGGTCGCGACGCAGTACTGGTACGGCGCCGTATGGTTACGTCCATCCGTGACCGTGATCACGTTGCTGGCAATTGTGTAGTCGGCGCCTGTCGACGCGTTGGGTGACACAGTCCCCATCCAGCCGTCCTGTGCGGCGGTGAGGGGGCAAGTGCACCCACCGGTAGTCGAGTTGTCTGAGCAAGTCCCCGTATAGCCAAGATTGCTGATGCCTCGAGCCAAGTCAACGCAAGTGGTGGTGGTCCCCGATACATTGTGGCATTCGGCCGGTAATTCGAGCTGTGCGGTGCCCGAAGTGTGCGTGTTGTCCGCATACGTCGACGTCGTCCCGTCGGAGGTGGCAGTCCATGTTCCGGTTACTTGGAAGGACCCCTTGATTGTTCCGACCGTGCAACTAATGCCCAGCGGCGTCAGGTCCACCGAGCCCGTCACCGTCACACACGACGACGACACGGTCCAGGTTCCGGTGAGGTCGCCGCCGCAGGCCGTCCCATTGGGGCAGCCGGAGCTTCCGCCGGTGGCAGCACCACCCGAGGATTTCGCGCCACCGGTACCCGATCCTCCGGCGCCCGCGGTTCCTGACCCGCCACTGTAATCGGCACAGGCAACTGTCGCCATCGTTGTAGCAAACACCATCGCGCTTATGAGCCCGGTAACTCCGTCTCGCATGAATCCTCCAGCCTTTCTATTACAGGGGCGTCTTCTTATCACGGAAACGACCGGGATTACTGCCCGTATTTCGCGGCCTGGACATTTGTCAAGACAAGGGCGTCAGTTGCATCTGACGGCTGCC
>PMCK01000459.1 GCA_003154095.1 Myxococcales bacterium | reverse complement strand
GTGCCGCTCGATGACTTGTGGGTTATCGCCAACTTCAAGGAAGACCAAATTGGCGCGATGAAAACAGGCCAAGCCGCAAGCATCAAGATCGACACTTTTCCTGGTCATGCCTTCGCCGGCCACGTGGAAAGCCTTTCTGCGGGAACCGGAGCGCGCTTCGCGTTGCTCCCTCCCGACAATGCAACCGGGAATTACGTGAAGGTCGTGCAACGCGTTCCCGTGCGCATCAAGATTGACGATCGCGCTGGGTTATCACTTCGACCGGGCATCAGTGCCGCCGTAACCGTCAAGATCAATTGACGCTTCGACATGGAACGCGAACTCATCACCGGCTCCAAGCTTGGTATCACGGTTGCCGTGATGTGTGCGGCCATGATGGCTGTGCTCGATATCTCGATCGTCAACGTCGCGCTCAACGATATCCGCGCAAGCTTTGGCACGCCCATCGATCAGATAGCCTGGGTATCGACGGGCTATATGATGGCCAATGTCGTCGTCATTCCGATGACAGGCTGGTTCCAGCGTCGATTCGGCTATCGGCGATACTACGTCACGTCGATCCTCATATTCGGTGCTGCGAGCGCGTTGTGTGGTCTGGCATGGAACCTACCTTCACTGGTCGCATTTCGGGTATTGCAGGGCCTGGGTGGCGGGGCGATTATTCCAACCTCGCAGTCGATTCTCTTCGCCCGCTATCCGCGCAAGGAACATGGCACGGCTCAGGCACTCTTTGGGCTCGGCGCCGTCACGGCGCCTCTATTTGGGCCCAGCCTGGGCGGATACCTGACGGATATCGCGAGTTGGCATTGGATCTTCCTCATCAACGTACCTATCGTCATTACTGCAGCCGTCCTTGCCTGGAAGTACATCGAAGAGCCAGGCTGGCAGCCTTCTCGTGAACGAGTCGACAACAAAGGGATAGCGCTCTTGGTTGTCGGCATGGCCACGCTCCAATACGTGTTGGAGGAAGGGCACCGCGATAACTGGTTCGAATCGCGCACTATTACGTTCTTTGCACTGATTGCGATCATCTCACTTGTCACCTTCGTGGTGCATGAGCTAGAAACGCCCAATGCAGTTGTAGATTTTCGGGTGTTCACCAACCGCAGCTATGCGGCAGCCACGGGCCTGAACTTCGCCATCGGAATGGCTCTGTTCGCAGCGACGTTCATGTTCTCCCTGTATTGCGGCTCGGTCATGCACTATACCGCGTTAGATATTGGCTTGCTGTTTCTGAAGGGCTCCGCAATCCAATTGGTTTTGATGCCCATTATTGGAAAATTGATGTCGCGCGTGGACCCGCGGCCCCTGATTCTTCTGGGCGGTCTCATCGTGGCTTATAGCCTGTACCTCAACGCCGGGTTGACCAACCTGGCGGATGAACGGGCACTGTTGTGGACCGTGTTCGTGCGGGCCTGTGGTCTCGGTTTCGTGTTTGCGCCGCTGAACGTAAGCGCGCTCTCCGATATCCCGGCGCGTCAGCGTGGCAATGCGGCGGGTTTGTTCAATTTAACTCGCGAATTAGGTGGTTCGATTGGTACCGCGTTCATGAGCACGCAACTCGACCATAATATGAAGCTGAACTTTACGATCCTTGCCCGCAATGTATCGATTTTCGATAACAACACCTTGGAGGCGCTGGGGCAAGCTAAACGCTTCTTGAATGGCCGAGTGTCGGATGTCGTCGCTGCTAGCTACGGCACTCTATCGATGCGTATCTCGCAACAAGCGCTGGTCCGCGCATTTGGTCAGAATTTCTTGCGGCTAACGTTCATGTATTTGAGCCTACTCGGGCTCGTTGTAATGCTGCGTCGACCTGCCGGCAGCCGCAGCGCGCCCGGCGCCCATTAGTTGGCGCACGGAGGCCCGACTCTGCGCGCAGCACTCTGGCCGCGCCAGGTGGCACAATGCCCCAATTGCAGTCTCAACCGGCATCGCCGGGCCAAAACGGCGCGGGATCTTCGAAAGCCGGTGAATGGTTCAATCAACACGGGACGAGGTAAGTTTGCTGGCCTCGCCCCGTCTTGATTTTTGTCGGCAAGTCCTCACCGGCAAGCCTTTTCGAATTCGGCAACCTTTCGGTTTGCCTCGTCCAGCAACCTGGCAAAATTCAGGTTGGCCGGGTCATTGCTCCCGGCGAGATCGGACGTGTCATCTTGCAGTTGCTTTTGACCCTTGGCAGCGGGGCCCCAGGTAACCTGCTCCGTCTCGAAAGATGAGGACACGAGCTCTGCTTGGTTCTGTATCCTTGACCACTTCTTCTGATAGTCATCGGACTTGATCGTGCCATCATCCCTTGTTCGGCGCCGATTGGCCCCATCCTTTACCTTGTTCCAAATGCGGGCGACTTCCATGCGACTCCGCTCGCACTCTTCGCTGTTCTTGCAGGATAACGTGACTCCTATTCCCAGGAGCAACGTGCTGACGTATTTGACCCAGGGTGTCATACGCTCCCCTTTCTCGATGCTTTTTCGACATGAACTATGTCACAAGGCGCATCGCCCAAATCAATTGTACGCCAATACGAACGCCGCGCAGCCGTGATTGCATCATATGCGCGGCTAGTTTCCGTAGAGTGACTCGGGAAAACCCTGGTGGCGTTCGACATGCGCACGGGTGCAACGTCAGTCGCGGACCCCTTCAGACTCCGGAAAAATTAGCGTGACTCGAATCTGTGTACCTGCCCAAATCGCGTGCCCACCATCGATCTGACTCACATCCGATCTTTTCCGTGACGGCAATACATTCAACAATTTCAATAGGGTGAAAGATCGCGGCACCGGACGACTGTCGCGATCGCGTCGCTCGTTGCGGCTCGCTTGGCACACGCGCAATTTGCGCAAATGGCGCTGGCCACGACCCAGACTGGGATTCGTTCTACATCGAATTCGTCTCAGTCAGAAATTTCTGAAATCCTCGGAATGTCTATCGGGTATGCGTGTCCGCTAGGGCCGAGAGATTTTGAATTTCATCTGTCCGCCTGCCTGCATCATCCGCTGCCCGCTGTTATCGGATGCTTCGAGCAGCATTTTTACCGAGGTCGTTCTTTCGTACTGAGACAA
>PMCK01000012.1 GCA_003154095.1 Myxococcales bacterium | reverse complement strand
CGTCGATCTGCCGATGAGCGTCGAGGTGACAAGTATTGTCGCCGACTGGATGGCGGCCAGAATGCTCTGGGCGGACTCAGAGAAGGAAGCCCTCTTCATTACTAATAAGGCGCGTCCGCGAATGTCGATTCGTTCTGTTCAACGGCTCGTCACGCGACTTTGGGCAAAGTGCGGGAGCGCCAAACGGATTTCGCCCCATTCGCTCAGGCACACGACAGCCACATTGTCGATAACGCTGGGAACTGACATTTCCGCTGTTGGCGATTTACTGCGACACAGCAGCCTTGACATCACCCGACGCTACATTGGCTTGGTCGGCGAGCGCCGCCGCGCTGCGGTCGAAAAATTGGCGGTCACGATTCCCCCGCAGGTGATTCCGATCAAGAACCAACCGAGTCGACCGGTCGACCCACCGTGGGAAATCCCATGGGCAGACTGCGCCGCAAATATTGTTGGTGTCCCTGCGAATTCGGTTGACGTACAAGAAAGCTGGGACGACTTTGAAAGTGCCGCTTGATGAAGCCTGGGGTACCCGACGAGGACCGATAGGGTGGGTCTCCAGTTCTCGCGTCGCCGGCGAACAGCTCCCGCCACACTGACCATAATACTCACTTCGTTCTTTTCGGCCCCGCAGTCGCACAATAGATTCAATGTACACACTGGGACGATTCCGATTACCCGCACAAAGTCGTCAACCGAAGGCCCGTCGTATCGAAACCAAGACGTGTCCAATGAAGTAAGCGGTCTGCATACGAGCGCATCAGAATGCCCAGATTTCATGGTGAGGCGCATTGCAATGCTCCGCGGCGCCTAATGCAGGAACGCGGCGAGTCGTTCTCGGGCATCCGGGTGGTCTATGTCGATAAGGCGACAATCCGATGGCCGACTTCGACGCAATCCGCTAAGTTGAGTGCAGCCAAAGACTAATGCCATGGAATCGTGATGGAGGTATTTCGCGGGGACACTGCTAACGAAGTTTGGTGCCAAGCATATCGCAGTGTAATGGCGAAGAGCGAGGGCGAGTCGTTTCAACCAAGCCGGGCGGGAGATACACTTGAAATACTGCACGCTGCATTTGAGATTAGTGACCCGCGACAGCGTTGGGTAAATTCGCGGACCCCGCCCGTTAACCCCGCTTTCGGCGTTGCCGAGGCGATTTGGATGTTGGCGGGCAGCAACGATGCGGCTGTTCTGAACTACTGGTTCCCCCGGTTGCCGGAATTTGCGGGAAAGGGAACAACCTATCCTGGGGCGTATGGGTATCGGCTTAGGCGTCATTTCGGACTCGATCAGATTAGGAGGGCGTATGAAGTCCTCTCCAACAATACGGTGAGTCGGCAGGTTGTGCTTCAGCTCTGGGATGTTTGCACGGACCTTTCTCACCCGGATGGTACCCCCAGAAACTCCGACATACCGTGCAACGTAATTTCACTTCTTAAAGTCCGACATGGACGCCTCGAATGGACTCAGGTTATGCGCAGCACCGATCTCCACCGAGGACTGCCTTACGACATCATTGAATTCACGATTCTTCAGGAGGTGATGGCGGGCTGGCTCGGTCTCGAAATTGGCGGCTACCATCATTGGAGCGACAGTCTCCACGTGTATTCGGATGCTGCGGCACACTTCTCGTGTGAACCTGGGTTCCTTCCCGAGAGAAATTCGGACTTTCTCGCGGTAACCGCCGACCAGGGCGAAGCTATTATCAAAGAACTATACCGCCGAACCGTCGGGCTAACACGCAGCGAGCTACTTGAGGGCGAGCTCCAAGAACTAACTTCTATGCCGGAGGCGCCTGCAGGGTACCAGAATCTACTGCGTGTACTCGGCGCGGAATCGGCTCGAAGGCGTGCTCGCCGGGACCAGGCGGAAGCGATCATGGCGGCTTGCACAAATCCGCAGCTGATCCAAGCATGGTCTCTGTGGTGGAAGCGGATAATGTCGCTGACACGGGGCGATAGGTGATGAATGCCGCCTAAGGCGTCTTTCCGAGATTCATGAACAATGCGACGATTGCAAGGAGAGCTGTTACGACAGCTGTGACGAGCGCGCCAACTGTTGCAGTTTTCCAGTTGACTACTGTTGCACGAAGCTCAGCAATATCTTTCTTTAGCGCCGCGGGAGACGCGACCTCGCCCTGCAAGCGCATCACATCGTCAGATGAAATATTCATTTGCCCCTTGTGGCGACCGTCATAGTCGTCCTCGTTGTCTTCTTGCAGCCGATAGAACCAGATAGGAAAGAGCGGCTCACCAACTTCGAGGACAATCGGCTCGGATCCCGCATTGTAGACTGAGAATTTGAGCCGCCCTTGAAAGCCAGGATCGACGTGAAACCCTGAAACATTTACGAGGCCGCTCATTTTTTTCGACGCCTTGATAGAGATAAATGCCAAGAGATCGAGCGGCATGGAGAGTTCCTCTTCAGTCAATAGGAGCCCGAATTGCCCCGGTGGAATCTGCACCTGATCTCCAAGTTCGAAGATCTGTTTCGTACCTTGGGCAGATGTGACAAAGGCCTCTGTGCCAAGTGCCATTTCGTAACAGGCGTTATTCACGCGCTCAATGTTCGCGTTCAGTACCGGTGGAGTTTCACTTGCGAGTGCCTCACGAATTCTTTGGGTCGTCCAGAATGACATTGGTGCGAACTCCGATTGCGGGATCATACCGAGCTAAGAGCGGGCTCGACTGCCATTTGCAGCCAGTTTGGTGCGTCCGGTGCGCCGACCCGCCACTCGAAGCTCTGGTCTCCCAATCGTCGTTGGTTTGAGCGCCAAAAGCAAGAGTGGGCGTGCAGCGAGGTCTCCGATTTAGTGGAACGGTCACAGGATATGTACTACGAAGTCACTGATTCATTGAAGTCCGTTCCGTGGGCATGAAGTTAAGCACGGGGTTCGCGTCAACTATGGGCTCGCTGTTAAGTTGACCGGCGTTGCACTGGCAAGCCCCACACAGGAATTGATTAATGGCGGTACCTCACGTTTACCCCATTCCTTACCGTGTTCAAGCACAGCCATCGTCGAGTGGCAAACGAGCGGACCAGAGGTGACGCCCACTTGTTCCGCAACAAACGACTGAAGGCGAGCGAGCCCGAGCAGATTTCCGTAGGCGCGCTGCACGTAGTAGTGCGAGCGATACATCGCGGTAAGGTGGACTTTCCCTCCGATCAACTTGAAGCTGAGATGGCTCAGACAAGGTCCGCCAAGGCGCGCGCTTCGATCCTCATCATCGTCATATGTTGCTAAGTCGAAGCCGAATCCTAAACCCACTTCGTAAGCGGCCCGCACTGGCTGTTTCTGGCGCATCTTACTGATGCAAACTTCAAGCGGATTGTACTTCTTCCCATTCTTGTCGGTGCGCTGGAGCAGACGATGGGCGTAGGTTCCCCAGCGCCGGACCTCGGGAAGATCCATGAGCCTGGGAAAGATTTCGTCGGGGTACGAGGAGAATACACCGTCAACTCCGCGGCGCACGTATTCGTAGCCTGGAAAAATCGTCTCCGCGACAGTGTGGTTACTGTATTTGTTATGTCCTAGCAAAAACGCGTCCAGCGCATTGGCAACGGCACGATCTTCACGTCGGACTCGGGTCGGTTCACCTATGTGCAGTACCACAGTAGTGTCCCTCCACTCGGGCATAGATAACAGATGCTCGCAAGCGTCAAGCCATCCCTGCGCCAAGGTAGCGCTCTGGATCAGTTTCATACTACTTTCGAACTCCTCTATGTAATGATTCCTGTTGTCTGTAGGTGCGGCACAAGATACAGGTCGTGCAGCCATCCATGACCCGCGTGACCCCAACGGAGTCCCCAACTGTTCCGCACGAGAATATATTCGCCATCGTCGGCGTGGCCAGAACCCACGGCCAGGACTGCGTGGCGGCTTGTCGTGACGCTGTCCCCAATGCGAGCCCGAACGATCGCGTCTTGGTCAGGTGAATACATTGCGATGGTGATCGCAATTACGAGCAATACCGGTCTGCCTGCATGCAGGATATTCCGGATGTCCGACACGGTCCGTGGTCCAAAGTGNNTGTGGCCTTGTTCGTTGGCGCACCGGGTGTCGGTGCTTTCCATTCTGACATTTTGGGTGTCGCTTGCAGGTACGGCCAAAAGCTCTCGATCGGTTGCCCGTCGAGCAGAAGAGCTTCACGCACGGAGATCCTCGTGAGCCCCCGCGTCGGATCCTTGTGCGAACGGTGTACACCACAATAGAACAAGAACTCGGGTGAAAGGTAATCATTCGACGCACGGCTCGCTTCGTGTGCACCTGATACTGCAAACACCAGACACGTTGGTCGCTTACGTTGGTCGCGCGCATCACCTAGTCTGTCGCGAAGATCGATATCGATCGCAACGCTCATGCCGCGACCATTGCTTTCCGAGCTGTCCGGGACATCCCTTCTTCTTTGCCTTGGAGATCAAATGCCACCGAAAGCGTTGTAAGAGAGTCCTCAGGATACCATGGCCTTCGTTCCGAAAATACCACACGATACTCTCCTGCCTGACGCACACGCGTCACGAGCACACGTGTTACATCACTTCCGCACTGATCCGCTTCTGACTCTTCGCGGCTGTCCAGGAGAACTTCGAAGCCTTCGTGCGGCAGACGTGTTTCATCCCAGAGGTAGCCTGCCGACGCACGCTCACGGCACCGAAAGACAACGATGTCGTCCGGTCCACCTTCAAACTTGAGTCCATCGTCTGCCTCGGTAATGACCCACACGTCGGCCCACGGATTAGCCATCTCAACAAGCGCTCCCAGAGCCGCACGCTTGAGATCCTTCGGCTCGTGAGTGCGAAGCCTGTTGACTGTGTTCTGGTCAAGAATCCCATGCCCGCGGAGGCCCCAGCACGTGGCTTCGTAACTTGCCCCAAGACGAAGCGAAAGCTGATATGTGTTTTCGGCCAAGTGTAGTGCGACGGATTTCCAGCGTTGTCGAGCTGCATGATGAACATATAACCACTTCGGAAGCATGAACTCCGAGGCAAACGCGTCTGCTGCAATCTCGCCAAGATCCTTCGTTTCACTCCGCCAGAGTCCCACTTGATTGTCGAGACTTGGCATCGTGTGGCCAAGACATAGATGTCCAAGCTCATGTGCCGCGGTGAAGCGCTGGACATGCAGATCGCGCTGAGTCGATACCATTATCCCCGGCACGGGATAATCAGGCATTC
>PMCK01000402.1 GCA_003154095.1 Myxococcales bacterium | reverse complement strand
CAATTTTGTTTTCTGGCGTGACGACACGGAAACGCGAATCAGAAGTATCGAACCAGTCCGGTCGGATGCGCCGCTTTGTAACGACGGTACCAGATGCAGAGAGGAAACAGCAGCAAGGCTGCGAGTGCAGCAAAGCCGTACGCGGACCCGGGCCCCAGCTTGTGCTCGAGGCCGAGCTCGTACGCCAGAAGCGCCAGAAGGGGTATGTGGAGCAGGTAAAAGAACATGGGCGTCTGACCGAACACGATGAGCGGGTTGTTGCTCAGGTGCGCGGCCTTGTGAGCAGCGCGGGCGCGCATTGCGAGCAGGGCAAGCAGAAGTGCCATGATGCCAAGTTCGAGCGCGACGAACGTCAAGCTCGGCGGATACTTGCTTACGTGCAGCCACTGAACCAGTGATCCGTCTTCGCGCAGGAGCTTCATGTTACCGTAAGAGTTAGCGCCGCGTACGGCGAGAAAGATCGCAATCAGCGCGATACCCCAACTGGCGAACTCTCGTGGACGAAGTCTATCTGCTGGTGGCCGACGACGAAGCGCATGGCCGAAGCCCCACCCAAGAAGCATGATCGCAAGCCACGGCAGCGTCGGATAAGCCACAATGACAGGACCTCTGGGACCTGCTGCCAGCAGCAGGGTCGCAAGCAGCGGGGTCTTGTCGGGTGGGCCCCAACCCGCGAGTCCAATCACCGCTTCTCCGAATACCAATACCGAAGCGGCGATCGCAATCAACACCGAAACGGGAAGCCTTCTCAGTGGGATCATGAAAAGATAGGCCGTGCCAATTGCGTACAGGACCTGAAACAAGAACTTACCGTGAGGCATCCAGAAGTACGAGGGAACGATCTCCAAAGCCACGATGATGACGCCACGAGTCAGCAGGTGCCTGTCGATCGCGGCGGCGCTCTCCCCCCGTTCGACAAGGCGCCCAAGGCTCAGCGCAAGCGACGCTCCCGCGAGGAACACGAAGGTTGGCGCACATAGATGTGTGATCCAGCGCGTCATGAACTGCAACAATGGCAGCGGTGTGTGAGGTTTGTAGAACATTGCACTGTCCGTAATGAGCCGGCCAGCATTGAACTCTCCCGAGGAGTGGTCTACCGCCATCAATAACATGACGATTCCTCGCATCCAGTCGAGAGCGGCGAGGCGAGCGCCCCCGGTTTTGTTGGGGGCCAATGAAATGTCTGCGGCGGGCTCGGCGTTTGGGACCATTTCGGCTAAGCCTATAGCCATGTCCCGTCCGCGCGTCATCAGTACCCTTGTCGCGTTGCTCTCGGTGGCCGCTTGCAGCCATTCGCACGAGGCCCCAGCGCCAGCTGCTCCGTCGCCCGCAGTGGCGCCGAGTGCCACCGCCGCCCCGCCAGCGGCGCCTTTTGCGACCGAGAGCGTCAGCGTGCCACCGCAATCCGCGGCACTCGCGCTGCATCGAGCCGCCGTCGTCATTGACACACACAACGACGTCACACAGCGCATGGTGATCGAGGGCATCGACCTTGCAACACGATTGCCCGATGGCCAAACCGATCTGCCGCGGATGCGGGAAGGTGGGCTGGATGCCGAGTTCCTCTCCGTATGGGTCCCGCCGGAACTTTATCCGAAAGAGCGTGCGTACGCGCAAGCACTCGTACAGTTCGACGCTATCGACCGCATGCTCGCTGCGAACGCGGGTTCGGCAACTTTGGCACGAACATCGGCTGAAGTGCGCAAGCTTGCCGCCGATGGCAAGACGGCGTTCCTGATCGGCGTCGAGGGTGGCCACGCGCTCGGCGACGCCCCCGACACAGAACTGCTGCGCCGGCTGCGCCAGTTCTACGACAGGGGCGCGCGCTACATGACGCTCACATGGTCGAACTCGAACCGCATCGGCGGCAGCTCGGGTGATAAAGGCAAGACTCGCGGCCTCTCACCTTTCGGCAAACGGGTCGTCGCCGCGATGAACGAACTTGGCATGATCGTCGATATCTCGCACGTCTCGGACGCGACGTTCTTCGACGCAGTTCACGCCTCGAAACGCCCTGTGCTTGCGTCGCATTCGTCGGCTCGCGCCTTGTCCGACCATCCGCGCAACATGACCGACGACATGCTGCGCGCGGTGCGCGACAATGGCGGAGCGGTCTGCGTCAACTTCGGTCCGCAGTTCCTCGATGCCGAGTGGAACAAACAGCACGAAGCAGTCCAGGCTGGGGCCGGGCCAAAGTTCAAGGCCATCTTCGAGAAAGCTAGCGCCGATACAAAGGCCGCGCAGCTAGCTTTCACGAAGCTTTACCAGCAGCTAAATGCAACTCTTCCGCGAGTACCAGCGACTCTCGTCATCGATCACATCGAACACATCGCACGCGTAGCCGGTATCGAGCATGTATGCCTGGGCAGCGATTACGACGGCATCCCGATCGGACCCGAGGGACTCGACGACGTTTCGAAGCTGCCGTTCGTCACTGAAGAGCTCCTGCGACGGGGCTTCAGCGACAGTGACGTCAAGAAGGTTCTGGGTGAGAATGTCCTTCGCGTGCTGGCCGCAAACGAACATTGATTTGCCCACGTGTCCATCAAGGGTTTGCACAACTACCTGTCATGGCGCAGGCAATCGCGCCGGACACCTAGCGGAGCTGACACTTGGCCCTTTCGATTGCAGATTCGACCAGTACGCGTCCAATTCCCTGGCGTCGCAAGCTGGCCGCCGCCGAGCTGGGCTCGGCATTGTTGTCCCTGATGTGGTACGGAACGGTTCACCATGACCTCGGATTATGTGCACGGGTATGCAGGGTTCGAAAATCAACGCTTATACGACCAGTCGCAAATCTTGGCGGATCTAATCCACTCCGACTCTGTCTTTGCACCCGGCTCGAGAGTGCTAGAGGTTGGCTGCGGAGTGGGTGCGCAGACCTGCATCGTGGCACGGCGTAACCCGCAAGTTCACTTTACTTGCGTAGACGTTAGCGCCGCTTCCTTGCAAGCGGCTCAGGCTGCGACGCGTCGCGCAGGTATCACCAACGTCAACTTCGAGATCGGCGACGCTCGAAACTTTCCGCGACCGGCGCAACCCTTCGATGCCGCGCTATTTTGCTTTGTTCTCGAACATATTCCGGAGCCTGAATTCGTACTCGAACACACGATTAGTCTGGTTCGTCCTGGCGGAATTCTGATGGCCATCGAGGGTGACCACGGTTTTACGTTCTTTTACCCGCCGAGCCGGCTTGCCTGGCGCACAATCCAATGTTTGATCGATCTACAAGCGGCCCGCGGCGGTGATGCTCTAATTGGCCGCCGTCTGCACTCCTTGTTTGTTGGCGTTGGCGTCACTGGTGTACACGTGGAGCCCCGTGTCGTATACGCTGACCCAAGTCGCCCGGATTGGGTCGAATGGTTTACGGAGCGCACGTACATTGCCATGGTCGAGGGTGCGCGTGAACTTTCCTTAGCTGAGGGAATGATGACGCAGTCGGAATGGGAAGCAGGCATTACCGATCTACGAAAAGCCAAACAGGGCAGCTTCTCCTACACGTTCTTCAAGGCGATTGGCAGGACACGTGGCCCGTAGCATAAGCCACCGATGGCTCTACATCGGTTCGATTCCGCAGTACTCGCCAGCGCCCATGCTGATACTCTCGAGACGCTGCAAGAGTTGTAGTTTGTGCTATGCGACGGCTCATGGAACTCTACTTCAGTCACACTTCCGGCAATTCGGCACGCAGTGTCTTTACACTTTTCGAGTCAGGAATTGCCTGGAAGCGGCATCGTCTCGATCCTCACAGCGGGGAGACGCAGAGCGCCGAGTACCGGGCCATCAATCCGATGGGCAAGGTACCCGCCTTAGTGCACGAGGGTCTCTTATTGTGGGAGTCGAACGCGATCAATTGGTTCATTGCACAAAAACATCCAGAGGCGCGGCTGCTGCCCACGTCGATTGAAGGACAAGCCGCCGTGCAACGTTGGATGTTTTTTCAAGGGGCGCACGTCACTCCCGCCTGCATTTTGATCTTTCGAGTCACGAGTTCCCGCATGCAAGCCTTCTGGAAGATCAAGGGGGACCCGCAGGCCGCCGAACAAGGGCGCAAGGAGATGGCACGCTACCTGCCCGTACTTGAATCCGCACTCACGAATCGTGACTGGCTCGAGGGCGAGTTTTCCCTCGCGGACGTTGCCTACGCGCCGCATCTCTGGCTCATCGACGAAGGCGGGTTCGACTTTTCGCCATACCCAGCGGTTCGCGCTTGGCTCAATCGGCTCCTGGCGCGCGACGCTTGGCAGAAGACGATGCAACTAGTGTTTCAATGAGTCTGGTCTCGTCGGGTCGCGGTAGGCCGTGCTCTCAGGAAGCACCGGGACGAATAGGCGAGAATACCTCAACCAGGAAATCACCGAATGCGCGAAGCCGTGCCGAGGCTTGGCGTTGCGCCGGGTAGGAGAAGTGAAGGCCGGGGCCTTCGCTGGTAAAGGCAGTCAAGAGAGGGACAAGGCGCCCTGCTTGCACCGCGTTGTGAGCAACCGAGGACCAGACTTGAGTGATGCCTAAGTTCATGGTTGCGGCTTCCACACAGGCTTCCATCGAATTGAATGCCAAGTTGCCCGACGGACGCAGTGACCAATGGTTGTTCGTATCGGAAAACTGCCAGTCTGCCGGACGCGACCAGGGCGTCCCGAGAAACGCTATGTTGTTGTGCTTGGATAAACCCGCGGGTGTCTTGGGTGCAGGGTGGTTCTTGAGGTAACCGGGCGACGCGCATGTGAGTAAAGTCGTCGTGGCGAGTGGGCGCAAGACAAGATCTTGATCAGCGGGCTTACCGTACGTAACTGCACAGTCCACCCCTTCTCGCGTAAGCTCGATGCTGCGGTTCTCCATGCGAATCTCGAGCTCGAGAGCGGGGTAGCGCCGGTAAAGCCTGGGCAGTTCGGGCAGAACGAACAGGCGCGTGAGCGCGACGGGCAGATCGACGCGCAGCCGGCCGCGAACCCTTGCGCGAGAATGACGGACCTCATTGTCGGCGTCTGCAAGGTCCTCGAGTATGGGCCCCAGTCGTTCGAAGTACGCTCGACCACTGTCCGTCAGCGACAGACTGCGGGTCGTCCGATGCAGCAAGCGCGTCTTCAACGCCAATTCAAGGTCCTGTACCATCTCGCTCGCGCGTGCGCGCGACACATCCAATTCCGCGGCGGCCCGTGCAAAACTGCCGAGTTCGGCGACCTTTGCAAAGACCTGTAGGGCGAGCAAACGATTCATTATTCGATATTATCGAAT
>PMCK01000699.1 GCA_003154095.1 Myxococcales bacterium | reverse complement strand
GTAACGGTGACTCCCAGTGACGGCAAAACCTACGGAGATCCAGCCACTACCCAGCCAATCATCGTAGCGAACGCAGCGCCTCAATTTGGCACCTGGCCCAGTTTGTCGCCGGTGCCAACTGCGCAGGATGATGACACTCTTCGCTGTGACGCTTCCGCAACGGATCCCGACGGCGACCCGATTAAGTACACGTATAATTGGTACAATTCGAACACGCTGACCAGCTATCACGATTCGACGCTGCCGAGTGCGGCAACGTCAATGAACGATGTCTGGACGTGTGAAGTCTTGGCTAGCGATGGGAGCTCGAGTGTCTCCGCGGGTCAAAGCGCTACGACGAACATCGTCACCACCGTCAGTGGGATTTATCGAACGGATACCACGTGGCAAGCCTCCAAATCCCCATACATCGTTACAGGCCGAATCCAGATCGCTGCTGGGGTCACGCTCAAGATTGAACCCGGCGTAACGGTCATTGGTAACGGCTATTCTATTGAATTCTGGGGCTCAATTCAGGCGGCGGGAACAGCCGACAATCCGATTCTCATTCGTGATCTGTGGACCTACGATTACTCCACGGTCGATAAACCCGGCAAGTTCACTCTTGCGTTCGCCGAATACGTCGGGGGCACGTTGTTGGGCAATGGGAATGCGGCGCTAGTGAACGTGTCAGATTGCGTGTTGCGTGGTCTCCTAAACCCCATTTCTCTGGCTCCGGGGTTGAGTGTAGCTCACCGCTTCGAGCGTAATTTGTTTTCAACGAGTTGTGGGATCTACGCTAATGGACCCTTGGTGCTGAACTCGAACACTTTCGCGTACACTACGCAAGGGTACTATGATCTTGTGCTTCAAGATTCCCTCGACGCCAGTTCCAACGACTTTTACCCGAATACGGACATTGTGGTAATGGCGGGAGCAAAGTCCGTGGACCTGCATAACAGCTACTGGGGAGGCATCGCGGATACCGACATTCCAGCGCTGATCCTGGATAACAACGACGACCTGACGATCCTCGGTGAAGTCACTTACCTACCGACTCTCAAAGATCCGAGCCCCACCGCGCCGCCAAGCGACAAAACGTATTTTCCATAATGGGGCTCAGAATGTCAGATTCCGGTGGGGATCACAAGTCCACCACCTGTGTGCCCCAATAGCCGCTTGCCAGGAACAATTGGTTACCCTGGCGCGCTAGTGAATTCGTCCACCAGCCGCGAGAGCGAATGAATTGATCGTACAGGGGCGCCTGCCCACTCTGCAGACGGAATACATCGATGCCCGTCGTGCCCCAGCCGGAAGTTACGAAGGCGCGATCCCCCTCTACTCCGAGTAGCCAACCCCAGCCTTGTGTAGCTTGCGACGGCAGCACCTTGGGAGCGGTTGGACTCGATAAGTCTAGTTGATAAAGGGACATTGGGTACGAACCGGTAACACTGTTGTAGTTCCCCTGCACCGTAAAGTATGCCGTACTGCCCTTTACGATTGTGTTGCCAACCCAGCCAGGGATATTGATCCATGCCTGCAGATACGCGCGGTCACCTTGGAGCTTTAGCACCTCGAAACGATTGTTGATGTTGTTACTGAACCATTGGTAGTCCATCGTATAGATGATGCTCGGATCATTCTCGTCGGCACCGACCAAGATCCCTGGCACATTAATTTTGGCACTCACGCGCGGATGGGCGCGGTCCGAGAGATCGATCTGGTCTAGGTAATACCGTACGATTCCGGGATCATAAGTATTGGCGTCGTAGCGCGGTTGCTGCATCCACTCATAGTGCCCCGTATACAGTTTGTCCTGAACTGCGCGCATGTTGCCCCACCAACCGTTAACGTCATTCGTAATCATGGTGGAAGCCAACGAGGGCTGGTCCGGATTCGAAAGATCGACAACGTACAGACCCGTCAGCGAGTCGACGTATGTCCCGTTAGCGTACTGAGGCAGCCAGCGTCGGAACACGAGCGCGTCGCCTTCAACCTGGACCACGTCCGCTCCGTAGTACCAGTTCCACGCATAGCAGCCGTACCAGCCCCAACCGCCGTACCAATACCCGGCCACGTCAGGCATATCGACTTTACCGCGTTTGACGGCCGTCCCATTGCTTCGGTCAATAACTTGGATTTCTTGAGTCCAGTTGTAACAGACGCTACTGCCGTCCGCCTTGACCGAACTTGCATTGTTGCCGGTGCAGGCGGCTTCATGCTGAACATTGCTCACGACATACGAGAAATTGCCGTTATGATAGACACTCGAATTATAGCCGTCGATTTCAATTTCGGCTAGCGCCACACCGGAGACATTGTCTTCAGCCTGCGCTGTGGGAAGGACTCGCAACGTCGAATGTTGCTGGTCATTGTCCCAAAAATCGCTCGATAATTCGGCAAGCGTTGCGCCCTGCGGTTTGACGTCGACTACGTTGCGGGCGAGCGTCAGTTCCGCAACGACGTTCGGTTGTGCGTGGTTCGTATAGTCCACGACGGACAATGAAAGGTCGCTCAGCGACACCAGCCGGTTCTTGACGAATATGCCACGCTCCACCCAGCCTCGGCTCTTGGCCGTACCGGAAGTCGCGATGCTCGTTGGCGTAAATTCGATGAGTTGCAGGCCATTGTTGTATTGATAGCTGGTCGAGTCCCAGCCACTAAACGGAAGAACCACCAAGCCTTGGGCATCGTCTTTTGTAAAGGCCTTGAACGTGCCGGCAGCCGGCGTCCAGGCCCAACCTTTCCCGAACGAGGCTGTACCGATCAGACCGGGCGCGCTAGGGTCGGTCACATCTAAATAGCCGAGTGAGACGTTGCTCCCATAGTTGCCGTTAGCATTCGCCGTACAGTCGTTGCCAAGAGCAAACAGTCGGTTGCCGGATGGCATGAACAGCCAGACTTGCCCATTGATGTCAACCGATCCCGCCAGGCGCGGCGCCGTTGGGTTACTCGTGTCGAAGATCTGGACGGGAGTCGAAGACTGCCCACCGGTGCCATAGTAATAACAACCGGAATCGCTGGGCGAAAGATACATGCGACCCGTGTCGAAGCGCGCCGTCGGGCTCCAAGACGAGGACGGGATGCTCAAGCTCGATTGCGTCACCGGCGCGTCCGGATTCGTGAAATCGACGATGCTCAATACCAACCCGCTACCAGATGAACCGCAATACTGCCCTGCGCAGGCAACCGCGCGAGCGGTCTTGCCGTCGGCGAAGTCGATGTTCCAGCGACCGTTGTCGGCGCCCCAACCTTGAATTGTGCCGTTCACGATGGCCGTGGCCCGCTCCTTGATGTCACCAGCCGGATCGCTGATATCGAGATACTTGAGCAAGGTACGACCCGTATTGCTCGTGTATCCATTTTGATCGACGCTTTGCTCATTGGACGCGAGCATGATCGACACGGGCGTGACGTTGAAGACGCCACTTTGGCCCGAGACTTCGTAGCGATCGACCTGCCGCACGGTGCCCCCTGCAAAATTGACGCTTGTCACGGCGACCGTTGCACCATTGCCGGTGCTAACGCCTACGCCCGTTGCGATGTCGCTCCCGCCGTTCGAGGCAACGCCCATCGGGTACCAGACTGAATCCCAGGGATATTGCTCCGTGACGGCGTAAAGCACGTCTCCGACAACGCGCGTGTCCCGCACCCAACCTCCGAGGACGGCCTCGCCCAGTACCTTCATTCGGGCAGGGTTGCTGGCGTCGATCCCGCGCACAATCGAGCCGTGAAAGGGTGTCCCCTTGTCGGTTGTGCCATACCAATCCGATACGACAACGCTGGCGACGCCGTTGCGCACGATCATCTCGATTGGATCACCGTAGATGGGCGAACGCCCCAGCAACTTCGGGGCATCGACGTTGCTCACGTCGAATACCATGAGGCCGCGATAGGAATTCAGGTAGTAAAGCCGGTCGCCTTCGAGACGGTATAGATCGGTTTCTTCGACAGTGCGGGTGGGCGTCGTAGTGGTGCCCGTAGCTTTGCTGTCAGCGGCGGCCGGTACGGCACCGTTTGCCACTGAGTAGGAGTTGCCGGGGCCGCCAGAGTTCGAAGCGTTGGCGGGACGCGACTGAAAGTCGCTCTGACCGATGAATTGGTCGGTCTCTACCTTGGGAGTGCCGCCACAACCAGCAATGGAAATGCCAAACAAGGCTATCAACATCGAAAGGGAACAGTGCGAGGTCGCTCGCTCAGTTGTAAAATCCGTGTTGCGAAGTTTCATAGTGGTCACCGAGCGGTTATTCGTGGATGAAATGTTGGAACCTGTTGCAGAATTTCGTCTCGAGGCGACTCAGCGTAGACGCTTCGAGGGGTAGCTATGAGCAGTTCAGCACCAGAGGAGTTGTGCAGGAGTTGGGCCAAGCTGGCACAAGCGCCGAATGTCATATAAGTTGCTGGAAATACTAGTAATTTCATTTCTCAACGGTCTGTGCCATCTGGCACAGTTGCGTGTGGTGCGTGCAGCAATTGTCGTGCGGCGAATGCACGACCGGAAAGGTGTACTACCCAGCAGCTTCTGAGGTAAGAACACCCCATCCGGCAGCGTCCCCAAGGGCCGCCGGCCGGATGAGCAAGCTGCGAGAGTTGCAGGTTCCTAAGCGCGTCCGCCCCGAGCGAGCCTATCGCTGCTGAGGCCGGCGCAGGATGAGTTTCAATGCCGGCCGAGGACGAGGGTATGCGTAGCGAGATCGAAGCGCTTCGTATTCGGGTGAAGGAGGCCGAGCAGGCCCTCGAAGCCATGCGCACCGGGCGCGTCGAGCGGGAGCACTTTCTCGCAGAGGCCATCGAAAACGCGACGACTGCATTTGGAGTTGGCGCTCCCGATGGGAGCTTGGTTTTTTTCAATCGCGCCTTTGCCGAGTTGACCGGTTATTCGCGCGAGGAACTCGAGCAACGTCGCCTGACCTGGGCCACGGATCTCACTCCGTTCGAATGGCGCAAACCCGAAGCTGAAATCTTGAGCAACGCCAGCCGTAAAGGAGAAACAGCGCGCTACCAAAAGGAGTACCTCCGAAAGGATGGCTCGCGCGTCCCGATCGAGCTCACGGTCCAGCCGGTGCTCGATAGTGAGGGCAAGGTCGTCCACTATCGCTCGTTTATCACGGATATCACCGAGCGGAAGCGGCAAGAAGCAGCGTTAGTCAATGCGCACCAGAGAACCACCGCAATTCTGGAGTCCATCGCGGACGCCTTTTATTCCCTCGACGATCAGTGGCGATTCGTCGTCGTGAACCCCGCCGCGGAACGCGCACCCTTTGGGCGACCCGCCAGTGAACTGCTAGGCAAGGTCATCTGGGACATTTTCCCAGCACTTCCGGGCACACGCATTCACAAGTACTTCTTAGACGCGGTTGAACACCGAATCCACGAGCATTACGAAGCACAATCGCCCCTGAACCATCGTTGGTACGAAGTATTCATGTTCCCGCGCACGGGTGGTCTCGATGTCTATTTGCGCGACATTGATGATCGCAAACGAGCCGAGGCGTCACTGCGTGACAGCGGGGAGCGTTATCGCCATCTCTTCGAAAACCTCTCCGAGGGGTTTGCCCTGCATGAAATGATTTTCGACCCGAACGACCAGCCGCGTGACTACCGCTTTCTCGAAATCAACCCGACGTTCGAGCGTATGACAGGGCTTACCAAAGAGCGCGTAATCGGACGCACGCTGCTCGAGGTCATGCCGCATAGCGAACAATACTGGATCGAGAAGTATGGCCAGGTCGTCGTGACCGGCAAGCCCCTGCACTTCGAGAACCACGCTCGAGAGCTAGGTCGCGATTACGAAGTCATCGCCTTTCGGCCGAGTCCCGGACAATTTGCTGCGCTTGTCGTTGATATCTCGGAACGCAAGCGGTTAGAGCGGCTGTACGCCGTGCTCAGCCAAGTTAATGAAGTCATCGTCAGGACGCGTGATGAACAAACACTGCTTCACGAGGTGTGTCGAATCGTCGTGGAACAGGGCGAATTCCCCCTTTCATGGATCGGGTTTACTCACGGACGCGAGGTGGTGCCAACCGCGGTGTTCGGGCCGCAAGCAGACTACGTTAACGAAATAAGAGTTGAAGTAGAAGGAGCTCTGGGCCAAGGTCCCACCGGGAAATGCATTCGCGAGAACCGTCCCGTCATCAATGAAGATTTCGAGACTAATGCGAACACCGCTCCCTGGCGTGAATCGGCACTTCTGCGTGGGTTCCGCGCTTCAGCAGCCTTTCCGCTTCGCAAAGGCAACCAAACCATCGGTGCTTTCACGCTCTATGCTGGCCGACCTGGTGCCTTCGACGCAGCGCACGTGAGCCTTCTCGAGGCGCTGTGCGCGGACCTCTCATATGCTCTGGTTGCACTCGAACACGAACGCAAGCGTGCCGAATCAGAAGAGGCCCTTCGTGAGGCTGACAGGCGCAAAGACGACTTTTTGGCATTGCTCTCGCATGAGCTTCGCAACCCGCTTGCTCCGATCAAGAACAGTCTGTTCATCCTCGGGCGCGCTACGCCGGGCAGCGAACAGGCCAAGCATGCGTTAGCTGTGATAGACCGCCAGGCTGGGCAACTGGCGCGACTGGTGGATGACCTCCTCGACGTGACTCGGATCACCCGAGACAAGATTCAGCTACAAACTCGGTCGCTCGAGCTCAACGAGCTGGTTCGGCTCGCTGTCGAAGATCAGCGGTCGGTCTTCAAGAACTCCGAAATTTATCTCGAATTCCAGCGGTCGCCCGACTCGATCCTGGTGAACGCTGATTGGAATCGGTTGACGCAAGTAGTCGGAAACCTTCTGCAGAACGCCGCCAAGTTTACGAGCCGAGGCGGATCGACTTCTGTGACCGTTCACCTCGATGGGCAGGCAAATCGAGCGGTCATTCGAGTCACGGACACTGGTATCGGCATTGCACCCCTATTGCTCGCGCAATTGTTTCAACCTTTCATGCAGGCTGATCATACATTGGACCACAGTCAGGGAGGCCTGGGCCTCGGCCTGGCGCTCGTCAAGGGCCTAGTTGAGCTTCACGGCGGTGACGTGACGGCCCACAGCGACGGGCTTGGCCAAGGTGCAACCTTCGTGGTGCGCCTACCTTTGGCAAACGTCGAAACCGCTGCGCTGCAACCCAGCGATAGCGGTCCGAAGAATCGACGACGCATCCTCATAATCGAGGACAATATCGACGCAGCCGACACATTGCGCGAGGCCCTCGAGTTCTGCGAGCACGAAGTCGAGGTCGCCTATAGTGGGCCCGACGGGATTGAGAAGGCCCGCCAACTTCATCCCAACGTCGTTTTGTGCGATATTGGCTTACCTGGCATGGATGGCTACCGAGTAGCTTGCGCGTTACGCGCAGATGACTCGTTCAAGGGCCTGTTTCTCGTAGCCTTGAGTGGCTATGCGTTGCCAGATGATTTGGAGCGTGCCGATGCGGCTGGATTCGACCGACACCTCGCCAAGCCCCCGAGTCTCGAAAAAATTCAAGAACTGCTCGATAGCTTGCCACAAGCGAACTAGTGGGAATCGTCCGAACTGCAGGCCGTACCGGTTTGCGCCACACAAAATGGGTAAACCAGTTCAGCTCGAAGCCGGAGCTGATTGATCCCGTTGGGGGCTGCCTCCGCGACAAGCGCCACCTCATCGGTCCACGGCGGTGTTGTCATTGGCACGTCGAAGCGTAAGATCTCCCGCGGAGGTGCGCCGTGACCGAACAGAGCCAGTCCACTCGTGTAGCGCTCTTGTTGTGTGCGCTCGGTCTAGCTAATGGGTGCATCACTAGTCAAGACGCAGCTTTCTCGGAACCGAACGACGCGGTGACTGCCGATACCGAAGCCTTGTCGCAGGGTGAAACGAAGCGCCAAGACATCGCGCTTGCGTCCGACGTCAATTGGGACGTGTACAGCAACCGCAGCCTTGAGAAAAAGGAGTACCTCGGGAAAGCGCAACTCGTATGTTCCAACATGGCGATCCCCGCGCAGTGCCTGGAAGGAGCCGTCGACTACGGCTTCGGCCCCGGGCTCTGGTCCGCTCGGATCGATGCGTGTGGGGGAAACGCGCGATGGATCTGGGCGCCGGGCATCACGGGTGCAACTGCTCCATCCGAATGGGCTGAATACTACTTCGTAAACCGCGTATCGCTGCCGGCTCGTCCCGCATCGGCACAGGTTCATTTGGCGGTAGACGACCTAGCCGAAGTGATCGTCAACGGTGCTTCGGTGGGAACTATTGGAAGTGTTACTGACTTCAGTGCGGCTTGGGCAACCGAAAGCGCGCCGACAGATATCGACATCACGAGTGCGCTGGCCCTGGGTCGAAACACAATTACGATTCGCGCAGCCAACGGCACCGGAGTGTTCTCCGGCTGTACGAACTGCACCTATCAGCAGAACCCTGCCGGCGTAATCTTTTGCGTGGATGTTCGGTACTAGGACGAAGGGACCTTCAACGACCAATCCTCAATCACCCGAAGTTCAGTTCGCGGGTAGAGTGCTTAACGTCCGAATACGCAAACAGCCGACTTGAATAGTTGGGTACCGGTTACGCCATGCCCGTTGGCAAGTGCTCAGCCTTCCATTTCTGCCATTCATTCAGTACCTTCGCCGAGCGCTTCTCCAACTCTGGCACAAGGGCCAGAACAGGCGGACTCTTGGGCGGCAGTTCGACAAGCGCCTCGAGCAGCCCCGCTGCTGCCGCCAGGCCATCGATCACATCGGACGGCGCCAAAGCTACGACGGCGAGCTCCAGTGCGGTCCGTATCTCGCGTCGTAGATGTCCCAGTTCCATCTGAGAGGCTCCTTTCTTCAGTGCGCTGCGCTAGCGCGAAAAACGTGAAGGCGAAGGAAGAAGTTGTGGATGCCTAGACCCTGAAGTCGGACTTGCGGGCATGAACCGAATACGGGAACACCCACCGGTACGACGCAGCCATGCGCGACCTCCTCGGCAGTGAGCAGCACTTGTCCAAGTATCTGAAAACACCGGTTTTTGGCTTCAGCCGCCCAAATTAATCACCCGAAATTTCATGTCAAGGGTGTGCGCGAATGGGGAATGATTCGATGCTAGTTTAGGGGTTGGTTGCGTAAGTTGTCATGTGGTTGATGGAGCTGTGCTCGCAACGCAGGCGAATAGTCGCAGTGCTGAACACCCGGTCCTGCGCCTCGCACAATTCGGCGGCGCAGCGGCTTGCGCCAATTGTCATCAATTCGCATTCCCCGGCGAGACCATGGCGTCAGGTGTCGCCCCGATGCAAGGCACTATCATGGAGCATGCAGCGAGCGACTACGCACAGGTGTCTTGCGCGGACTGCCACATGCCAAAGACCGCGGGCGGACGTGCGAGCCATCGATTCGATGTTGGCCACGCCTTTCCCACCGGGGATCTGTTCCGCCGGCTCGAGATTACGGCGGAGGCATTGGGTCCCGAACAATCGAAGATGGCAGGGGAGGTCGCCTACCTAACTCGCCGCTTCAAGACGATGCGATCGGCGGGCGGACTATTGCGGAGAGTGTCCGTGGGCGACGATCGGCTCGGCGTGAAGGACGAAAGCCGCAGGACAATTCAATTGGATCTTGGACCTGACGCGGCTAAATGGCCTATCGTTTGGCGCCTTGCCTATCAGCGCGTAGAGCATCCCGGAATGGTGGGTCAGCCCGACGCGGAAGTGGACGGCGAAATTGAATTAGCTCGTGGGGTGCTTGCGCCAGGGCCTAGCCTGCACCGGGTGGTCCCTCCGGATCCCCAGGTTCAATTTCCGAAATTACACTGATGAATATTAGATCGAAACCATAGCTAGTCGCCTCTCGCTCTTGCTTTGGCCGGCAATGCCGACACGACCGCCATGCTCGCCTGTGCGCTGCGAGGAATTACGGAGTTCCATTCTGGCACAGCGGCACATGGCTTTGCGTGCCGTCAAGTCAAAAAGCTCTTGCCAAAGGTGAGCACGAATGGAGTAAATCGTAGCGGTAGCGAGAAATCAGCCATTTGTTGCTCCAACGTGTATACTCCGCAATGCCTTCGACGGTCCCAGCGTTGCACCCAGGCGTGCCCGCCAAGCGGGGCTGTCTGATGCGGGAGTACATCACCGGGAGCATGTCGCGACGAACATTCGCGTTCTGCGCCTTGCTGCTCGCGGGCCTCGGCTGCGATCGGCAGTTCAAGGCGCTCGCGTCAGAAGAGATTGCTGAAGGCACCAGGACCCGGAAGAAGATTCCGAGAGCACGGGTGGTGTCACCGCCTAAGTTCGAGAGCACGAACGCAAGCGACGGCGGCTTCTGGGAAATCGTCGTTGCCGATCAGGCGAGCTTCAACGCCGACGGCGGACTTACGACCGACGAGTCCGCCGAGCTGGAACTGCGCGTGGACGCGTACACTCACCCGCGGGTCGCGACAATGGAGCCGTGCTAAGTCTTGTTTTCGGCGAAGAACCGAGCGTCGGCTGCCATCCCGGAGCCCCAGACTGTCGCTGCACTTTCACCGCCATATCCGTTTGTAGCGGTTGCGCCGGTGGACGCTGGGTCGACTTCGAAGTCGACATCACAAAACAGACGGTGTTCGTAAACGACAACGATTTCGAATCGCCAGTTCCATTCGGCAAGTGGCGGCAGCACTTCCGTGCGCAGGCCCAAAGGAGCAATCTCAAGGAGTACCGGCCGCTTCTCGACAAACGCCAGGCGTTTCCCGATCTCCGTCTGGGGGATGGTTCTCTCGGCTACGGCAAGGCGTCACCAGAAGACCGAACACACGTTTCTCCCGACGTCCGCCGGGCCCTCGAACGCGGCGGGTACGCGCTCGTGCGCGCTGAGCGCTACGCCAACGACTTTCATGTGTACGTGGTTGGGCGGGCAAAGCCCGGCGCACCGCAGATGAGCGACCTCCGTACCTGGGGTGCCGATCTCGTTCGAGCAAACCGAGGCCGCGTGTGCGAAGTCGCCGTGGAAGACTCAAACGAGCGTTTTCAGTTCGACGGCTTCGCTCGGAAGGGTGAAAGTGGAGGTGTCTACGTATTAGTGGACGGCGACTTTCACCCCTGGCAAAAGCCCGAGTGATGATTGTTTTTCCGCGGATCACAGCGGGTCAATCGCTAATACCATTGAGGCAGAAGCTGTACGGCACCGAGTATGGTTCTCAGATCAACTCGTGCTTCTCATGGCGACAAGTGATGGTGGGGCATTCCGGACTCTTCTGCCAACATCCCATATACTGACGCAACTTGAACTCGTACCGAAGTTTCTAGACGTGTCGTGTCGAATCGTCGAGGAGGGTCCAGAGATCTTCCGGCTCGATGTCTCGAACGGCTTGGCATGACGGCACCTGGACAAGCAGGGTCCCATTGGCTACGAGTGTAGCGAGCTCGGCGGGGCGACCACTCCTCGACGTCATTGTCACGACGCGTGAGCCTTGAACTGTAGTATGCTGGCCTCGTGAAGCACCCAGTTAGCAGTAATATTTCGTCTTGGAGCCCCTCGAGCTGGAGGATTAAGCCTGTTGAGCAATCCGTCGTTTATCCGGACCAAGAGGCCCTCGCGCGAGTGTTGTCAGAGCTCGCGCGACGGTCATTACGTGAAGAAGCATTGCATCACTTCATCTTCCTGAGTGTGCGACATGTCTTTCAGGTCTGTCGCGGGTATGCGAAATACTACAACGGAGCGCGACCATCGCAGGCGACACATGCGATCCCCGATCCTTATCCCGAATTGAGGACGCCGCCGCCGAAGACGGGCAAGGTCATTGCACTGCCGGTGCTTGGTGGCGTGCAGCACGATTATCGCCGAGTTGCGTAATCGTCGCGGATCGACAATTGCCCATCAATGCTCCCGATCCTGGCAAAAGGACATGGGGTGAACCATCTGGCTTCAGCTTGCGGCATGGCGAGCATCGCAATTTTGATTCGCCGGTGAACCGTCTTCGTCGATTGGCTACGTCAAAGAGGCTCGCAGCTCGCCAGCCGCAACCCTAACGAATAATCGCGGAATACGCCTGCTTCGACCTGCCGCGGCGAGCCAAGGCACCCACGAGCAGTAGGCCCAACACAGCCAGCCGAGTCGGACCGTGACCGATCGGAATTGAGCAGCCGCAGCCGCTTGTGTCGCCACTGGCGTTATTGGACGCACTCGTATCGGTGGAGGTCCCGGTACCGGTCTGACTGCCGGCATTTCCCTTTGTTCCGCCGGTGGTTGCACTCGCGTTACCTGAACCGCCTGTGCTTGCGGTAGTCCGAGTGCCCGAAGCGGACTGAGTCGTCGACGACGTGCCGGTGCCCGCGAGCGTGCGGCTGTTTGAAGCAGTCATCGTTCCCGTAACTGTCACCGAGGGTGTCGTAGTAGTGGAGCCCGTGCTGGTGGTCGTTCGAGAAGGAGTTGACGAAGCGGTGCCAATGCCCGAACCGGTGCCTGAGCTGGATTGACTTGTGGACGCGGTGCCGGTGCCCGAGCTGGTGGTCGTGCGCGTTGCAGACGTGGTCCGACTGTTGGTGTCTGAGATCGTCTGGGTCTGGGTTCCAGTGCTCACGCTCGTGTCCGTCTGCGTACCCGCGGTGGTCGAGGTTCCTGTCCCGGACGAAGTCGAAGTGCGGGTGCCAATGGCCGTGCCGGTTGCCGTGCTCGAATTGGAACTGGTGCCAGCCGACGTGGTAGTTCCCGTGCCAAGTGGCGATGTCGTCGTTGTCTGTGTGGCGCATCCCGTCACGCCGGGAGGCGGACAACAGGTCAGGCTGATGCAGTTTACCGTATACGTATTCGTGTTCAGGCGGGTGTCGGTGACGGTTTGCGTGGCGTACTCCGTAATCGTGTGAGTCGAGGTGGTTCCATCCGTGTTCGACATCGTGGCCGTAACCGTAATGATGCTCGTGAGCGTCAGTGATTGAGTGCGCGTGTTCGTGCGCGTCGCGGTGCTCGGGCCCGTGCCAGTGTCGGTGCCAGTGTCGGTGATGGTGTCGCCCGCATCGGTCGAGTCCGCCGCGAGCCTCACGACTCCCGAGTTGTCATGCTCGCCGTTTGCTGTATCGTTACTGGTCGCGCAATTCACGGCGGCAGCCGCGAGTGCAATTGCCACTACGCTTCGAGTTCTTGATTCCATGAGCTTACCCCGCTGGCCAAACGGGTCGGCTCAAAGCCCGCGCAGACAACTCTAACCCGCTGTTCGGCGCAAGTCGTCCTTGCCGTCTCCCAGCACAACTATTTTCCTCCGCTGGTGGCGCTTTGTCAAGTATCGAGCCGCACGACCCGCCATCGCGTACGCAAGGCTCTTTGGACCTTCTTGCTTTCTTGCTAAACGAGTTTGGCCCTCGTTCAATTTCTATGTTGCTGCGGCACGGAAACGCGCATGAACTCAACGAGGCTGGCGCACTTGTTCAGTCTGCAAAAAGGCCGATCCGTAACCCGAAATGCTTACGTTCGAGGAATCGCGAATATGACTTGAGCTTCCCAACACTTCAAAATAGCTGCAAAACATTTCGATTCTATGCCATTCTTCTAACTTACGCGCGTGATCAATGTCCAGGCACCGCGATGGTCGATAGACGGTTCCACACAAAGTGGGTTCAGGAACCCGTTGATGAGAAAACGCCAGTATCAGTGTGCCCGCTGCGCCAGCAGACGCTGCGCCCGCCGACACACTGCTGGTTGCACGACGGATCCACGGGCGCAGAGGCTGCTATCTGTTGTTGGCGCTAGCATGCGCATTACTCACGGGTGCGCTGGCAGCCTTGAGCAGCCAGATCGGAGCAGCCTTGGATTCGCATCACCACCGGCGGTAGCGTCTCGATCGATGGAGGTGCTCCAAGTGCAACTGGTGGTCGGCCTGCGGTCTATTATGGGGTGCCGATCACCACCGGCGGTACCACGTCCGTCAATACCGGTACTCCTGCCCAAACGGGTGGCATGTGGGCCGTCGCGTATGGCCTGATGATAATTACAGGAGGCGCGCCATCGAAGGGTGGAGCCACGTCCCAGAGCGGCAGCACCTCCATCAACACGGGCACGCCGTCCGCAACCGGCGGCAGGTTTCCCGTCATCGTTTACGGCGCCATCTCGGTGGTGCCTTCTGCTGGCGAGCGTAAGTAGGGTAAGCTAGCCTGCTAAGCTGCGGCTTACAGCCACAATCGCACACCCGCAAAGGGGCCGCCCAAGCTTTCGGTGCCAATCCATTGGTGCTCATAACCGAAAAGAAATTCGAATCGGTTGACCAACATGCCTAGGGTGGTGCGTACGCGAGGCGCGAATGACGCATCAAGGTTACCGAGGGCACCCTCGACGGCGAAAGTGAGCGGCTTTGTGGGGTATACTTCGAATCCGTAGGCGAAGTCCACGCCACTCACATTGCCTCGGGAATCAACGAGGTGTTGTGCACCCAAGGAGGTGTGGAATTGCACCGCGCTCGATTGAGCAAACCGCCAAACGAGGTGCTCACGTCCCATGGCAAGGTTGGTGTACGCGCCTGGCTGACGTTCCATGAAGAGTGACCAATTGGCGTCGAAGTCAACGCGATAAGCTGTCTGAAAGCGGAAATTGAGCCCGTCGCGAAAGACGCGATCGATGACATATCCCGTTTCGGCACCCAGTTGGAATGCCCAGTCGCGTTTGGGTTCCGGTTCTGGCGGCAAGGGACCAAAGCCGCCCGGCTCGCGCTCTACGATCATTGAACCCGCGTGGGGAGTCTCGTAGGGGTATCGTGGAAATCCAACGGAGTAGTTGGGGCGGTCGGGTTCGAGCGCTACCATTGGACCCCACCACGGCGACGTGATTGCGTAAAAGAGGAATACCGCGCCGCCAATGTCGTCACCGTCGCTGTCGCTCGGGGTAGAGTGATAGGACGAGCTTGAATTCGAGTTCGAGCTGCCGGAACTCGAGGTTCCGGGGCTTCGCGCGGCATCGCTGACGCGATCCAGCTTGCCGGCAAGCGCGTCGCGAGGCGATAGGAAGGTGCAAGTTGCGGCAATGAAAAGCACGACAAAGGCGTAAACGGTTCGAGGCAAAGTAGCACCGCAATGGCAACTCCCATGCCAAAGCGAGAAGCCGCCTCATTTCGCCAGAATTCGGCAATTCTCCCTATCGCCAAACGTTGCCGCGTAATCTCGAATTCACAGCGCTTCCGTGCCGCAGCGGCATCAGGAAAAGTGCGATGCGACACTCAGCCCCGACCGAGGACGAGGACTCCTACGGCGACTTCGTCGCGGTGAGGAGGAAATTCGCTCCGGTGTCTGGATAAACATCGATTTGTTCTAGGGTGCATGCCGCACCCGAGTAATTGCCCGTGAAGCGCAAAGCGAGACCGCCAACAATCGAGTTCGGGCTAGAGCTCGAATTGAGAGTGCCTGACACTACCACGCGTGTTTCCAAGTTGCACGCGTTCCGATCAACGAAGCCAGAAACGTATTGCGTGAACTTTGATGCAACGCCGCGGATAATGGCGTTCGAAACATCCAGAGTCACGGAAGGGGCGCTTACCGTGCCAGAAAATTCACCACTCGACTGCGATGCAACCGTGGCTGAAAATGCGTCCGTGCTGTCGACTCCCCACTCCGTCATGTTTCACGGCAACGGAGAGCACTAGCGAACACCGTATGGCTCGCCGAGGAGTTCGCGCGGCGCGGTCTTTCTGTTTTTGCAGTGGAATACCCAGGTTACGGCTTATCGAATCGCGACTCGCCGACTTTGCTCTGGCCCGCAGCGCACTCACAATCCCCGTCACGAACATATCGGCGTCGAACGTCCACATTGGGCCTGAGGTATATTAGCGTCCAGTTTCTGATACTGGGGCATGACGGTACGTGGCCAGCCAAGCGTGCGGGTGCAGATACCGGTCACGTCACTTCCAACTCATTGTCATGGGGGTGTGGCCGCACGAGCCCCCATTTCGACGCTCTCAATGGTGAACGGCTAGACAGATTCAACGCGCGCAGCGAAAACCCATACGATTATTCCGATCCGTGGGTGAGCTTCATGGCTTCGTTGACTTTCATCCATTGCTCCACATAAACCGTCCAGGCGTCGCACTCATTCTTCGAATGCACTTGGTACGGATTGGAGTCGAAAATCTTGGCTAGCGCACACCACGCATCGCGAGCCTTGCTGGGGCCAGTGCGCTTGTAATCTTCGGCGTCCCACGCGGCGCGCGCCGCCCAGTGAGCCTCGGCGCCAACGACTGGTTGGGTTGAAACGGTCTTGTCGAACTCATCTTCCTCTAGATTTGGCGCCACCAGGGCATTCGCGTCGCCACTAAACTTCACTTCCGAGACCACACTGTTGCTTGTTGAGTAACCCGCGCCGTCGTGCACAACGGCACTCGCCGACGGGGTCGAGCTCGTCGCCACGGAGCTGCCCGGTGCCAAAGCGGGCTGCCGACCGCCACAACCGAGGATTGCGTCACCTGTTTGATGGCTCGAGGCATCAGCGAAACAATCTATGTCGCCCGGAAGCTCGTGGTCAAGTGCGTAGGTATTCGAAAGGCCATCGTCTCGCCAACCCGCGGACAAGGACCCGCGGCAGGCATAACCGTGCTCACGCAGGGGTCGCTGCCAGTTCCACTTCCCACAGAATTGCTGTTGCATGTGGGCGAAGGAGTTCCACTGCAGCCAGACAGTGTTGAGCAAACGGTACCGAGAGCCAACGCGCACCGAAACAGACGCTGGACCCATGCAATTTCGCAAGAGCGTGAATAGTCTAGGTATGTCATCACTTGTGTACTCCTCGCATCCCACCGTCTTTCCATTGGCCGCCCGAGACCTTGCGGGAATCAGGCCACAAACTGAGCCGAAGGACTGCCGGTGTCAAGAGCCCACAATATCGCTGGGCACGCATAAAATGTCTCTAGTCAGGAGAAGCGAGACAACTTCGCTCCGCCGTAAAGGACATTCCGACTTTAGCGGCATGTCCACTATTTCACCCAGGGTCAAACAGTCGCGTTGTTGGACTCACTGGGCACGGAAATGACCAGCTTTCACATCAGGGGGCGCAACAGCCTCACCGAGTATCCACAGCACTTGTAATCTCGAAGGATTTCGATTTTCTTGTAGCCGTGGTGCAAGTCACGAACCCATGCAAACGACTCGTCCACCTCTGTCGCGCACCACATGCGACAGCGAATACCTATGTCCATGAAATCACCGTGGAAGCTGCGCGCACCGCCAGGCAGGGCTGAAAAGCCACTACTGTTGTTCTTTGACAGATCGTCACCAATAGTACCGGAGCCGTTGCTCCCCGTCCAATCCGTCTTTGCCGCCATGGATCTGGCGGTCTCATCTCCTCCTTTCCTACCATCATAACTATATCCATTGACGACCAGGTAGTTCCACAAAACGCCCCAATCGTCATCCGTCGGCACGTGCCACCCTTTGGGGGCAAGCTTGCCAGTATTCACAGCATACCAATTGTACAATGCACCGTATTTCTTGTTCTTGCTGCGATTGTTGCCATACCAACAGTATGCTGGGATTTTGCGATATTCCCATTCTGAAGTTTCTGTCACCAAAGGTATTGCCGAACCGTCACAATATCTTGTCGTTCGCAAATTCTCTACCGTCCAAATTTGATCTCCGATGGCTACAGTGTGATAAAGATTGTTGTCCGCATCCTCTACCGTTCCTTCAGCCACTTTGTTCTTCCCTTTGACGAAGTCCAGCAGTCCCATCGACGCTTCCTTTCTTCACAGTCTCACACAACCTAACAAACTACTACGACTGAGCGTATTCTAAAGGCCATCGCCCTGCCAACCCACGCCGCGGAGACACGCGACAGTTGACGTCTCGCCCACTATGCGCGCAAGTTCGCGCACTAAGAGAAGAATTCGGGCAACCTTGGATGCCGGTCGCGTCTCGGCGGACTGTTGAACTACCACCATCGGCGGCAGGTGGCGTGAGGAGCTGCAATAATAATTCCGCGCCGTATGGGTTTCCGTGGATCACGCCAGGTGGTTCCCGCACGCTCACTGTTTTTGGAGATCTCCCGTCACGGCAACCGTGCAGTTGTAGCTGGTTCCGGCGGCATTAAGGACCGCATTGTACGAACCACTCACGTGCGCATTCTTGCCGTCGGTCGTCGTAAACGTAAGAACTGTATACGTGTCCGTTTCGGAGTACGCTGTGCCATTCGCGAGCGTTCCCGTTTCGGTACATGTTTGAGCGGCTTGAGCGTTAGCCGAAGTCCCGTTAACGTCAAAGTGCATAGTACAGGTTTGAATAACTGCGATAAGTGGTGCGGTGGTCCCCTTCGATATCTGGATAGTCCCCGATAGGGCTGATGCCGACACAGTCAAGCCAGTGCATGTCGGTGTTTGGGAGCCGGACGTGAATTGCCAGACTCCAACGAAGCTATCCACTCCTGAGCTGGTGCTCGACGAGCCACCGTTGGAGCCGCCGCCCACTCCCGAGCCACCGCCCGTTTCCGCTGCTGTGGTTGTGGTTGTTGAGCTACTTCCGCAATTGACCAGTGTGAGCGCGGACAGTATCAAACAATGCTTCAATGCTTGGCTGACTAGACGTGGCATGCTTCCTCCGTATATGGCGCGGTCCCCGACAAAACAAACGGGCTATTGAGAGCTTCGGAACTTATCAATTCGGTTTTCAAATTGCGAGTGCGATGCACCAAAAGCCGTCAGCATTCGATTGTTTCATACAAGGCACATCGCGGTCGTCAGCTTTGCCCGGAGTCACCGCCCCCCACCAACGTTAGCTACGCCTGGGCATTCAGTGCCCATAAAACCCAAAACAGGAAATTTGAGCAACCCGGGCGTATGGCCGGCCCAATTCGATTGTCGCGGCAGTGGCCTCGAGATAGCGCGCATCTTGCCCTTGTCCGATCAGAACGTGTCGCACACGAGTTCGCGCCGCGTCGATCTCACGAGACCGAGGAGCGAACCCCAATGCATTTCGTGAAGGATCGGATTTCTTTTGGGGCATTTTCGATCACGGGAAAGGTTTGTTCGGCGCGCTCTGCACGACAAGAGTGCATGCTAGACACTAGGGATTTCAAACACCATCGTTGATGTTCGCCCTGGCTCACCCAACCGCCACCCGGCTGTCAGATCGGAGCAGCCTTGGAAGGCTAATATGACTCCAGTAACCGATGTCGGCGACGAAGTGGCTTCTAGTGCCGGACAAACAAAAAACACTTCCCCGCCGGCAAAACCTCGCAAGCTCTTCCGACACTGGCCCAGGCACCGACACTGATGTGTCCAAGGCGTCTGCGGCGTTACCGAACCCCCAAGAGCTGACTCCCCAACAGCTGACCGTGCCATCCTTGTGCACTGCGCAAGTTT
>PMCK01000694.1:9143-17574 GCA_003154095.1 Myxococcales bacterium | reverse complement strand
AGGTCTCCTGACCATTCGACATGCAATTGATGAGTCGCCCCGAAAAATGGGCATTGACGCTCTTCTCGAGGGCCTCGCGATAGGCTCGAGTGACCCGCACGCGGCCTCCGTAGCCCTCCGATATGGCCTCGAGTAATGCTTGGCTATCGACTTTGACACCGTCTACTCCCTGGCTCTGCAAATAACTGTGAAAATCGTCGTAAAATCGAGCGATCTTGTCCGGCGTGACGAAACCCACAAGACTTCCCCACCAATCTTCGTTGACCTTGGGTGCATGCGCCATGATCCCCTCGCCAAAACGGCGAGTCTGATCGACTACCCCGTAGCCCGGGAGTTTCTCGCCGTCGACGCCCCCCCAATAGCCAACGATTGTGTGCCACACTAGAAATGTCCTCACCTGAAATTCGTTCTTGGCAAGGTTTACGGTGGTCCTAAGCTCACCGTTGAACTTTTGATTGGGCTTGAAATCCGTCTGACGGGCTTCGCCGGTTGGTTTCAATTGTGTGCTTTGCCAGCCATCGTCCAAGATCAAAAAACGCGGCTCTACTCCACCCCTAGCAAATTGTTCGAGACCCGCTCGTACATTCTCTGCGCTGACGTCCTGGTAAAATGCATCCCAGGTACACCACCCAAAGTAATCGGTAAAATCGGGCAACGACTTTTCCTTGCGAAGTCTGCCCGTGCCTAACCTAGCGGCAACACGCTTTGCGCCTCGCTCGACAAGTTCGAATGGGTCAGCTCCTTGGGCAACATACAGAGCTAACCCGCCTTGACCCACGGTATAGGGATCACCCGTTTCAGCGAGCAATTCGAGCCGTTGATCACTGCGCCCCCTGAGCGAAAAACGAAATGGATCGTCTAGCAGCGGCACGCATAGCAGCCATTTCCCGTCGGCTAATTCAGCGAGTAAGAACTGAGTCTCAGGCGGAACGTCTTTAATTTGAGTGCCTGCTTTCGGCTTCATCCAGTAGGGCTCGTACCGATGGCACAACGTAAAGCGTCGCAGTGCCGGCACTCGTCCCAACTCGAATACTAGTCTTGAGCCGGTATTTGCCTTGCGTGCGACGAGGAACGCGTCATCCGAGGCCAATTGGGCTTCGAGCGAAATTTCTTCATTTAGGCCCACGATAAGAATGCAACCAGCGTGGCAAAGTTTCTGATCGGAAACGACAAAGGTCATGACTGATCGTCCTTTACAGCCTAATTTCACCGTATGTAAGCAGGATTTTGAAAATTGCTCGACAGAGTACTTTACGTCTGGTTGACTCGGTCCGCCCCAGTGTCCGGTAAGCTCATTCGCTGGCTCATTTCTCCCCACTCCGTCGAACACTCAATGATTTCCTTGGGAGCATCCGCATCCGGAACCAGCGCGCTTGGGTCAGCGTCAATACCGCTGACTCAGGAAGAAACGGTCAATCGAGTGGCGCGCAAGACATCCAGGTTGCCGTTTCTTGATTTTCTCAGGGCCGTAGCGTCACAACTCATCGTCTGGCATCACTTATCATTCTACGGCCCCCTTGCGGAATTCGCCTATCCAGCTGCCCCCGTGTTACTGGATTGGTTGGCCCGCTACGCGCGAATGGCTGTACAAGTATTCTTTGTACTGGGTGGTTTTTTCACTGCGCACAGTTTGAGCCGGAGCAAGGTGCTTAATGTCAAGTCCGTGGCTTCATCCATATGGCTCCGCTATCGCCGTATTGGCATTCCGTACTTGGCTGCATTGACGGTAGCAATCTTCGCCAATGCATTGGCTCGTCGATGGATGGATCATGAAGCAATTTCGTCCTCTCCGACGTTCGGCCAACTATTGGCGCACGCCGCGTTTCTCCACGACATCCTCGGTTACCAGGCCCTTACGGCCGGCATTTGGTATCTAGCGATCGATTTTCAACTTTTCTTGCTCACGCTCGGCCTTTTCTGGGCTACCCAATCGTGGCTTAGGCGCCGAGGCGAATGCACAAACCAGGACGCAATCAGGCTCTTGTTGCGATGCCTTGCCCCGTTAGCGCTGGCTTCGCTATTTTGGTTCAACCGTCACCCAAAATATGACGCTTGGGCGATTTACTTCGTTGGTACCTACTTTCTTGGATTTGTATTGCACGAACTATTGGAACGGCGTTTGACGGTCACTTGGGCAGGAGCCTATTGGGGGCTTGTCATTGTTGCCGCCATCATTGACCCGCGACCGCGCTTGTTGGTTGCTGCTGCTACGACGCTCATTGTGTATATGGCAGCTCGTTCGGGAGTGATAAGCCGATGGCCCAAGAGCGCTGTCGTCAATTACTTTGGGCGCATATCCTACAGCCTATTTTTGATTCACTTCCCAGTGCTACTCGTGATCAACGCCTGGGGAGCCGAGCGGCTAACCACGTCGACGCACATGGCTGTTTTTGGTCTTACGTTGGCTTATGTCCTAAGTTTGATAGCTGGAATACTGCTGTATCACGGCGTTGAAAAACGAATTCGATAGCTGAGTGCTCCTAGGGCCGCTTGCTCAAGAGTGAGTTGTTCGAGTTCTTCAAATCGGTGGGCCCGAGTTCATTGATCCCAGCGAGCCCTTCCAGCCAGGAGAGCCTTGGGCGAATTCTGGCGAGAATGCCTCGGCGCGGCGCATTTTGCATCTCGGATTCCCAACTTCTGATTCGTGGGCGACCCGCGTTAGCCGCGAGCAACGTAGGCATACGAGTGATCGGGTCGTCGGCGATGATGAAGAAAGAATGGTAGTGAAGTTTCTCGTCGTCCCTGAGTCCGAGAATTGCGACCACGTCTCCCGGTTGAAAGTCTGCGTGCAGCTCTAATAACCTTTGGAAAAAGCGATGGCGGTCGTAAAACCTGACGCGATCCGCCTCGGGGAACTCCAGCAATTCGAACCATTCCGGTCGCGCCCGAGCAAACTCGATCAAGCGGTCCACACTTCGGCGATTCTCGATTTCAAGTGTATCGAAATTGATTCGACCAATCCTTCTCGCACGACCTTCATCGCGCGCCAGCCAGTGTGTGCCGGCCATGCGTTCCCAACTGTCGACGATGAAGTCGACACACACTTGCGGTATCCGCGGACGGCCCTTGGCACCGAATACCGGATAGCGATCACCGTTGAACGAATAGACCCACTTTCCTTGTAAGTAGGCCTTCCGCCATTCTTGACGTAATTTGCCATCCTGCTGACCTTCTTCCGTTTTCGGCTCATCGAAGGGCAGCGCTTCGCTCACCTCCTCGTCAATCGATGCGCGAAGTCGGGCTAGTACCTGGGCTTTGCGTTTCGCCAGGGTTCTTTCGAACTCGACATTCGACTTTGAAACCTTGGGCGTCGCTTCGCAATCCAATTGCAGCTCATTTTGCCGAATCGAAAGAATTGCCGGAACCCGAGTGTCTCCGTACACGAGCTGAGCCAGAACTGCGCCAGACGTAAGGCGTTCGATCTCAATCTTACTCGCGCCGGTTTGGTTTCGTACGTTACCGAGCGCGACTAGTTTTGAAGGCCCTAACTTGTCTCCTTCGACCGCTACCCGATCAAATAGCCAGAGTCTCGCGGGCACTCCCGGCTCGGGACCATCAGACCAGACATAGTCTCCATTCTTTCGCGTCGCGTGTAAGTATTGATTGCCGCGAATAACGGTGATGGCACGTTCGCTGAACAACTGACTCAAATTGACGGAGTTTGCGAGCATCGCCGCAACCGCAGGTTGCTCCGCGTACAGGTAGCCATCCGTAAGCAGCACTTGTCGAAGGATGAGCGGGTAACGGCGATATCTTGCAAACGTCGCTCCCAAGGCCTTCCAAGGAAATGCACCGCGATACAGTCGCTCGCGCAATTGGCTAATCTCGGCGGATGCGGGGGCCGGCTGCGGCGGCTCTAGAAACAGCACCGGTTCGGCCTTGGCGCGGGCAACGATTTCGGCGCGAGCGGCGTCGAGCAGCGGCGCGCCCGGCAAAGCCGGTTCATTCTCCAGGACTTGGCGACGGCTTGCACAAATCTCCTCGGGCGAAGGCCCAGCGGGTGCCGAGACCAAAGCAGCCGTTGTCGAGCTCACACGAGGCGGCTTGCTCGCCAGGCGCGACCGATGGACCCAGAAAAATGCCGCTGCGCCGCCCACTAACAAGGAAACTAGTAAAGCTGCAACGAGCTGCCGTGACCGCATGGCGACCGACCATTTTCGTTGATTTCTGCACAAATGGCAATTTTTCGTCCTGCGGGCCTCGATTCCGTCATCAAAGACCCCCACTTGCCGCTCCGGGGGCCTGGCCCTAGGGGAGGGTGCAATGCGTATAGATTTGAAAGGTCGGCGCGCGCTGGTCGCCGGAGTTGCCGACGACGGGGGATTCGGGTTTGCAATCGCCAAGTCTCTTGCCGAATGCGGTGCGCGCGTATGCGTAGCCACTTGGCCACCGGCGCTGAACGTCTTCGAGATGATGTGGAAACGGGGCAAGTTCGACGCTTCCCGGCGCTTGTCGGACGGTAAGCTATTCGATTTCGAGCATGTCTTTCCCCTGGATGCTGCCTACGACAACCTGGAGGAGGTACCGGACGACGTGCGGAACAATCGTCGCTACGCTGAGCGCGGCGATTTCACGATTCAAGGATTAACGGATTCGATTCGCCGCCAATTTGGGCCATCATCCCTGGATATCGTCGTTCACTGTCTCGCTAACGGCCCAGAGGTGGCTCGGCCTTTGATGGACACGACACGACGCGGCTATCTGTCTGCCATCAGTACCAGTGCCTATTCGAACGTGTCACTCGTGAGTCATTTGGCGCCATTGATGCGCCAAGGGGGCTCATTTCTTTCGCTCACTTACCTCGCCAGTGAACGGGTCGTTCCCGGCTACGGTGGCGGCATGTCGTCAGCCAAGGCAGCACTTGAAAGCGATACGCGTTACTTGTCCTTCGAGGCAGGTCGTCGTTTCGGGCTACGGGTCAACGCTCTGTCCGCGGGCCCCTACGCTTCACGCGCGGCCAGTGTTACCGGCATGATTCACGAAGTCGTCAGTTATTACGAGAACAATGCGCCGCTTCCCAACCGTCTCGAGCCGTCCCAAGTTGCCCATGCGGCCGTGTTCATGTGCAGTCCCTGGGCTGCTGCAATTACTGGCACTACCCTGCACGTCGATAACGGCCTGCATGTAATGGCCAAGGGACTCGGACCGAATGACCTGAACTGGCTCGGACTAGAGCAGTCGGTCGCCGAAACCGCGTAACCAACTTTTTCATAGATGCCCTTGCTTGGCTGTCTGGGCATTTGATTATTTTGTCACATCGGCACGTCGGACGGTCGGGGGAGTGGTTCCTTCGGGCCAGTCATCTTTAGGCGAGTATTTGGCATCGAGAGCAATCAAAGCCTTGGAGCCAATGTTCATCTCTCGCCAGTGACGGCGCGGCGGCGACGCATCGAGCCAATGAAAACTCTGGTCTCGAACATCCAAATGAACGAACTGTGTCTTCGGGTGAGTATAAATGCCAACGCCGACGCGGGGAATCGTCCGCAAATACGCTGCCAGAGTCGGAGCCGCAACGCCGCTGAGCCTGAAATCTATGGCGCGGCCCTGAGCATGCATCCCTTCGCGTTTGCGAACTGCTTTACGATAGGCGGATACTACTTCGACCTTGTCACTCGAAAAATGATACGCCGCCCGATAAACCAACTGCAGTAGGCGTCGCTCGATGGTTCTGGTTTGGATGTCGTCGCGATCCCTGGCATCGCACAGCAGAGAGTCCAGCTTTTGTGCCACCTGCTCGTCTACGGTTCCCGATGAATCGTAGAGCCTGAGAGCAACGGTCTTGCGAGTGTTGATGTTGGTAAGAGAAAGCGGCGGCAGCTTTGCGAAGGATGAAGCCTGCGCGTCACCCGGTTTGCTGGTGGGTCGAGCAACTGCCCCGCTCGTTGTTCGTTTTGAAGGAGGACTTGCCCTATGAATCGGGGGTTGACTGGCGCGCGAAGCTGCCGCAGTGAGGCTGAGCACGATCACTTGAACGGCAGCTCGGACTCGACGCATCGGGAAATTATAGCGCACCGGCCCGGCGCTGCGCGCTGCATGTTGGGGCGCAGCGCCGGTCCTTGCCACATTTTGCTGAGGCGGGCGGTCGGCTTAGGACGTTGCCGGCCGTCCCGTGGCCATTGTGGCAATGTTGGGTGGGGCTGAGTATTTTCGGAGACTCGGCTTTGTACCCCGCACGTTGCATGACTTGCGCAACGCGGTGAAAAGCTCCAAGTTCAATAGAAGTTCTTGGTTATGAATTCGCGAATTTGGAGCATTTGCCTGGCGAGTCTCGTCGGCGCATTGTCACAACGGGAATCGACGGCGGCCAGCACCCGAGCAGACCTCCGGGTGCCGATTTCCGTTTGGCGCGTTGTCAAGCGAGACTCGGGTCCCGTCAATTACTACACGCTGCACTCGGATTCCGAGCCGCCGTATATACGCGGCAACTATCACTCGCCTTTGGAGACAGTCGTGCTCGGCTATCAAGTGCCAGATGATGACCGAGTCCGCGTCCGATCCTTACATTGGAAATGGCGCGCCGTCACATTACCCGAAGGTGGCAATGAATGCGCAAAGGGGAAGGGCGATTCTGCGGCGGTTATCTACGTGAGCTGGCGGCGCTTTCTCCGCTGGTATGCCGTGAAATACGTGTGGAGTAGCGTCGGTCCCAAAGGGGCCGTGTGCGACAAGAAAAGCAATCCGTTCATGGCCCAAGATACCGTCATTTTGGAGTCGGGCGGGCCCCTCGACACTTGGCGCGACGAATCCATCGACCTAGATGCAGAGTTTCGCAAGCACTTTGCAGACAATGATCCAAAGTCGGACGTTCCCGACTTCATGGGGGTAGGTCTCATGACGGACGGCGACCAAACCCACAGCAATAGCGTTGGAGATTACGCGGACTTTTACCTGGGCCGTCGTTAGTCACAACCTATTGGGGGTACGAGCCAACGAGGCGGACCCTTTTCTGGGGGATTGCCACGGCTGGTATTCGTTTCGGGGTGGAACCGAGTGTGTCGTATGGCCTTGGCACTTCTCGAGCTTCGCCCTAACTTCTGACCTCGTGAAGGAGTCGGATTCCAACAACGGCCGTTTGGGGTTCTTCAAACTGTGTTTGGCGATGGCGGCGCTGTCCCTGGGTGCCTGTCATCGGCCCAGCAGTGAGTCGAAGCCTACCGTCGATGGGGCCGTTTTATATGCCTCCGCGTGTGCGCGGTGTCATGGTGTAGACGGCTGCGGTGGACTGGTAGTGGGTTCCGCAAGCCGGGCTCGCAATTTCTGTGATTCGGGGTTTCAAGCCAGTACGAGCGATGTTCAGCTAAAGCAAGCCATCAGTCAAGGCAAAGGAATGATGCCCGCCTTCGGCGAAGACTACAGCGAGGAACAACTCGCAGCACTCGTACGTCAGATCCGCAAGTTTGGATCCGGAGCTGCACATTGATACTGGCCTGAGCGTTGCGGCTGCTGCGTATTAGCATCGAGCGGGCAGGCTTGCTGCGCGCTCCGCTGGGAGCCCTTCCGGCCTTTCCTTTCCGGCTGCCTACCTTGCGCGTCGGACGCGCAAGGGCGCCTACGTTCTGGCCGCCAATGATATCTATAGACTAGTGGCAGGATCCCCAAGTGGCCTACATCCCAGCTCCGCGCGCATCAAGCCTACCCGCTCGCAATTGGACTGCCAGGCAATCTGAACTGGCCCACACTTCGCCCAGCGTGCGGGATTTGATGTGGACAAAAATCCAAGCGTGCAAGAACTTCAATCCGTCCTCATGATCACATGAAAGCCGCGATAACTCTCTACTACATAAGATATCTCGTTGACATCGAGGGCAAAGGCCGCGGCGGCGAAGCTGGGGTCCATGTCTTCCTTAGTGACGTTACCCAGGCTTCCCGCATTGGGGCTCTGCGAGTCGCTGTATTCCCTGGCGATATCGGCCCACGGCGCGCCGTCCTTGAGCTTGGTCAAAGCTTCGAGCGCACGCAAGCAGGCCTGTCCCTTGGTGCGCGTTGCGCCATCCGGATGCGCTAGCTCCGCGTGACGAACGACGATTTGCGATACGGTAATGTGGCTGGGCGCGTCTGATTTGGGCTCGGCGTGCGAGGCCGCAGCTGCCAAGCAATCCTTTTCAGCGTCCGAACCTGAAGCGCCCTTGGCAGACGTCCCTTTTGTTTGCGTGCCGCCACAACCCAAGAAAGCCAAACCGACGAGCAGTGCCAGAGAGCGAGAGGTCATGCGGTGGAGTTTACGTCGACTTTGCCGCCGGGGTAAAAGGTGCCTGAAACATCAGGCTCATGGGCGGAATGTATACAGATTGGTTTAGATATTTGCTGAATCGATGAGTACTTTGCTCATTATACAGGCAATATGTATTCAGTCTGTATTCTTAAATAGCTAGCAGTGTCTTGCGCGGCTGATGGGCCTGGTGCACAGTCGACAGTGATGGCCGCACGCCGA
>PMCK01000694.1:0-9130 GCA_003154095.1 Myxococcales bacterium | reverse complement strand
TTCAAGCTCGTAATGGACGGCGACCGAAACCTGGGGATCGAGAGCGTGCCCAAGTTTGCCGATGCGCTCGGCTTGGCCGGCGCGGAGCGCGAATTCTTTGCTGACCTGGTTGCCTTCGACCAAGCGGCGGACAGCGCGAAGAAGAATCGCGCCTTCGAGCGAATCGCTGCATCTCGGCGCTTCCGAACGGCACGGCGAATCGACGGCATGCTGCTGACCTATCTATCCCATTGGTACCATCCCGCCATTCGCGAGCTTGTCGCGAGCCAGGATTTCAATGAGGATCCGAAGTGGATTTCGAAGCAGCTGCGTCCTAGCATATCTCCCACACAGGCCGCCCAATCCTTGGAGTTGCTGCAGAGCTTGGGTCTGCTGGAACGGGATGCCGTGAGCGGTCGTCTGATACGCGGTGAGCCCACGCTTACGACCGAGCATGAAGTGAATGCAATCGGCGCGGCCAACTTTCACAAGCAAATGTTGCAGAGGGCTGCGGAATCAATCGACGATATCCCAGCGAAGTTACGTGACCTGGCAGCACTGACAGTGTGTGTGAGTGCAAAGACGGCAGCAGAGGTCAAAGAGCGGATTCACCAGTTTCGCGAGGCGCTCACCGAGCTGTGCGATGCCGAGCCACAGGGAACGGCCGTATACCAACTTAATATTCAATGGTTCCCACTGTCGCGCGACGAGGAGCTGGCGGCGAAATGAAGCTTTTGACCCACCTGATCCTGCTTGCGTTGCTCGTTGCGTGGACGCTTTGCTTCAAGAGGTCCATCTGGCCAACGAAGTCAATCGAGTTCGCCTGGCCTATCACGGCGATGTCGAGGGCACCGCAACTGCTGCACAGGAGTTCGTGTTGGCGCGCGTTCGTCACACGGCGGGTGTCGGTGGCAGAAGTGACATGATTGTCACGAGCGGTGACGTGCCTGCAGGGCAAGCTTTAGTCATCAATCAATGCTGGAACGCAGGTCTTCAGCAGACTTATCGCATCGTACGTAATTGCCCCTTGGATGGCATTGGAGGTGCTAGTTGTACCGTTGTGAGCACGGTCGGCGATAACAGCGCCTGCGACGGCGCGTTGCGACTTCCGGAACTACCACCCAGTGATCCGAATCAGTCTATGTCCGATACAGCGAATCCGAATGCCGATGTGACACCGCCCGCAACGATTCCGGATGTTGTTGGCGATCTGGCGGACGCCGGTTAGAATTGCCAACTCTCACACGTCGACATGGGGTGCGGCCGGTCGAATTCCCCTCTGGCCCAGTGCTGAGCCGTAGACCACCCCCGTAACGCCTAAACCCACTCCTAGTATACCGAGCGGCGCGAGCCGCTCGTCTAGGAGTGCTAGCGCCCAAAGATAACTCGCCACTGGCGTGAGCTGTTGCCAGATCGCCGCTTCCGGCACAGTGAACTTGCCGTAGGCATGCGTCATCAACATTTGAGCCGCAAACGAGGTCACTCCCACGCCGCCTATTGCAGTAACCCATAGCCCGGCGTTCGTGGGCCAAGGTCCGAGCGCGAACGGCCACGATACGATGAGACCACCCAAGCAAAATGCGAAGAAGATTGTTGGAGCATTGTCCGTCTTGCGCAATGCGCGAATCGCATTTACAGCCCCTGCCCCCAGGATGGCCGAGGCAATTCCAGCCAGCTCACCCAAGCCCAAACTAAAGGACGACGTGCCGCCGCCAAGCACCAGGAACACGCCGAAGCTGGCGATGATCAAGCCGATGACGAGATGAATTGTGGGACGTTCTCGCAAGGTGAAATAGGCAAGCGCAGTAGCGAGTATCGGAAAGGTGTTGTTGAGTAACGTGGCCTCACCGGCTGGGATGCGCGAAAGGGCTACGAAGTAGAGAAATGCGGCGAGTCCGCCCAGAGCGCCGCGAGTAAAAAGCAAACCACGCATGACTGGGGCAAATGTGCCAGGGCGTGCCGCAAATAGACCCAGCGTTAGGACTGCCCCGGTGCCGAATCGGACTACGGCGATTTGCCCCGGCGTAAAGCCGCCGGTAGTTGCAATACGCGTCAGAGCTGCGAGCAACCCAAAGATCACCCCTGCGGCAAATAACTGAACCCGCGCACCGGCTCGATGGATGTAACCCTCGCCGAACCTCAGGGCTTGGCGAATCATGATTTCGGGGCAACTAGCCAGTGAGCCATCTGATGATGAGCTTGTTATCAGCTTATTTGGCTTCCGCAAGTTGCCGATCACGGACAAGTGGCTGCATCAAAACCGGCCATCGATGGCGTTGTCTGTAAGAGGCTCGCGCCGCTGTTTTGCGACGAATTGCGTTCAGTTTCCGGCGGTCACTTCTTTCTCTATCGCGCTGAGTTGCACATCGAGATTCTCGGCCGTAACTTCCTTGGCGGCGTCATCGGTAAAATCCTCTGGCAAGTCGATGTCCGAGTCGTCGTTGGCCACTTCCGCGACACTTGCCTGAGGAATTGGTGCAGCCGCAGATACTGCCTCGGGGGCGCGTTCATCTTGCGATTTTTTATTGCACGAGGTCGTCACGAGCAGCCCTGCCAACATGAGAAAGAGTGTGGTTTTCATGGGTGACCTCCCGATGGTGCCGAGGCGGGTATAGTGGCGGGTGCTTTGCCAGAGGCATCGCGCAGCTTTTCCAGGCGCTTTTGATGTTGCTCATTTTCTTTCGAAATCAACCCGTCAATCCGTTCTATAAGCTTGGTTTTCTTCTGTTCCGTCGCAATTGAGCGCATGCGCTCGAGACGTGCGATCCGCCAGGCGTGAGCCGTGAGCTCGGCTCGGGTATTGGGATGCTGAAGTGTATCGCTACCGTACTGTTCACGGAGCTTGCTCAATTGCTCCTTACGTTTAGCTTGCTGTTCTGGCGTTAATGGGTGGTGGTGTTGATGGCGTCGAACCCCGGCATCTCCCCAATTGAGAGCATTCGGCCCAGCATCGCGATCGCGATGCTCGCCCAATTCACGGTGGTGCATTCCCGCATCGCGTTGGTGCTCTCCCATCTCGCCGTGAGGATGGTGGGCATCAGGCCCAGGCATCGGAGCGCCCGGGTGGTGCTCCGCCCGAGCTCCAGGCTTGTCGCCTTCGGACCTTGGCTTTGGAGGCCCAGCCATGTTCGACGACTGCCTGCGCATCTGTGCTTGCAGATCCTGGGCGCGCGCAATGCTCGCCCCGAGAACTAGACAAGCCATCGAAACACACATGCATAATGAATTGCGGCGAGAATTCATGGTCCCTTCCTTGTCGGCGACAGACTACGGTCGAACAGCGACCCAAGTCAAGCCGTGTTTCCGTGCCGTAATGCCCAACACACAATCCTTACACAGCGTGGAATCTATCATGCCGCGAATCTGGTGCTCAGGCTACAGGTGGCACGAACAGCACGGGTGGCTCTTTCGCAACGGGTGGCACTACCAATCGAGGTGGCACTAGCAGTCTCGGGGGTTCAAGTGGTACAGGTGGTTCGACGTCGACAAATGCCTACTGCGGCACGGCGCCCATCACCGATCTCGGTTTGCTCCCAGGTACAAACTCCGGGCAGATTGCGCTGCCGGACACAGGTGCCCGTTGCTATCGCTTCACGGCATCGCCCACGGCAGCAATTCTGCACGGCATCCAGATCAGCAATTGCGATAACCGCGAGGTTACAATCGACGGTACACTCGTCTGCTCCAAGGGTGTCTGCTCGGAAGGTGTGTCGATACCTCCGCGGACGGACACTGGTCCGTTCTATTCACACCGGGAACTGTCACGTACTGCACCAGCAGTTGGTGGTGGTTCCAGTAAGTCCCAGATCGACCCGGCAGGAGCCATCGTTTGCGTACTCGCAGGTGGCTCTGGCGCGATAACTCTGAACTTTAACGGTTTTTTCGCAGGCTCCTAACGAAACCACGAGTGCCAATGCGAATAACGCGGGTTGCAGTGTCATCTTGGGCTCTCCTGTAGTGGGTGGCGCGGATTGTCTTCGAACCTCTTGTGTAGATTCAAGGGTGCGGCTTGATTGCGTCGCATTCGCATATTGACGAGTTCCACGCCCAAGGCAAACGCCATTACAAAATAGATGGTGCCCTTCGAGACATGTTGACCGATGCCATCGGCCACCAGCACGATGCCGATTAGCAGCAAAAAGGCGAGAGCCAGCAGCTTAATGGTGGGATGCCGTTCCACGAATCGGCCCAAAGCTCCAGCAAAAATGAGCATTACGCCAACGGCAAGGACCATGGCAAGTATCATGATGACCAATGCCGGCGCCATGCCGACCGCGGTAATTACGGAATCCAGGGAAAAGACGATGTCCAGCAACATAATTTGAGCGAGAGTGAAGATGAGTGAATTGACTTTCTTGTTTTCGCCCAAAGGGCCCGGGCGCACCTCGAGTTTGTCATGGATCTCGTGCACCGCCTTGCCCACGAGAAATAGGCCGCCCGCGATTAGGATCAAATCTCGACCGCTGATGTCTCGGCTTAGGACCGAAAACAATGGCTGAGTCAATCGCATCATCCACGTTAACGCAAACAGCAACCCAATCCGCATGACCAAGGTCAACGTCAGACCCAGCGACCGCGCCTTGGGCTGAGTCGCCTCGGGAAGTTTGCCCGTAAGAATCGAAATAAAAACGATGTTGTCGATACCGAGCACTATCTCCATGGCGGTCAGTGACAGCAGGCTGATCCAGCCTTCGAGGCTCGAGAAAACACCAAAATCAATCATGGTTGAGCTCAGGCGGGTTCGTTAGCGGCAAATCCGGCACTGCGCCATCCAGAGTCGAATTTTCAGCTTGGTCGCGGGGCCTGCTCAGCTCGCCGCGCGGATATTCAATTCCATTTCAGATGAACCGAGCGCACCCTGGGCATCCAAAAGCGCGCCAGTGGATACGCGAAGTGTCGCATTCGTCTACACTGCCCGCAATGCCGGTAACTCTGTACGTCTACCAACCAGGCGCGGGCGTAAGCACTATCGAGGACGTTTCTGTCGAAACACTGCGCTCCGCGCTCGCAAAGCCCGATAGCGTGACCTGGATACTCGCCGACGGGCACGACAGCAAAACGGATTCGATATTGCGCGAAGTGTTGGAATTGCACCCACTCACCGTCGAAGACATAGTGGGAGATTTGCCGCACCCTAAAGTCGAAGACTTTGGCCGATATCTCTACATCATCGCCCATGGCATCGACCAAGCCGTAGGTACGCCCGATTCCCTGCAAACGATTGAGCTCGATATCGTGCTCGGCGAGCGCTTCGTCTTTACACACCAGACGCGTCCGATGCGTTCAGTGGCCGCAGTTCGAGACGAAGTATCTCGCGGCTGTCACCTATTCGAAAAGGGAGCCGCCTGGATTGTACATGCGCTGCTCGACCATCTCATCGATCACTATTTGCCGTTGATGGATGCCTTCGATGATGCGATTGACGCCATCGAAATCGAGGTAGTCACCAATCCCTCGCAAGCGGCCTTGCCTCGTATATTTACGCTGAAACACAGCCTCATGACGTTGCGTAGGGTGGCCGTGCACCAAAGGGAGATTTTACTGCGCTTGTCGCGCGGCGAATTCGCTCTGATACCGGCACCGCTGCTGCCGTTCTTTCGAGATGTGTATGATCACTTCACGCGTGTCGCAGACTTGTGCGACAGCTACCGTGAACTCGTTAGCGGCGCGCTAGACGCGTATTTGACTACGACTTCGAACCGCATGAATGAGATCATGAAGGTGCTGACGGCGATTGCGACAGTCATGCTGCCACTCACCTTCATTGCGGGCGTGTATGGTATGAATTTCGAGCATATGCCGGAACTTCATTGGCGCTACGGCTACGCATTCTCGCTCGTGCTCATGGCGATCGTCGCGAGTATGATGATGTTCTACTTCAAACGTAAGAGGTGGTTCTAAGCTCGCTTGAGCTGTTCCTGCGCAATCGTCGCATCGACCATCCTGCGTGCCGCGTGGGCGACGTCGCAAATGAACTTTTCGCGGTCTTGACTGATGGACGGGACCTTTTCACCGAGCGGTCCGTCGATTAACAGGCAGGCAAAACCATGGACAATCGACCAAAGCAGGGTCGACATGACCTCTACCCCAACGTCCGCAGGGAAGCCTGCTTTCATGCAGTCGATCACCATTTCCGGCACGTGCTTGAATGCCGTATCCGCGCAGCAATCCGCGTCGTGGTGATTGGCAAGGGTCATCAGCTCCGGGCGAAACATGATCCGAAAGTGAGCCGAGTAATCACAGGCAAACGTCACGTAGGCGACGGCGGTCCGTTCAAGGGCGTCACTGGCGCCATTGGCCTCGCTGCGCGCTTGCTGCAAGCGTTCATGGAGCAACTCGAAGCCACGTTCCGCCACGGCAGCAAGAATAGATTCGCGATCGGGAAAATAGTGGTAAGGCGCTTGATGGCTCACACCGGCTCGGCGCGCGACTTCGCGCATGCTGAGGCTGGCGAGCCCTTCCTCTTCAATTAGTGAGACGCTCGCACGCAGAACCCGCTCGCGCAGATCGTCCTTGTCCTCGGGGGCGACGGGGCTTGGAACCACGCGGTCGTTATAGCCTGAATTGTCACTTGACACTGTCTGCTTCCTAATTTAGACACTGTCAGGTGACACTGTCAAGGAGGCCAATATGCCGCGAATAAGCCCCATTATCGGAACAGCCCTGTTTTTAGGTCTCGGAGCCGTTGCAATTGCCGTTTCAGCCGTCCCGGCCCACCGCAATCCCGTGAGCAAAGTCGCTGAGAGCGAGAGGATCGTTCGCACGGCAAACGTCGAGCACCGTCCGATTGCGCATCCAATTCGCGTTACGGGTTTGATTCGATCGAAGAATGAAGTCGAACTAAGCTTCCTGGTTGGCGGCGAGGTTACATGGGTTGGAGTGGACGTTGGGTCGAGCGTGCGCCGCGGTCAAGTACTGGCGCGCATCGACGACACCCAGGTATCTGCGGACGCAGCGCGCGCTCGGGCCGCCGCCGAAAAGGCGCGCCGCGATCTCGATCGAGTAGCTGCATTGCAGAAGTCCGGTGCCATACCCGAGGCCTCCTTGGACGATGCGAAGACCGGGGACGCAATTGCGGTCGCTCAGAAGCGCTCCGCGGATTTTGCACTTCGTCACGGTGTATTAGTTGCGCCCGACGACGGAGTGATCGACGCGCGCCTCGTCGATTCGGGAGAAGTCGTCGGGCTTGGTCAGCCCGCCTTTCGACTCAGCGGTAAGGCGCGCGGAGCCGTCGTTCGCGCGGCTTTGAGTGATCGAGATGTGGTCGGGCTAGAGGTTGGACGCGGGGCTGTCGCTTCGATTGATGCATTGGGCGATGAAGTGTTTACGGCAAAGGTCTCGCAAGTCGCTGCTGCCGCCTCCCCGGGGACCGGCACATTCGAAGTGGAGTTGCGCCTCGATAACGCGCCCGTTCACATCCGCAGCGGCATGACGGCGAAGCTCGAAATCCAGCGAATCCTGCGGCCTGGCTCGGTAGTCCCGGTCGCGGCGCTCACTCCCGGTGAAACTGAATTGGCCTCTGTGGTTGCGATTGACAATGGTATTGCCAAACGCTGGCCTGTGAGGGTGCTGTTCCTCGAAGGCAATGAGGTTGCACTCGAAGAGAGTCTGTCTGGCGTCCAAAAGGTTGCGACCGAGGGAGCTCCGACATTGAAGGATGGTCTGCGGGTGAAGGCGGTTGAGCCATGAATCATCCGGCCGCATTTTCAGTGCGCCGGTGGCAATTTACGTTGGTTATTTTTTTTGGATTGATCGCAATTGGCTTCCAGTCACTGCGCGCAATCCCCAAAGCAGAAGATCCCAGTTTACCTCTGGCGACATTCCTTGTCGTTGCAGTGCTGCCAGGCGCATCCCCGAGCGATGTCGAGCGGCTTGTAGTCGACCCGATCGAATCGCGTTTGGGCCAACTCGAAGACGTCAAACGGGAACGGTCGGACATCAGCGATGGTCTCGCCGTGATTCAAGTCGAATTCCGCGAGGGGGTCGATGCTAATCGCAAGCACGACGATGTGCTGCGCGAAGTGTCGAGCCTCAGACCCACACTGCCCGCCGAACTGCAACGCCTAGATGTAAAGCAGTTCGATACGGCCAATGTCAATGTGCTCGAGACTGCGCTAGTGGCTGACTTTGCCCGCTATCACCAATTGGATTCGATTGCCGCGGGGCTCAAAAAGCGCCTCGAAGGCGTGCCCGGGGTGGGGCACGTCGAGCTAGCGGGGTTGCCAGCGCAAGAGGTTACGGTGGCTATCGATCTCGATCGCATTGTAGCGCTCGGAGTTTCCCCGTACGAATTGATCGCCGCCATTGGGGCTGATGCACAAAACCTGCCGGCTGGTAGTGTAGAACTCGGTTCGCGCCGTTTCAACGTGAAGACGAGCGGCGACTATGCATCGATTACCGAAATTGAAGATACCGTCGTGAGAGGAGGTGCGGCGGGCAGCATCAAGGTCCGCGATATCGCTCAAGTTCAGCTGGGCGACTCAGAGGTTACATCCATAGCCCGTTTCGACGGCAGGCGCGCCGTGCTCGTGGACGTTGCGATGCGGGATGGCGGAAACCTCCTGGAACTCCGACCCCGGCTCGCAGCGGAGCTAGCCGACTTTGGTCGGAGCTTACCGCCCGGTGTCAATCTCGAAATCGGATTTGACCAATCGAGGAACGTCGCGCACCGTCTAGCGGGCTTCTCACGAGACTTCGCCTGGGCCATCGCTCTCGTGCTGCTCACCCTACTGCCGCTCGGGATGCGGGCCAGTCTAGTAGTGATGGTGTCGATCCCGCTTTCTCTGGCTGTGGGGCTTTCAGTGCTCCATTTTCTGGGCTTCTCGATCAATCAACTCAGCATCGTCGGGTTCGTAATTGCGCTCGGCTTGCTGGTAGATGACTCAATCGTGGTCGTCGAAAACGTGGCTCGGCATATTCGAGAAGGGGCCGCCCCGCGCAATGCAGCGATTGCCGCCACTCGGCAGATCACGGTTTCCGTCGTCGGTTGCACGATCGCTTTGGTGTTGGCATTCGTTCCAATCCTGGCATTGCCGGGCGCGGCCGGTCTCTATATCCGGTCGTTGCCGCTAGCGGTCATTGCGAGTGTGGGTGCATCTTTGTTCGTCTCACTCACGATTGTGCCGTTTCTCGCGAGCGTGATGCTCAAGCC
>PMCK01000163.1 GCA_003154095.1 Myxococcales bacterium | reverse complement strand
GGCCTTCGTGCTCATGCCCTTATGGCGTTGCCTCACGGAAAGCATGATCAGCGGGCCTTTCATCTGCGCGGTTGACTACTTCTCACCTGAAGAGAACGCTCGCTCCGTCACGAATAGCAACGCCAGGGTGGATGATGACGACTTCATCGGCTTTCAGTCCATTCACAATCTCTGTTTGCAGCGGTCCGCGGTGACCAGGTTCGACTGCGCGCAGCCTCGCGTGGCTGTTCGCTACCACAAAGACCGCCCAATTGGCTCCGTTCCGGTACAGCGAGCTTGTCGGGATCTGCAATGCGTCGGGCTTTGACCAGATAGTAATCTCAATCTCGACAGCGAACCCGTCGCCGAGCGAGTGCCACTGTTCCGGCGCACCGTCCAGATCGAGCACGACATTCACGCGCTGTTCATCGACACCGAGCGCCGAAGTCTTAGTGAATGCGGCTGGCTCGACGCGGCGCACCTTTGCCGTTAGCGTACCTTCGCCGCCCCAGTGGACTATTCGCGCGACCATTCCGGGTCGAATCCGGACGGCGTCTTGCGAAAGCATGTCCGCGACTAGCTCCAGTGCTTGCGGGTCCCCGATCTCGAGTAGCGCCGTCCCCGCGGTGACCACACCCTCGCTTTTGTGCAGGACATGAAGGACCTGGCCATGCACCGATGAAGTGATTTCAAACTGCTCCGACTTTCCTGTTCCTGGAGTAAACCTTGCAGATGCCGCGCGTGCTTGACCGATTTCGTGCTCTGCAACCTTGGCCGCAAACCCGGCCGAAGCCAGTTCGGCTTGGCGCATGCGGGCATCGGCCGACGCTTGGTCAAGTTGCACCGAAGGAATAGCGCCCTGCTTTGCTAGAGCATCGATGCGCGCAAGGTCTCGCTTTGCTTGATCACTGGCAATCAGCGCCCGGGTCACCGTCGCCTGAGCTTGTTCAAATGCGTCAATCGCGGAGGCAAGTTGTTGTTCTGCGCCCTTGCGAGATAATGGATCGAGCAACGGGCTTGCCAGCGGCAGCAGGCGTGCGAGCACGGTACCAGGCTCAACGACGTCACCCTCATGCAGCTCTATGCGGGCTAGCGTGCCTGCCACTGCAGCGGATACCGTGTAGCGCTCACGCACGCGAGCGCGACCGTCGTCCACTACCTTTTGTTCGAGAGGGCCTCGCAAGACCTCGGCCACCTCAACGTCAAGAGGACGGGGGCGCATTGCGGCTACGGCGCCTGCGACGAGCGCAAGACCGATGATGCTCGTTACGATTCGAAATGTCCAATTCATATTCAATCTCGCGCTTTCAGGACTGCGACCAAGTCGAGCAGATCAGATTGACGACGAACGACGAGCGCGCTGGCGAAGCCGGCGAAAGTCACAACACATACGGCAGCGAAGTAAGACGAGGCAGAAAGGGAAAGCGGAATGCGCAATAGTTCGCGATCGATCGTCGAGAGCCATAGTCCACCGATCGCACGACCCAAGAACAGGCCCGGAATAATCCCCAGGATTACTTGAATCGCCTGTTCGCCGAGCAGCACCCCGGCGAGTTCACCACGCGTAAAACCCAAGATTCGCAGGGTCGCTAGATCACGACTCCGCATCTCCAGAGCGATGCGTGCATTGTTGTACACGACGCCAACCGCAATGGCTGATGCGAATAACGCGAGCATGACCGACAATACCGTGAACACGTCAGCGACCTGTGTATGCACGAGTCCGCGATCGAGATCCGGGCGACTTATGGACGCCACCATCGGCAAGGCGTTCAGGCGCTCGGTGACTTCGTCAACTTCGCGAGTCTCGACTGCTGCGAAAATAACGTTTGCCTGCGGGCTTTCCCCGAGCAGCCTCGCTAGTTCAGAGGCATCCATGTAGCCTGCAAAGCCGAGATAGTCGTCGACGACCGCAGTGACTGTTACGCGAAATTGTCGGCGATCCGATTCGAGCAATTCGATATTGACTTCGGCTCCTGCGCGCAGGCCCAAGAAATCAGCGAGGACTCGTGATATGGACAGTCCGGCGGGTGGCAGCTGCAGCGGACGTTTTTCAACATCGAGAAGGCGATGCAGATCTCCACGCGATTGCAGACCGAGGAGGACCGTTGTCCGGGACCGTGGACCCGCACTCAGGCGAACCGGCAGCACACGTTCGCCTTCGGCGTTTATGACGCCCGGGACGTGAGCGACATCGCGGACAGCGCGCCACGAAGACGCACTATTGAGAGTTACTGTAATCGCCTCACGATGTGATACCTCAAACTGGAGGCGTAGCACTTCATTAATTGAATCGCCAAGGACACTGCCCGCGAGTACGATGGCCGTGGCCAAGCCGATCGACCCTGCAGACAAAACAAGTCGCAATGGCCGTCTCTGCGCATCGCGAATCACCATGCGCACAATTGGCGAAAGTGAGCGGCTAAAACGATCGAGAACATTCACATGATAGGTCGGTGGAGCTTCAGGCCTCATGGCTTCGGCGGGTGNNCACGAATGCCCCTCCAACAATTGCCCAGGCATGGAACCGAAAAATGAAGTCCGGAAACTTAAAGTACCTGGCATACATGGTTAGAAGTGCGTGCGCGCCGAGTACTCCGAGAGCGATACCAAAAACAACTCCAAGGGTGCAGATCGCGACGGCGAACTGCAGGTAATGTTGTGACAACTCCCGAGTTCTATAACCCAGGGCCTTGAGGGTCGCAATTTGCTCCCTTTGAGTTCCCACGATGCGAGAGAGAAGCACATTGAGGAGAAATGCCGCGATGCCGAGGAAGATGACCGGCAAAGTTTTTGCGAGTTTGCCGAGCTGCGCGATCTTTTGGTCCACGAGCTTCGCTGAAGGTTGGTCGGCGCGTCCAACCGCACTGAGGCCTCCGTAGGGCTCCAATTGCAAATCGACACGTCGGATCGTTTCTTGTTCGTCGGTTCCGACGGCGAGCTTTAGCGCCACGTTGTTGAAGGCGCCGACCTGATTGGTTGCCTTGGACAGCGCATCTTCCGCCATCCACAGTATTCCAAAGTGCCTTGGGTCGGGCAGACCCGTTCCCGGTCCGGCCGCGAAGGCGTACTCTGGCGAGACCGCAATCCCGACGATCGTCAACTTCGCGCGTCGTTCGTTGATGACTGCCGCGATCCTAGCGCCTGGCTTGAATCCCCAAGCTTGAGCGAATGCCTCGTTGACGACAACTTCGTTAGTGGCCCCGGGCTCGACTGGCCGTCCCTGTCGGATCTTTATCTGATTCAAGTGATCCTCGATGGTCGAGGCGAGCGACACAAAGCGCGCGACCACAGGTTCCGAGGCCCCGTCCACTTCTAGCCGGAAATCGCCCACCACCCGTCCCTCGACAGCCGCGACTCCAGGCAAATCGCGAAGCCGATCGAGAACAGAACGGGGAGCGCTCTTGAGATAATCGAAAATGTCCGCAAACTGCGCGTCTTTGTAGAACGCATCTCTGGACGCTTGCATGGATGCCGAAGCCGCCATTGCGGCGACGAAGCTGGCAATTCCACATCCGACGAGTACTGCAATTGTTATACACTGGTAACGAAGTCGCCAAAGATCGCGGACCAGCTTCTTTTGCAGCGCTTTCACCACGACACCTCGCTCGGCGCCTTGCGCTCAATATTCGGGACGTCGCTCGCTATTTTTCCGTCCGCCATGGTAACAACGCGATCGGCAATTTGTGCAATGGGAGCGTTGTGGGTAACTACGGCGAGGGTCGTCCCCAGTTCGCGGTTTACGCGGTCGAGTACTTCGAGCACGAGCCGCCCCGTTTGGGCGTCAAGTGCGCCGGTCGGTTCATCACAGAGAAGAATTTCTGGATTCTTGACAATCGCGCGCGCGATAGCCACCCGTTGTTGTTCACCGCCGGACATCTGCGAAGGAAAATGATTACCACGGTCTGAGAGCCCAACGAGGTCGAGCGCCGCGTCAGGCGCCATGGGTTTTTGCGCGATATCTGCCACGAGCGCCACGTTCTCGCGCGCGGTTAGGCTTGGAATCAGGTTGTAAAACTGAAAGATGAACCCAATGTGCTGCCTCCGGAATTGAGTGAGCGCTTCTTCGCTCGGATGCGAAAGATCATTGCCCGCGTACGCGAGCTCGCCTGCGGTTGGCACGTCGAGACCACCAAGAATATTCAGGAGGGTGGATTTGCCACTGCCCGACGGACCGAGAAGGACCACACGCTCTGCCCGGTGTAGATCGAAGTTGATGCCTTGTAGCGCGTGCACTTCGATATCACCCATTTTGTAGGTCTTGACGAGTCCGCGAGCACGGATAACAACGGGACCGACCGATTCAAGCACGGCGCCTCCGCGACGGCCGCGCTGACAGCCTTTTTTTCGGGGTTTCACTTGCAATGAGCAGCCGCTTGAACGTATCAAAGACAAGGTTCACGTGCTGCTGCAGATTTGTTTGTGTAACCTTTTCATGCAGGCTAAGGAAAATACTGTCGAGCACTGCATCATTAGCTTCAAGCAGGCGCCCCAGCACGTTTAGGGGGAGGTCACGTCGGATACAGCCAAGCCTCTGACCTGGCTCGATGAGCGTCCGGTAGAGTGTCTGTGCCTTTGCAAACAATGGCGCGAAATGCGGACTGGCGCGTTGCGCATCGGTAAGCTGCACGGCAACCTGAATGAGATCACTCGATGCGTCGAACTCCGCTGCCCATTTGCCCATGAATTGCTCGACCCGGGGCCAGAACTGCTCGCGCGACAGCGTGTCGAAGTTTGGCAATGTAAGCCGCGCCAACATCGTGTCGATCGCGTTTTCCAGGGCAGTCGCGAAAAGGTCTTCTTTGTCGTCGAAGTAGTAGTAGTAAGCGCCTTTGCTAATGCCGGCCTTGGCGAGGATCTCGTTGAGCGAAGCGCCCTCGAATCCACGTTTCGCAAATTGCTTGGTGGCGATGCCGAGGAGGCGCGAGCGTGCCTTGGGGTCCAGGTTGAAGAAACGTTGCCTTGGCATTAGACCACCAGTCTAGACTGGTGGTTTAGACCATCGGTCTAGCTAAGTCAACCCACGGGCAACACGGTGCCTGTGTTCAATTGCCGTCACGACAAAAATAGGCAAATTCAGGATGGCTATGCCCGCATCAAACGGTGTCGGTTCCCTCCGCACGGCCGACGACGTCGGCGAGCTTGAGGAAAGCCTAACGCTTCGTTCCCCGACGTCGGAATTCCCGGTTATTTTGGAGTCAGCTCCAATGCGACCCGAACGCGATAAGTGAGTCCACTACGATTGTGGGCGCTCGTTCCCACGGGTCGAAGACGGCGTCCTCACTGCGTCGTAACCACGCAGCGAAAAACCCACACGCCAGGCTACCCAACACGTCGAAAGGATTGCCCGAAACGAGCCAGGTCTCGTCTGCACTGCACTTGGCCTGCTGCAAGAACCAGTTGTACGCCGCCGGATCTGGTTTGAATGTGCGTGCAGCCTGAAGGCTGACAACACCCTCAAAGCAGCCGCGCAATTCGTTGGTTTGCAGCAACTGCTCCACATCGTCCGCTCTGCCGTTGGAGAACGCAAACAGACGCATTCCTTTTCCCTGCAATGCCCGCAAACTAGGTAGCGCGTCGTCAAACGCCGGAAGCCTCCGATAGTGACCCAGCAGTGCCTCTCGTCCGGCAATGGGGATGTCCACACCCATCATGCTGCAATTGAAGTCCAACGCTTGTTTCGTGCAAACGGCAAAATCAACGTAGTCGCGCATCACGGCGCGACGAAACGAGTACTCGAGCTGCTTGTCGCGCCAGCGTCCTGCCATCAGTGGCGCGCGGTCCCCCGCGAACTCGCGCAGGGCTTCGACAATTCCGGCAGTATCGATAAGCGTGCCATAGACATCGAAGGCGATGGTCGTCATAGTAATTCTCGGTGGGACCTGGTAGAGAAGAGTACCTGATTTCCTAAAAAGAGTGACATTTAGTCCACCACCGTTTCGGTCAGCTGGGCAAGGAAGTGTGGATCACTGAATCGATATTGTCAATGACGACCCGGTGACTTCGGGTCAATACACTCGCGACTTTTTGACTGCAATCTTCAGTAATCCAGGGGAACGCCGGTCTGCGAATGAGCCCATCTGGATTGAGATGCTCAATGTTCATAATTGATCGACCTCACTTGTAATCAGTTCCGCGAAATTTTACCGGCGCCTCGCCCATGTACTTTTTGAACGTCCTGCTGAACGCGGCTTCGGATGCGTACCCGATCGCCTCAGCGACGTCGTGTACTGATTGGCCACCGCCAAGCAGCCTTGCCGCGAGCCGCATGCGCCATCGAGTCAGGTATTTCAGAGGCGGCTCACCGACGAGCAGTGCGAAGCGTTCCGCGAACGGCGAGCGCGAAAGGCCAACTTTCGCGGCCAGAGCGCTTACAGTCCACGGCTCCTGTGGAGCCGCGTGGATCTTCGCCAGGGCGGCGCCAATTTGCGGGTCCCGCGTCGCGCCGAGCCAGCCGCCCGCGCCCTTTTCCTGATCCGACAGCCACCGACGGATTGCGTGCACGAGCATGAGCTCCACGAGCCGCGCGCTCGCGATGACGCTTCCCGGCGCGTCGTTATGGATTTCACCTATGAAGAGATGCAGTACGAGGTCGAGTGGCTCGTGCGGTCGTCCACCGTGCCCTTTCACGAGAAGAACTGGAGGTAGGGCCGCGAGAAGCATGGCCCGTCCGGTTGGCTCGAGATGAAATCTGCCGCAAGAAAGGAATGTATCCGCCTTGCCGCGACCGACGCGAAATACGAACGCCTCGTTACCGCGTTGCGTCTTTATCAGCTCAAGCAGTGGTGCTGCGCGCCGCCCGAGCCGATCCCCAAGCGTATGCGCTGCACCATGCGGAATCATCAACAGATCGCCAGCGGCTGCAAAAATCGGTTTCTTGACGCCATCGACCTGGACCCAAACCTCGCCGCGCTCCACCATATGGAAGCGCGCCTCGCCGCGTGGAAAGGCAATCGCCCACGGAGCCGCCGCTTCGGTCCGTGCGTACACGTCTCCTTGCAGCTGAAGCGTGCTCAGTACGTCCGAGAGTGGGTCGGGTGCGCGAGTGCGCTCGTCTCGAGGCATGCGCCCAGCACGCTGCGCCTTGACCGTTGGTGAGTCAAGGCGTTTCGAGCAGATTTCAAGGAGCCTTAGGCATGGTTTCTCGAGAAGGGAGCCCTACTAACCAAGGGATGATGACCAAGCCAAGGCACGACGCCGCACCCGAAAAGAAAGTCCCAGCGACCACCATTGCGACATGGCCAATCGGGACATTCGTCGAAAACATTGTCGCGCTCCCGGATGGGGCGTTGGTTGTGTCCGTCGTGTCCGAGCACCGATTGACCTGGATTCGTCCGGGCGGCGAGCGACGCGCGTTTGCTGAATTTCGGGCGCCACCCACGGGGCTATCGCTCGTCGGCGACGACCTGTTCGTCAACGTGGGCGAGCCCGGAAAGCCGGGTTGGTCCATCCACCGCGTGGGCCCAGACGGACGAACAGAAAAGGTCGTGGACGTCGCTGAAGCCCTCTTCTTGAACGGCAGCACACCGCTTCGCGGTTCGCGTGTCCTCGTCGTGGACTCAATTCTCGGCAAGGCCTTCGAAGTTGACACGCGAACGGGTGAGTATGGCGTCTGGCTCGAGCACCCGCACCTCTCCAAGTGCACCGATGAGCCGATGATGCCGGGAGTAAACGGCGTCAAAGCGTTCCGCGGAAGCGTCTACTTCACTTCCACCGAGCGCGCTCTCATCTTGCGGGTTACCGTAACACCGAGCGGCGCCGCGGGCGACCTAGAGATCCTCGCCGAGCACTTCCTCGGGGATGACTTCGCGCTCGACGTCCAAGGGAACCTGTACGTGACGACGCATGTCTACAACCAGCTCCAGCGGCTTTCGACTGATGGAGTTCGTTCGGTGCTCGCCGACGCTGATGAGGGACTGCACGGGTCGACAGCGGTCACTTTTGGACGAACGGCGCACGACAGCCGTTCGCTCTACGTTACGACGACGGGCGGCATTGTCGCGCCGATCGACGGTCAAGTGCGGCCGGCCAAGCTGATTCGACTGGACGCAGGAGTGGAAGGTGCACCCCTCGCAGGCATCTGACGGCATGAAAGAGCAATTGCCGATCAACGCGGGTGCGGCCTTGCGCGCGAATGACGCCAGCGCAACGTTGACCTTCGACGAGCAAGTCCCGGTGACGATGGTCATCAACCAGCGCATCAAAACCGGGCTCGCTGAGAAATTCGAGGAATGGCTCCACAGCATCGCTTCGGATGCGATGCTGTTTGAGGGTCACCTCGGCGTCAACGTGATCCGTCCGAGCGGAGGCTCGCAGGAGTACGCGACGATCTTCAGATTCAGTACGCCAGCGCAATTGAAATTGTGGCTCGAGTCCGAGGTTCGCGCGCGGCGCCTCAAAGAGGCAGAGCCACTCTGCGATGGAAGCGCTGTTGTCCAGCAGTGGAGCGGCCTTGAGACGTGGTTCTCGTTGCCCGATAAGCCGACAATGAAGCCTCCGCCACGCTACAAGATGGCGTGCGTCGCGTTCATCGCTGTTGTCTCGCTGCTCCTCGTGATTCCCCGCCTCGCAGCACCCGTGCTTGAGCCTCTCCCCCAGCTGGTTCGGATGGTTCTTGTGTCTGCCGCGATGGTCGGGCTCATGACGTATGTCGTGATGCCCCTGCTAACTCGGCTCCTTTACAGATGGCTTTACCCACGCGCAACGGCAGATTAGTGTGACCAAGTCTCGAATCCCGCTCGACAGTTGCGCCCGGCTTCTGGGTGCCCGATTCAAAGCGTGGGCGCTCTTCTCATGTGCCTGCGCGATTGGCTTGTTGACGTCGCCCTGCATCTTACTCGGGCAGACGACGCGCGCATCCTCAGACGTCGATGTTCGGGCTGCGCAGGGGACGGAACACGCAGGCGGGACATTCGCAGTCGGCGGCGAGCGGGGCTACGGCTTCGAGTCGAACGACGGCGCCAACCTTTTCTACACGCATTGGCTCGCAGCCACGGACTTTCAGACCTTCTTGGGAATGAAGCCCCCGGGTCTTGGCAGCCGCGACACATTCGTTGTGCGCCTCGCCGCCGTCCAGCTCGATGCAGTGCTGCATCGCATTGTCCACTCGCAAATTCTCGTCGATTTTTCGCAGAGCAAACTCACGCTTTATGACGCGTGGGTGCAGATCAGAATTGCGGATTGGTTGAGCCTTCGACTGGGCAAGTTTCAGTTTCCCATCAATGAGGAGCGCCTTACACCGCTCATCTCGCTGCCGTTCGTGAACACTGGCTTCGCATCCTTCTTGCTCCCGAACCGCGACACCGGCGTGCAAGTCCTCGGCGAGGTCGCCGATGGCAAGGTCACCTACAACCTCACGCTCGTTAACGGGGCGTATGCGGGTGTCATGTCGGAAACCGACGTCGACTCGAACAAAGACGTCATAGGCCGCATATTCGTGAGGCCCTTTCGCGAGACTAAGCTCGCTGCCCTCCGAAAGCTCGGATTCGGGCTTGGGGGAAGCTACGGAAGTCACATTGGGACCGCTGACACATCCGCGCTTCCCGTTCTGCGCACCTATGGCGGTCAAACCTTTTTTGCGTACCGCACAACCACACGTGCGAACGGGGAGATTGCGCGCGTGGTTCCACATGCAACATGGGGCTGGGGCCCCTTCGCTGCATACTCGGACTACGTGCGCACAATCGAACGCGTCTCGAGCACGTTGGTCACAAGCGACGGCTGGAGCATCGTTCCCTCTGTTGTGCTGACGGGAGAGGACGCTTCCCCGCTCACGTTTATCATACCAAAGCATCCATTGGACTTGTCGAGCGGTCACATCGGTACGGTGCTGGTGCTCGGGGGCGCTGGGGAGATCCAGGTTAGCTCCACGGCTTTCCATTCCGCAGCCGACCCTGCCACGGCCATGCAACGGGCGAAGGCCTTCGGGGCTGGCGTGAACTGGTACCCGTTTTCTGGGATCGCGATCCTTCTGCAGGGAGGTCATATGGTGTTCGACGGATTCAAAGGAGCTCCGGCACGTCCCGCCGAAAGTTCGTTCATCGGTCGCTTCGAGATGGTTCTATAGTGACAGAAGGGACGGACGCAACGCAAGAGCACCACAGGATAGTAATTTTCTCATGGTGCAAGCTGCGGAAAACTTTGACGACCACACTTGAGCGGGTCTCCCTCGACGATGCCCGCCCAACGTCGCCAAAATATTCGCACCGGAGCTCGCGGTCGCCCTAGGAGAACCGAAGGTCTGAAGTTGTGTCGCGCTATAACATCATCTCGCCTTTGCCCGATGGAGGCCCGGTGACGCGCGATTCATTTGGAACTATCGGACCATTGCCAGATGGGCACTTCCCGAAGCGGATGCAATTCTTCGTCGGTCTTCGCGTGTGAGTTTTGTTGCGCGACGTGCGATCCAAACTCAATGTGCTCACGCAGCGCCTGGCGAAACGGGCCGTCGCTCGGTAGGCCCGCTTTGTCCGCCGCTTCGAGATAGAGCGCCACGAACCGCAGCCGTTGTTCTTCGGTGATCTCGAGTCGTCGGTGGATAGCGATCAGGTGAGCAAACCCGCCCATTTCGCGCGTGAACGTATCCGGTCCGCCGAACGATTCGACAGTGAATGCCGTTAGATGCGCGACGTGCTCGGGTCGACCGGCACCAAACAATGGCTGCAGGAGCGGATCGGCCAGGACGCTACGATAGAAGACTTCTGTGTACCGGTGAAGCGCCTGCTGACCGCCTGCGTGTTCGAACAGAGTCTCGCCTGAGTTGTTGCGTTCGCTCATTTATCGGATCTCCAGTTGATTGTCATCGCGATAGCATGGGGGACCGGGCCGACGCTAGCTGAGATGGCGCAACTTATCGGGATTGCGCACGGCGTAGATGCCGATGATTTGGCCATGTGCTGCGTCGAACGCGACCGTTTCCGTTCCCTCGTTGGTTCGAAACACGAAGCCCGCATGGCCGTTGAGCATCGCGGGTTCAGCCCGAGCGGCGGTAAAGGCGCCTTTGGTCCGGATGCCCTAAAACAAACGCAAAATCCGGGCCTCACCGATGATTGGATTGAGCGCAGCGCGCCGATTGCCGCCGCCATCGGAATAGTAAACCGCGTCATCAGCGAGAAGGCGCGCCAGCCCCTCGACGTTGCCACTCATTGCCGCCACGACGAAGGCTTCGGCCAGCTTCTGAGTCTCGCTGAAGTTCGGTGCTTAACGGGGTCGTCAAGAGATCTACAAATTGCCGCCAGAGCGAAAGACCACTTGATCGCGGTTAGGATGTTATGTCCACTGAGCCTAGCTAAGTCCTTAGAAAGACTTTGGTTTCCTTGGCCGCGCACCTGGGCAAGGCCAGTGGTCGTGCGTTGTGTCGGTACGTGATTCGTCGGGCGGTGCTTGCGGGCACGGTGTTTGCCCGGTGGGGTAACGCTGGTGAGGTTGTTGGCTGCATCCCAGGTGAAGGCGGTGGTTGTCGTGTCCAGGGTTTGCTGGAGCGTGCGGCCGAGGGCGTCTGGGATGAATGTTGTTGTTTGGCTGAGGGGGTTGGTGAGGGTTTGGAGGTTTTGATGCCCCCACCCGTCGGCGCTGCGCGCCGCCGACCTCCCCCCGATTCGTGCTCGACATCGCTGACGCGATGCCTGCGCGCGAATGGAGGGAGGTGCGTTATGGCGACTTGCGGGGAATTGTGCTGGTCATATGCCTGGGCAGATTGCCCAGTGTGGGCTTGTTTTTGTGCGACTTGGCCGTATAATCAAAGGCATGACCCAAGTCCTTGAGAAGGCGATCGTGGAAGTCTCGAAATTGCCTCCGGATGAGCAAGATCGCATCGGTCAGTGGTTGCTTACTGAGCTGGCTGACGATCGAGCTTGGGACGAAAAATTCGCGGCATCGCAGGACGCACTTGAAAAGCTTGCCGACAATGCGGTGGCCGAAATACGTGCGGGTCAGGTTGAGGAGCTAGACCTGGCCAAATTGTGAAATCTCACGCGACGAAAAGTTTCTGGATCGCGCACGCGAAATTGCCGGAAGTGGCAAAAGTACGCGCGCACGAAGCGTATGCGCTGTTCTCTCATGATCCATCACACCCCAGTCTTCGTTTCAAATGTGTTCTATCCAATCGGTCTCTATACTCGGTGCGTGTTACCCATGGTTACCGAGCGCTGGGTATCCTAGATGGAAACACGGTGACTTGGATTTGGATTGGTGGGCACGCCGAATACGATAGAATTATTGGCAAAGGCTAGATCGTGTTTCCGCCCTGCAGGATGCGACTTGAAGACCCGAAGCGCTACGGTCCAACTGGNNGCGCTCCGCGCCGCAGCTGAACGCCAGCGTTGGACTGACATTCTCATCTGCTTGTGAGTTCTTGATCCTTGCTGCGCGTCACTTCCGGTTCATCGTCCGTCACTATAACTCGGGGGTCGATCGAGACCTGATTGAGGTCGCAGGTGTTGCTGCAGAGCCATTGCATAAGTCGAGTCACCTCCGCAACGGACGTGAGAAGTAGAAGGCGCACGTTGACGTGGAGCTTGGAATTGGCCTGNNGCAGTCCACCAACGCTTTCCCTCACCGCCGCGTCGACACGCTCTCGCGTGGAATCATACGGTAAAGAAGCCCTCTCGATTGCCAGCCGCACGACTTCCTCATTGAGAGGCTCCTGTGCCCGCAACTTCGCAGCCGTGTCCCGCACTGCGCGCACGCGCCTTTCGCGGACTCTTGCGGCCATACTTTTCGAATCGCAGTTACCCTCGATAAAACCCATAATCAGCGAACTACGAATCGGTTTTTCCTCCTCCGTCAAAAGGCGCAACGTCCTTCGCGCTTTCAACACGGCTTCGCTCAAGTTG
>PMCK01000700.1 GCA_003154095.1 Myxococcales bacterium | reverse complement strand
TACTGCTATTTCGTCCCTGAAATGAGCGCGCTTTGGCACCCATTCGTCGATGGCGCGGTCTCGATTCCAGGGGTGCTGCGCGTGCTTGCATTCGTGGCCGTGGGATTTTGGGCGTTCGCGGCGGCCTGGGTGGGGCGCAAACTGTTTGCCGACTTGGGGCGGCGCGGCCTGAGCTTCGCGCTGCGCTGCCGCGAATGGTGGTGAGCTATAAAGTCATCCGACTGCCAAGAAATCTCGGCCTTCGCGCCCGCATTTGCCCTCGTCATTGCGGAGGCGCAGCCCTATTCTTCGCTATTTCCAGGTTAGATCTAGTCAGTCAGTTTAGGTGCGGGGGCAAAATGCTCTAGGGCAATAGTGGCATTGTTACGATGACCGGCGCAGTCGTCGGATAGTCGAATGTAACCTGCGTGCAAGTCTGAATCGTAGTGCTCGGCGCCATACTGCACGCGCTAGTCGAAGTGGGATCTGGATTAGCAAAGCCGCAAACCTTGAACTGGTATTTTCCGGGTGCGGCGCAGCGCATTGCCTGACAAGCCGTAGACGATGGACCGCAACTGCTAGGCGTCACGTAAGTGCCACTCCAACTAAAGTCCGAACCGGTGCTCGTGAGTTGAACCGGCAAGAAACATGCGAGCGGCGGGCAAATATTCGTCGTGCAGGTTTCGCAGGACATCTGGCAATAACTCGAGAGTCCTAGTGCACCCGACGCGTCGAGGATTGTCATCGTTTGTCCCCCGCAGCTCCCGGGCGTTCCTAGGCACCATTGCGTCGGCGAGTTGAGCGCAGGGACTACCTGGAAGTTCACCGTGGTGCTGGGGCAATTGTCGACACCGCTCGCGCCGCCGACAGCGGAACTGCCTCCGTTATTGGCGATCCCTGCGCCTCCGCCCAAAGAATTGCCATCGCCAGCGGCGCCTCCGTTGCTTGTCACTGCACCGCCGATACCATTGCTATCGCCGTCCCCGCTACTTGTCGTCCCACCGCAAGCCAGGATTGTTTGCGCCAAGAGAAGAGCGCCAAGTTTCGGAATCATGAACAGATTCTAAGGCACTATCGCTATTTCCGCCAGCCTGCTCGGCTAACGCCCCTGAGGTGCGAAACGCGGACGAGCGGGTCACGAGCCCCGTTGACTTACATTGGAGCTTTGGACGGTTCCGTGCCGATGTGACAAAAAAATAATCGCGGGCCATCTAGCTGATGTACGCTTTGGCGCATGCACGCACGGATCGACTCATGGACTGCGACCGTCGGTGGTTGCGTTTTCGTGTTGGCTTGTAGCGGCACGCCTGCCCCGACTGTCGGCACGGGAGGTAGTGGCGGGCAAAGTTCGAGCGGCGGCAACAGTGGCAACGGTGGCACGGCGGGCCGCAATACGGGTGGCACGGCGGGGACCACAGGGCCAAACCCGATCACCGGCTTTGCCCTATTTTTCTCGGATCTCACGAGCGGTCCGAATAGTGGTGGCCAGAGCGACAAGGGAGCGTTCGTAACGATTTGGGGCAATGGTTTTGGCGACACGCAGGGCAATTCAACGGTAACGATCGGCGGTGGTGCGGCAGACAATTACCGGATTTGGACGAATACCAAGATTACGTTACAGCTCGGGAGTCTTGCGCAATCTGGCAATATCGTTCTGCACGTCGCCAACAGGGGTGACAGCAATTCGCTTCCGTTTACCGTGCGCGCCGGCAAGATCTATTTTGTTACGTCGAGTGGCAATGACTCGAATGACGGAAGCTTCGCTAATCCGTGGAAGACGATTCCGAAAGCGAAAAATGCGATCGCTGCAGGTGACATTGCATATCTGGGTACGCGCGCCGGCGACACACTGTCGCAGACGACGCAGGATGCTTCTTCGCCGTATCGCTGCGCACTCGGCATGAGCGCCAACGATGGCGCTAACTCCGGAACCGCAAGTGCCCCCAAAGCCCTCGTTGCCTACCCAGGGGCAAGCGTGACGATTGGCGTAGAATCCGGTCTCGAACGGGGCATATTGACGCCGGCCATCACTGGCACGTTCGATTACTGGGTCATCTCGCAACTATCGCTTCGAGGTGAGACTGAAGCCATCGATCTCGAAGGTGGGGCGGTAGGATGGCGCATCGTGGGCAACGACATCTCCTGCCCCAATGGCTCGGGCTTGAGTGGATGTGTAACCGGTGGCCTGGGCGACAACACAGCGGGCCTCAAGCTGTTCGGCAATGTCGTGCACGATGCGGCGGCCAACGTGACGACGATCACTAAGTATTATCACGGAATCTATTTTGGCTCGGACCACATCGAGCTTGGCTGGAATACCGTGCGAGACGGTAAAACCTGCAGGGCGATTCAGTTTCACGACTCGAGCGGTCCCAATGAATTCGATCTAGTCGTCCACGATAATGTGATTCACGGCACCGTCTGCGATGGGCTCAACTTCGCCAGCGTCGACCCCTCGCAGGGCTCGGTGATTGCTTACAATAACGTCATATACGATGTGGGTCAGGGCCCGGATCCCGCCGATGGATCCTCGGACTACGCTTGTATTTACGTTGCAAATATAACTAACCAGGGCTCACCGGGCAGCGGTAAAGTGCAACTGTTCAACAACACACTATATAATTGTGGCTCGCGCGGCACGGGAGCCTCCGGCGCCATCGCACTTGCCACTGGGCCCGTAGGGATTCAGATGGACAACAACTTAGTCCTTGCAACGACAGGTGAGCATTACATGTCGAGCGATACGGGCGGTGCTCCGCAGATCACCGGCTCGAACAACTTGTTTTACGGTGCTGGCACCGCGCCCACGTACCTGACCGCGAACGTGTCGTCCGATCCGTTGTTGGTCGCAGCTTCGTCCCATGACTTTCATCTCACAGCGAACAGCCCCGCCGTCAATCAGGGCAAGTCGACCCCAGCCTCGTCGGACCTCGACGGCAATCCACGGCCACAAGGCAGCGCGTTCGACATTGGTGCCTACGAACTAGTTCCGTAGTGCCCTCGTCACACTCCTGCGCGATTGTTGGCGACAATACGTACTGTTAGGGTGAATTGCAGGGCAGAGCACCAATGGCGACGCGTTTGCTCCGGCACTATGAATTTGGCCCCTAGGAGAATTACAATCATGCCGAAGATCGACAAGGCCAATGCACCCAAAGGGGCCGGTTCGCGCTACCCCGCTCCCTTCAATGAGCCCTGCAAGGGACGGACCTGGCTACGTCTGGCAGATGCCGCAGGGCTGACCCAGTTTGGGGTCAATCTCGTTCGACTTGCCCCGGGAGTATGGTCAAGCCAGCGCCATTGGCACACACACGAGGATGAGTTTGCGTACGTCCTCGACGGCGAGTTCGTCTTGATGACCGATGAAGGCGAACAGACCCTGCACGCCGGCGATTGCGCGGGTTTCAAGGCAGGCGATCCGAACGGCCATTGCTTTCAGAACCGGTCGAACCGAGACGCGCTAATTCTCGTCGTAGGTTCACGCAACAACGAGGACCGAGGCGAATACCCCGACATCGATCTGGCATGCGCGGCGGGTCGCTACTCGGGCAAAGCAGACTTTCGCCACAAGGACGGCACCCCCTACTGAGGCGCCACACTCCCCCGGCAGCGAGTAATCAATCAGGGATCCTTTCCGGCGTGGGCAACGACAGGCCATTGCGCACTGCGGCCACGATGGCTGTATTGAGCCTACGATTCGCCTGCTGACAGGCAATACCACCACCCGCGGCCTTACCCCCACAGGCCTTGGTCTCCGCCTCGGTCGCCTTCTGGATTGCGCTATCTTTGAGCAATGCCTCCTGCACGTTGGAGTCGATATACTTCCAAACGATCGGTGCGTTCTTGGGCATTCCTGGCGCCAGAGACGTCATTTCGAGGTCGGACATCGATGCGCAAGTGCCATCCCAGCGCAGCACGTCGTAATCGACGGCACCGCTCACCTGAATGTCGCCCCCTGCGCCGTGTCGCTTGAGCGCCAGTACTTCCTCACCCCAAGTCAACTTGGCGTCACTCGAGGGACCACCCGTCGTGTTTCTAGGTTCAACGACAGGTAAGCGCACGTAGCGGCGTGTCCAGGGCGTGCCCTTAGCGAACCAGACTAGAGCCAACCCTGGGAATTTATTCCCGCACAGTCGTTCGACGAAGTCGCCAGGGGGCATGCAGTACTTGCCCTGCTGCTTGCATTCGGTTGGTAAACCTATTGTGGGAGTGGACTTCGCGGCTCCTGCCGAATCCGCATTGGGCTCGGTGCTAGATGTATCGCTCGGCGTTTTTGCAGCACCCGACCCACCCGGGGGTGTACAGCTCAAGCCTAACCAAGAAACTGAAACTACGGCAACGAGATGGAAAGTTCGCATAACGGGTATGGGATAGTAGCCCGGCCCACATTGTCAATCCTAAGCGCAACCGCCTGATCCCGGTGGACAGGAAATTGGGCAGGTAAGTGTTGCGGGCATTCACGGCGAAACATCGGCTCAATTGAGCACGCACAATAGTTGTGACTACCTCGTTGGTCGCACTCGGGTTTTGCGCAATCCGCTCGGCTACGCGAGGTTCGCGCCCGGCGAGCCCAACCCGAAGTTCGTGCAGATCTTGACATCACAGTGTGATCCGGGGTCGTTCGGACCTGCCAGTTGCTTGGCTTCGTGCTCATCCGAGACCTCAGTAGGCTTTCCACAAATGCGCCAGCCCCTGCAACATTTACGCACTACTACTGTTCTGCACCGCGAAGCTGCCCTCACTTTTTCGGTTTTGCGTCGACTGGGATGGCCACCTCGCAGCAATCCCCTTCCGTTGTCA
>PMCK01000079.1 GCA_003154095.1 Myxococcales bacterium | reverse complement strand
AAATCACGACACGACAAGATCTCCGCGAGAACTGCGACTTGGAGCGGACTGACCAGGATATCTTCATCCGAAACGGCTCGTACTATCGGGGAATTCTCAACAAGCACTTCACCAATATTGGCGCCGGTCTTTGGTGGACCAAGGAGCGCCCGGGCCCATTTTACGAATTGGAACTTGCGCCATCGGCGAAGTAGCTTCGCTCAAGGCGCAATCGAGGTATCTGTGTCAAATGTGAAGCAGTTCACTCGGCCCATCGTTACAATACTGTTGCTTGCCGTGACGGCATTGGGTTTGATCAATGTCTACGGTGATTCGAGCGATGTAGTTGCTCTTGCGCAAAAGGTCGCCTGCCATGGCAACCCCTGTCCCACGCGAACAACCCGCATTGAACGAACTCCATTTGGACATGAATATGACCTAGCCGCGACTTTGCAAACTGGAAAGCAGCCCGACACGGTTTCAGTGACAATCCAGTGCAAGCGCGTGTACGTACTTGCGGGCGAGTGGAACTGTAGCGAGAAGCACTAAATCAGGATGAAGAGTTAGTCTGCTTCAGTTTGCAAGTTCACGATTAGCTCATTCGCCTTTAACGCTGAATGTCGCACCGCAACCGCAGGTCGAAGCTTCACGGGGGTTTTGAAATCTGAGGCCCGTGTGGATCAGAGACTTATGAAGATCGATGGTACTTCCACCTATCCACCGGAGGCTTCTTTGGTCTACGTAAACACGCAGACCGAAGAACTCGAGTACCTGGTCACGTTCATGGGGGGGATCGATCGTCGCGTCGGTCACATAGGTGTAACCAGCGCATCCGCCACCTTTCACCCCCACCCGAAGTGCCGCTTCAGGTTGCCCCAACTTCGAATGTCGGTCCAAAATCCAACGGGCAGCCCGCTCCGTCACGCGGATCGTGACATCTTCGGGGGCTGAAGGCTGGAACGACTCTTGATTTTCGGACATAGGGATAACGTAATTCACAGTAGGTCCAATGCCAAGCGAGCCGCCTCGGTAAGGCGATCCTTTGACCAAGGCGGGTCCCAGATGAGTTCCGTTCGCACGCTTTTGGCCCCAGGCAACCGACGCATTGAGTCGTGCACCTGACGAACCAGCACTCCGGCAACTGGACAGCCCGGTGAGGTCAATGTCATTGCAACGCGGATATTGCCGGTATCATTGGTGTCAAGATTGTAAATGAGCCCCAAATCATAGATATTTAGTGGGATCTCCGGATCGCTAATCGTTCTTAACGAAGTTATTGCGGCATTGCGCAGCGTATCGGCATCCAACATTTCTGCCGATTCCGTCAACGCTGGGTCCTCAAGTATATAGTCGGATTCAGACGTGCCGCTTGGGCCCACCACGTTTAGAACTTTTAGCCGATGACGTTCAAATAGGTCACGAGAAATCACGGCTCACTCCTTCTCGCTAGTTGCGACTTCTTGACCGTCGAGCGCAGCCTTTAAAGTGTGCCAGGCAAGTGTTGCACATTTGACACGCATTGGAAATTCCCGTACTCCCGCGAATGCTGCGAGCTTAGATGGCAGTTCCCCTTCCTTCACGATGCTACTTCTTACAATCCAATCGGTGAACGTTACATACAGCCGTTCCACTTCCGATTTCTTCTGGCCCTTGACGATCTCCGTCATCGTTGATGCCGACGCCATGCATATGGCACACCCCGCGCCCTGAATTCCGGCATCTAGTACGGAATCGGCTTCGCATTTTAAGTATACGCTAATCTTATCTCCGCACAGTGGGTTATAGCCGTCCGCGTGGAAATTGCACCCGTCAGGCACGTGGAAATTCCTTGGGTGCCTGCCATGATCAAGGATCAGATCTTGGTATAGATCACGCAAATCCGACATTATGCGAACATCTCCCGAGCTTGCTTCACGCCCTCAGCCAACATTGAAAGCTCCTCAGACGTGTTGAACATTCCTAACGACGCTCGTGCCGTCGCGGGTACTCCCATACGGTCCATAACCGGCTGTGCGCAATGATGTCCCGTGCGTATGGCAATCCCCCTCGTGTCAAGAAACGTCCCCAGATCATGAGGATGCACCCCATTGACCGTAAAAGATATTACGCCACTGCGTTGCGCTGGCATTCCAATTATTCTCAATCCGGTCAGATCCTGAAGTGCGCTGACTCCAAATGAAAGCAGATGTCGTTCGTGCTCGTCTATCCACGAAAAACCCACTGATTGCACGAATTCAATGGCCTTGCCGAGAGCGATCGCTCCGGAGATATTCGGCGTTCCAGCTTCAAACCGATGCGGCAATTCGTTGAAAGTTGTCCTTTCAAACGTTACATGCCGGATCATGTCGCCACCTGTTTGGTATGGGTCCATCGACTCTAGCAGTTCGCGACGCCCGTATAAGACGCCTATTCCGTCCGGCCCGTAGAGTTTGTGCCCACTAAATGTGTAGAAGTCGGCAGCAAGGTCTTGAACATCGACGGGCATGTGTGCAACTGCTTGCGCCCCATCAACCAATACCCTGGCTCCCACCGCGTGTGCGCGTTCGATAATTTCTTTCACCGGCAAGACGGTGCCCAGGGAATTTGACACATGCGCCAAAGCAAGCAGTCGCGTTCGAGGTGATAGTATTGCGTCAACAGCCGACAATTGAACTTCACCGTTGTCATCGATCGGAATCACTTTCAAGATTGCGCCCGTCAGGTCTCGCAAAACCTGCCAGGGCACAATGTTGGCGTGATGTTCAAGCCCGGTAATTACTATTTCATCTCCAGGCACTAGATGTTTACGCCCCCAGGAATGGGCAACCAAGTTGATGGCTTCGGTTGCGCCGCGCACGAATACTATTTCGGCTCGATCGGCAGAGCCCAAGTATGACTGCACGACGTCGCGGGCGTGTTCGTAACTTTCGGTGGCCCGCTGCGAAAGCAGATGTACCCCGCGATGAATATT
>PMCK01000051.1 GCA_003154095.1 Myxococcales bacterium | reverse complement strand
CAGAGCTATCGAATAGCAAGGGCAACCAGGGCTCTGTTGGCACGCCATGCAGGCATGGCAACCCCGAATGTTTCGCCCACCAACGAAATGGCGACGCCAGTGAACTTCTTCGAGAGTCCCCGTTCGACGCCACTTAACGCATGCGCCGCGGTGAGCACCTTGATTCCCCGTGCAACGAGATCACTGCGTGTTTCAGGAGAAAGTTCGTTCTCTCCTGGGGTCGGGTAGCCGTAAACGTGAGTAACCGCGACGATATTCAGANNCGGTACTCGTTGCTATTACGACATTGCGGATGCCACGCTCGTCGGCGGTCTTCAGCGCGAAATCAACGGCAGTTTGTGTGTTACCAGAACCTTCTGACTCGAAGTACATACTAACCTGCCCGCGCAAGAAACGGTCGTGACAAGCCATACTCTGTGTAAAGGCGACTGCCCATAACTATTGTGAGCGACAGCGGGAAGCTAGTGCATTCTGGTTCCTGGTTGAAAGCCAATCTGAAATAACGTCCACATGTGTAATATGTGAACGATTGATCCGAATCGGCCAATTGGTTGCAGGGAGTAACTTTGGGCGTTGGGAACCGTGACCTGTCACGGATCAACGGACTTCACGCGCCGAGTTATCAACTTTCCTGGTTTCGTTGTTGTGCACCGTGCTTAGCCTGTGCCTTGTCCAATAAAGCGGAGCTGACTCTGTTGTCCTTGAAGTGCTCGCCAACCCGGATTCTCAAACTCGACGTGAGGGAACCGGCATGCCACGTGCAGGTCGGGCGGCAATGAGCGCCATCGACATTAAGCACAATGAAGTCCCTACCCGAGAAAAGCGCCTCGCCGCGATCACCGGGTACGTGGGTACCGTTCAGGACCTCGAGAGCCGGGGTTCATGTCGACAAATTCAAAATCGGGACCGCTGCTTCACCCAAGCAAGCGCCTGTTCCTCTGGTTGCTGTCAGGGACAGTTGGCGAGCATTGCGGATGCGGTCATCGTAAATCATGCATCACTGGGATGCGCCGCGGACTCAGTTGCAGCCAATGTGAATTTCAAATCCGGTGCAAAGATTCGGGACCTCGTCCTGACCAATATACGCATTATTAGCACGGACTTGGATGAACGTGACACCGTATTTGGGGCGAGCGCCAAACTGCGCCAAGCGTTGATTGCTGCGTACGAACGTTATAAGCCGAACGCAATTTTCGTTACTGCATCTTGTGTTTCGGGGATCATCGGTGAGGATATTCAGTCCGTTCTCGACGAGTTGAGTCCGGAGCTTGGTATTCCACTAGTGCCCGCCTTCTGCGAGGGGTTCAAGTCGAAGGTTTGGGCATCCGGTTTTGATGCAGCGTTTCATGCTGTTCTTTACGGCCTAGTTCAGCCTCCTCGCGAGCAGACCAACAAAGTCAACTACGTTAACTTTCGAGGAAGTGCTCGAAAAGCAATCATTCGCACGTTTTCTAGGTTCGGGGTCGAGCCAGTGTTCGTCTTACAGCATTCTACGGTCGAACAGCTCCGACACCTGTCGGAAGCAGCGGCCACGGTGAGCATTTGCGGAACCCTCGGAAGCTACTTGGGCAACGGGCTTGAACAGCACTACGGCGTGCCCTATCTCAAGACAGAGCAACCTCACGGGATTCAGGGCTACGAGAATTGGCTTCGAGCATTGGGCATTGCCCTCAATCGCGAAAAGGAGGTGGAAATATTCATTCTCGAAGAGGAAGAGAGGATTCGACCCGAGCTCGAAGCACTCCGTCAAAAGCTTGCCGGCAAGACAGCGGTCGTGGGCATGGGGCCAAGCTTTGGCCATAACTACGTGCGTGTGCTGCGGGAACTGGGCGTTGATGTCATTTGGGCTGCGACGTGGCACTTCGATCAGAACTACGATCACGGAGGTATTCCAGAATCGACGATGCGTCTTGCCGAAAGTCAGCCCAATCTCAAAGTCAGTGTGGGCGATCAGCAAAACTTCGAAGTCGTCAATCTTCTGCACAAATTGAAGCCTGATCTGTACGTAACGCGACACCCCGGTTCCTCCATATGGGCCACGAAAATGGGCATTGCAACGTACATGGTCACGGATGAATTCAGCGCGTTTGGCTTCAACGGAATCCTGAACTTCGGAAACATTCTGGTAGACAAGCTCACGAATTCGAGCCTCGCCAAGCGGCTCGCGGCTCGAGTCAAACTGCCGTACACCGACTGGTGGATGGCCCAGGAAAGCTTCGCGTTACTGAAGGAACCTGGTGCCTTGGGCCCGACGCGCGAGGCTCTCGACAGCGTTGAAGCAACCGAATCTGGACTACGCCCCCTCCGGGCCGTGGGTGCTTAGAGAATACCAGTGAGCTAAGAAAACACCAGCATCGGCTGAGAGTACGAGACTCGAAGCTAGCTAGAAGAGAGGTTTGCGTTGAACACACGAGTCGTCGAGCAAGTTCGACACGTTTGCAGTCTCGGCGGGCTGCAGTCCATCTTGGCCATCCACCGCGCTGTGCCCATACTGCACGCAGGGCCCGGCTGCGGCCAGAAACTCTGGGGTGCAATCGGAGTCCAAAATGGCGGCCAAGGCTCGGGTTATGCCGGTGGTCACACAGTGCCCTGCACCAACGCCTCCGAGCAAGAGATCATTTTCGGAGGCGAGGAGAAGCTGAAGACGGTAATAGAGAACGCGTTTCGAGTAATTGACGCCGATCTCTTCGCAGTGCTCACGGGATGTACGTCGGATATCGTTGGCGATGACGTTGGGCAAATCGTGCGCGAGTTTCAGGCGGAAGGGCGACGGATAGTTTGGGCTGAAACCGGAGGTTTCAAAGGGTCCAATTATTTGGGGCATGAGATTGTGCTAGGCGCGCTCATCGAGCAGTATCTAAGACCCGCGCCAAGGATAGAAAAAGACTTGGTGAATGTGTGGGCGGTAGTGCCCTTTCAGGACGCATTCTGGACTGGGGTTTACGCGGAGTTGTCGCGTCTATTGGGAGCTGTAGGGCTTAAGGCCAACATCGTATTTGGGCCCACCGGTGGTCTTGATGCGCTCAATCGAGTTCCGGCCGC
>PMCK01000131.1 GCA_003154095.1 Myxococcales bacterium | reverse complement strand
ACGTAGCCCCCCGAAGCACGTCCGCCCGTGGCAAGGCGACCGCCAGTAGTGGACCCACCCGCAGCAACTACCGAGCCTCCCATGCCATAGGTCGTCCCACCCGTAGGCTCCAAGTTCACCGTGGTTACGTCGAATGCCGTGTCCAACTCCGTCCGACCGCAGCTGCATGCAGCAAGAGAAGCCAGTGAAAGTGTCGTTATTCGTCGCATAGGCGCTCGCCATGTTGCCATGTGTCACCACCTGACCTAAGTGAGTGCTCACTATACGACGATTCGCCGACGAAGTCCTCCTCGACGGCAAAATGCCGAGTTAAGGCCCGCACATTCGCGCGGCGGCTCACTACTCCAACGGTAGATTCCTGCCTCAAAACGGGCAATTGCCGCATTGCGAGCAATACAGGACGCCGAGAGCAGTATTGCCACTGCCGGTAACACCAGGATCTGCGACCGAGCATTGAATATCCGCAATCGAGTTGGCCTTGAACGTGTTGTTGAGCATCGAGCCTCCGGTATTCGGTCCCAGCCAAGACACGCCAATCTGACTATTGTGAATGCTTGAGGTAGTCACAGTAACATTGTTAGCGTTTCTAATCGTGATGGCCGTCCCGCCACAGTTACCAATGTCGCTGCCAGTGATAGTGTGCGGGCTCGAGGAAGAAGAGCCCGATGCCGTAATATGCACACAATACCCGCCGCCACCATTGCCGTCTACTTTGCAGTTGTTGAGGGCGTTGCGCGTGCCGCGGAAGACTACCGTCGTTTGGTAACCCGTCGCCGTATCCAAGCCTTTGCCCTGAATAACGGTGGATGTTGCGGCGCAGAGCAGCTGCTGATTACCGGTTAGAATGATTGGAAACGTTTCAGTTGTCGGCGAATACGTGGTCGCCGCTGGCAATGCAATCTGCCCGGTTGCGTGAGCGAGAGCGTAAGTTAGGGTTTTGTATGCGCATGCGCCCAATGCGCCGCCGTGTTTGTCGTCATCGGTGCCCGCTGCCGGATCGACGAATTGGGGGTCCGACAGCGAGGCGGGCAGGGGGCATGTTGTGCCGCCCGTTGTAGTACCGCCCGTTGCAGCGCCGCCCGTTGCAGTGCCGCCCGTTGCAGTGCCGCCCGTTGCAGTGCCGCCTGTTGCAGTGCCGCCCGTTGCGGGACTACCTCCCGTAGTTGGTGCCCCACCCGTTGCGGTCCCACCCGTCGCAGTCATTCCGCCCGAAGTAGTTGGCGCGCCCCCAGTTGCGGGAGTGCCTCCGGTCGTCGATGCGCCACCAATCGCGGCGCCTCCGGTTGCCGGTGTGCCGCCTAGGCCCAACGAGCCACCCGAACTGACGGCGCCGCCGACGGACACCGTGCCTCCCACTGCAATGGTACCGCCTGCCCCGACCGCAGTTGAGGTCCCGCCAATGGAGGACACGCCGCCCGAATCATTTGCGAGCCCCCCAACCGAGTTCGCGGCGCCTCCAGTGGGGCTGCCAGCCGCAGCTAACGTCGCGCCGCCGCTCGAATTGCCCGTCGTGGCAGATGTGCCGCCAAGACCCGTTGAACCGCCAACATTCGATGTGCCGCCCGCATCCGGATTTGCCGTCACCGGTGTCCCTGATTCGGACGAACAGGCGACAAGTACCACGAGACCCAGAACACTGAAATTAATATCTTTCATGTAGCCCAGTTCCTTAAAGACCTCTAGGAAATTGTTGCGCGATCGCGAACGCCAAAACCATTTGGCCTGTAGAACTCATCCGCTAGACGCAAAATTCGGATACGAACGACACCTACTACTACCCCGGCCTGATTCCCGGATGCAACGACCGGTACCGAAAGACACCACATTTGCGATGGTCAAGCAAGCCCTGATGAAGAGTGGCTACGCGAAGACGAATACATAGCCGCGCCTATCGGGTCGCTGCAAATCGATACGGACGGCTTCTATTACCGGTCGGTTGAAGTCACGGCAGCGTTCGAGCCCCGGACACTCCTAACGCCGGCTTTCTCTCCCAAGTACCTAGTGGACAGCTCGTTGTCGAGCGTAACGGTCGTCGTACCGACGGTTCCTCGCAGTGCGGGCATTTGCAACCACGCAGGCGTTGTGGTTTGTGGAGGTCATTTAGGTGCCCAGCGTCTCAGTCTTTGTCTGCTTCGTGTCACGTGACGTTGTCTTTGATGAATGGGACGCGCGGCAATCTGCGCTCCGGCCTAACTTGGGATCCGCGGGTTGCCGTAAATTTCTCACCCGCCCACCGCAATCGACCAGCCCTTCCCGATCCCCAGACGCTCGGCGGTCCCCGCGCGCACGACCACGACAAGCGTGTCGACGGCCGACACGTACTTGGGGCACGGGTTCTTCGCACAGGGCAGAAGCGGCACGGTCGCCGTCCAGTGCGCGTCCTCGCCGAACACAAGCAGCTCCATCGGCTGCCGCACCACGCGGCCTGAGAAGGTGAACGATGGTTCGGGGTCATTCGCGTCGGGACCTGGCTCATAGCCGTCCCACGATCCGTGGACCTGCTCCCATGCCAGCGGCCGATACCACCGGGGCGAAACTATCACGCCGACGACTTCCGGCGGACCATCCCCTACCCACGGATACGACGGCTCGAACCCACCTGCGACCTTGGGCGGAGCAGCCAGCACCGTCAGCGACGCCCCGATAATGCCGTACCCACTCGGCGGCGTGAGCTCCGCTATCACATACGGTCGCGGTGACCCATCTGCTTCGGTCGCGCGTGGTCGTGGCGGCGCAAGAGGCTCCTCCGCGGCGCTTTGCTCAGGAAGCGGGCCGGGAGCGGACGGCGAACCCTCCGCCTCTGTTTCCTCCAGCGGCGCGATGCGCATGGGTGGCGGCCGCACGATGGGAGCGGCCGGTGGCGGCGACTTCCCGTGGCGCCCCGCGCAGGAGACGACCGCCGCGACCAGCGTCAACCACCATACAGTGCCCATCGTCATCCTCATCATCGACCTTCCCGCCTTCGGCTTCGCCTCGCTTTGGAGCTGCTCCAGTCGGACAAGATAGCACCTGAACCACGTGATCGTGCTTTGCGAACCGCACTTTCGACCCACGCGGTGCCGTCCGCCCCAATGTTCGCCTGGAGAAGGCGAGTACAGTGCTGCCCAGATTTGCTAACGTGGGCGTTCGCTTTTGGGGACTCACTTGCGTTTCCGTACCGTCATGGCCATAGCAGGATTCACGCAGCGGCGACCTTGTGTGTGCGTCACAAACAAAAACCAGAATCTGCGAAGTGCAATGGCCTGTCTGGCTGCTAGATTTGGTTGTCGCAGAAATCCGTTCGACAGAAGAGGGATTGAACCCGTGAAAACCCTTGCAGCTTTGGGACTGTTATCCGGCGTGCTCGCATCGTGCAGTGGAACTTCCAGCCAGGCGGGGGCCGTAGGCGGCGTGGGGCAGCCAGGCGGCGCAAGCAGCGCCAGTGGCGGAACTTCGGGGAGTGTTGCAGGTTCTCAGTCGTTAGGTGGCACGTCGACGAGTTCTTCCTCGAGCACCGAGCCTGCTGCCACAGGCGGTTACCGGAGCACGGGTGGTGCGATGCCAACGGGTGGGACCAGCGCAAGCGGCGCTGGCCCGAGTACAGGGGGCAACAGGCCGACGGGTGGAGTTGCAGCAACGGGCGGCAACGCAAACACCGGTGGTAACCAGCCGACGGGTGGAGCCGCCGCAATCAGTACAGGCGGCACTAACGCGACCGGTGGAGCGATTGCATCCGGTGGAAGTCCGAATACGGGCGGTGCCAAGCCGACGGGTGGCGCAGCGGCTACCGGTGGCATTTCAACGACGGGCGGGACCAAAGCGACCGGCGGGGTGACGAGCACGGGCGGGTCGAGCGCGCAGGTGGGCTGTACCGGCAGTGACACAACTTACAAGCTTGCTTGGTCCGACGAGTTCAATGGTGCGGCGGGTGCGGCGGTCGACTCCTCGAAGTGGACCTATGACGTTGGCGGTAACGGTTGGGGTAATAGCGAACTCGAATATTACACGAGTGGCGCGGCGAATGCGTCGCTAGATGGCAATGGTAATCTCGTCATTACCGCAAAGCAGCAGTCAATGAACGGAATGAACTATACGTCTGCGCGTATCAAGACTCAGGGGCTTATAAGCTGGACATATGGTCGAATCGAGGCTCGCATCAAGATTCCAAAGGGGCAAGGAATGTGGCCAGCGTTTTGGCTGCTAGGGACCGACATCAGCAGCAACCCTTGGCCTGCGTGTGGCGAAATCGATGTGGTGGAAAACATCGGTAAAGAGCCGAACATCATTCATGGCAGCATGCATGGGCCGGGTTATTCGGGTGGGTCTGGCCCAACTGCGCAGACATCACTTTCCGCTCCCGTTGGCGATGCATTTCACATCTTTGCCATCGAGTGGGAGCAAAACGTGATTCGCTGGTACGTTGACAACACGCTCTATTCCACCAAGACCCCGAGCAATATTCCAACCGGCGCCAATTGGGTCTACGCGCACCCGTTCTTCATTATTCTCAATGTGGCCGTGGGCGGCACTTGGCCGGGAAATCCCGACTCGAGTACGGTGTTTCCACAACAGATGCTCGTAGACTACGTTCGCGTGTGCCAGCACTAACTGTGCCGCACCTTCGAATGCCATGGTGGCGCTACGATGCGCTCATCGCGGTGAGTGTCGTCGCCGATAGCGCAGAGCGGTGCCCGCTAGCAAACCCAGCCACGCGAGCGCAGAAGTCCCGGTGCTCGAATGTTGGGGGACGCGGCATCCACAGCCATCGTCACCCGCCGTGTTCGCAGAACTACTGGCAACGGCTGAGGTGCCGCCCGTCGACTCTCCTGCATCTGACGTGTTGCCAGCCCCACCGGTTCCAGATGCATCGCTCGGATCCACCGCGACCGCACCCGCTGTACCCAGCGCGTTGTCTGCCGTCAGGGCCAAGATGAGGTTGCCGTTTCCAAAACCCACGTTCTGGGGCGAATGCGTCGAAAGATTCTTCGGCGAAGACCAGTTGCCGGTGAGCCAACCGCTGGGAATGGATCCCGTGCTGAAGTCCTGCCGCCAGCTCAGCGAGAAACTCCCATTGGAGTAGCTCGAGTATTGAGCCCAGTTGACGTACTCGTAAACTGGAAGAATTGCAGGATCGAAATTGCCCCCAAAGCTTGCATCTCCGGGCCAAACATTGAAACGAAACTGCATGCCGGCCGTGGCGTTTTGAGCAAAAGCCAGCGCTGTGTCCCCCGTTTCACGTCGTATTTCGGCTCCGTCCACTTGCCACGAGATATAGTCCGGGGTCCATTCATAGGTGTAGGTGTGGAACTCGTCACAGAGGTTGGCAGAAAGTGCGGGGGTACCGGTGTGACCCGCGGAAGGGTTACCGTAGATGGCATTGGTCTGCAGATGGCAATCGGCGCCGAGCTTCTCGAAGTCGAGTTCGTTCCAAAACGTGCCTGCCGTTTCCGAGCCGTTCTTCCAAAGAAAGAAAGAGCTAACCACACCATCGCCAGGCGCGAACCGAATGCGCGCTTCGAACCGACCGTAGGTGTAGGATTGGCTGGTATAGAACTCGGCGCTACTTACAGCATGGGCGCCCATCGTTACGCTAGTAATGGCAAGTAGGGTAGAGATGCAGAGGGTCTTCATGGGGCTCCTGGTTCGTCGTACTTGAATGCAATAGCGGGTGGCGAGCCCGTTTTCTTTAGCATGCGAGGTGCGCGTGTCCGTTACCCAGCGCTGGAAAAGGCGCAAGATCGCAAAGGATTCACAAGCTTTGCGAACTCGTGAATCGGTGCCTGGCTTGGCCCGTCAGTCGTGGGTAATCTGGCTGGGTGCTGACGTGGTCGGGTTCGTAGCGCTGTTGCATTCTTTCGCGAATTCCAGCTGCGAAAAACTCCCGAGGCGAACAGCCGAGCTCACTCTGGAAAACCCGGTGGCACTGGGAATATGAACCAAAGCCAACGGCCGTGGCAGCCGACGTCAATGAGCTTTCCCGCTCATCCATCAGGCGAATGAGCCGCATCAGTCGTACGCGAGATCGATACTTGACGAACGTCATTCTCAGATCCCGATGAAAATAGCGGCTGAGTTCACTGGCCTGAGTACGTGAAGCGCGTGCCACGCGCTCGCAATCCCAGTGCGGATTCTCCGCAATGACGGATAACGCTCGGTGTACAACTACGTGCATCGGCTTGTCATGATAAGTCATGTTCCGCTGGCGTAGCCAACTTGCCTGCTCCCAAAGCTCGGCTGCCAGTTGGTCGGTACCATCCCGATCGACGGCTGCTGAAGCGCGGTTGACGACGGACGCGAAATCGCGGGACGTGAGCGTTAGGTGCATTGGCGCAGCCGCGTGTTGGCGATGGTCACGGAGTATCTCGGCGGAAAACCCGGCATCCATCCCAATGGCAAACAGGTAAACGTCCGAGGATGCCCTCAATAGGGCGTGTTCCTGCCCCGCAGGAAACGCTAACAAGTCACACTTGCACGCGTCGACCGTCGAGTCGCCAACGCGAAACGTTGCCCACCCCGAAACGACGAGGTTGAGCTCGGGTTCGGCGTGGAAGTGCAATGGCCGGCGGCCGCCGAATTCCAATGAGAACTTCCATACGTGGGCTAGATCCCGCGCATGGGGCGAAAGGAAGGCTTGATAGAGAGCTCGGCCTGCCATTTCGGACATTTGGACAAATTTGACCTCGGTTGGTGCTGCAGGCCAGGAAAAGCAATCGCCCGGCCGAGCCTATTCACAAAAAATGCGAAGTGGCCCGTTTTCTGGCATCGAAACCGGGCGCCAGCGCGCCGACAAATTCAATAGGCCATCCCGGAAGACGCTAGGATGCGAAAGAGATCGGCAGACGCTCAGGGGTTCGCAAGCGTTGCCCAGTTANNGCTTCCTGAGCCTCCGTTGTCCCACCAGATGGGAACGAGGCCCGCTGTCGTCGTATCTTGAGCATAGGCTAAGGCGTGTGCTGCTCTGTTGGCCGTTGCTTGAGCTTCCATCGAGCCCCATTCACCAATGAAGATGACCTGCGTGGGTAGCCAAACTCGGATCTGCTGGGCGATCGAATTCTGCATGCTCGTATAGTCCGAAGAGCTTCCCCAGGCGTAGGGAGTCGTGCTCAGGCCGAAGTTCGTCGGGTAATACGTGTGCAGCGAGATCACGAGATTGAGGTCGTTGATGAAGCTTACCTTTTGGATTGCCTGGATGCCCGCTTGGACGGGGCTCGCGCCGATCGGCTGGATCATGACGGTCCGCGTGGCGTTGGCTCCGCCGGTGTCGCGGATTGCCTTGAAGCATGCCTCAAGGTACAAATTGAGATCGGTTTGCGATTGCGCGTTGTTGCTGCCTTGGTAGTTGGGCTCGTTGAAGCACTCGAACATCAAGCGACTATCGAACGATTTGAAAGCGGTAGCGATCTGGCTCCACACCGCCGTGACTTCGGTTGCGATGCTCTGCGCGGCCGAGTTCGTCGATGGGAACGTAACCCACCCACCATTCGCCCCATCCGAATCGTGGTGTATATTGACGAAGACGTACATCCCCTCATCAATGGCCCACTGTGCCGTCTGCTTAACCTTGGTCATCCACGCCGAATCGATCGTGTAGGTGGGTGCGGCGCCGATGTGATCGGTCCAGCCTACTGGCAGCCGCAGCAGCTTGAACCCTGCTGTGTGCACAGCCTTGATCAGGGCTTGACTCGGCGTTGGGTTCCCCCAGCTGGTCTCGTTCGGTGTCGAGTCAAAGGAATTGCCAAGGTTCCAACCGGGGGACATGAGTTGGACCGCTTGCTGCGGAGTGAGCCGCCCCGCTGTCCCGCCGCTACCGGTGCTTCCGCCAGTGGCAGCAGTGCCGCCGCTCGCTCGGGTGCCTCCAACGGCTGTGGTGCCGCCCGTGCTCCTCGTTCCCCCTGTTGTCGCTGTGCCACCGACGTTCGTACCACCACTTGCAGTCGTGCCGCCCGCGCCGGTCTTGCCCCCGCTCGGTGCTGAGCCTCCCGTTGCCGTACTGGGTGCGCCGCCCGTTACAGGTGCGCCGCCCGTTGCAGGTGCACCGCCCGTCGCAGGTGCACCGCCCGTCGATCGACCTCCGGTGCTGGGAGAGTTGCCTCCGCTGCCGACGCGTGAGCCACCGGCCGATACAACACCACCGGTGCTTAGTCCCGCCGTGCTTCCGCCCTGTGCGTCATTGCCGCCGTTCCCTGACGTCGCCAAGCCGCCGCTGCCGACGCTCGAATTACCACCGACGGTACCTCCAACGGGCGACGCTGTGCCTTCGCCTGTTCCACTGCATGCCAAACTGAAGATTGCGGCCGAGGTGGCCATAAGCCAGGTGGATTTGGATAAGAGTCGCATTTCGGCTCCTTGGATCGTGTGGAACGTTTGCCCAACCAACGCCCTCAGCAAGGCGGACATCGGAGCGGCTAGTGCAGAGGGATTGTTAGGATAGCAGAGAATCAGATGATGGCCCGAACGAAACCCGTTGTTGGGTCGGCGTGCTGTGCGCTCAGAAGTTTACGGTAGAACTGGCGAGCGTCTTGACGTCAGAGTAGCTCGGCTCGATCCCCGCAGTCGCCTGTGTGTTCTCGGCGTCGGTGGGGCTTACCCCGTTGTCGGTGACCATATTCGAGCCGGCACTCTGAGAGATGAGCGAGCCTGGGGTATTGACCATCAGGTTGTGCGCAACCGTGTATCCTGTCGTTCCCTCATCCAAATACAACCCTTCTCCGGCGTAGTCCGCCCATTGAGACTGGCTGAAATCGTGGAGGTAGTTGTATTGAATTTCGGACTCGGGCCCTTGGTTCGACATCGTGCTGATGCCGGCGCTACCAGCCATGATTTTCGCGATGTCGTGGATGTCGTTGTAGTCGATTCGATTGTGGCTCATGGCGGTCGTCGAGGACGTCCATCCATACCCGACGGAAATGCCCGAGAAATTAGTGCGAGTTACCTCGTTGTGTTCGATGTCGATGTACGCTGGGTACCCTGCCGCAATCCCGCACGCTCCCTGAATTTCCGTCGTAACGTTGTCGATATAGTTGTCCATAACCGTGTCGCGTGTACAGACTTCGTTCTTGTCCGCCGGGTCGTAAACTGTGTGGTATTCGGTCGTGTCGCTCGCGGCAAACTTACCGATCGAAATCGCGCTTCCTCCGATGTCCGTGAAAGCATTCCCGACGATCATGTCGTCGTGTGTGCCCGAAACCAAGTCCAGACCCGTTGCTGCCATCTGCAAGAACAAATTCCTTTCGAAGTGAATGTGGTTGGCGTTCGTGACGCTCACGCCTGCGGCTGGCCTGCCCACGGTCTGGTTGTTGTTGGCGTCTGCCGTCAGATTGTACTGACCCGCCTGAGCATCGAGATAGCCGAACTGGCTGGGTCGCAGGTACGTCGAATGGGCGAATGTGAGGCCCTGGAACCAGAGATAGCTTGCCTGATCCGATGTGCTCGTGCCTGTAACGGTCACGAGGGTTTCAAGCACGGGCGCGACAACGACCGCCGTCGCCATGTCTTCGCCGCTTTTTGCCTCGTAATAGACCACATTCGCGGTCTCGTCGAGATACCACTCGCCAGGTTGGTCGAGAAACTCGAGTGCATTTTCGAAATAAAACACCCTTCCCGCGCCCCAACCCATTTGATCGAGTCGTGGGTTTGGTCGCACGAACAACAGCGAATCCTCGGTGCTCTGAAATGTTACATAAGCAGTGTCGCCCGAGGTCGTGATTGTCGCAATGCGCAGGGTGTTGTCGGCCCACGCGGTCATCAGGTGCATCTCGACTTTGCTGAGGTTGTTCCAGTCCGATACATACGACGCGGACAACTGAACGTTGTGCGCGGTCTTGTCCCAGCCGGATAGGCGATTGAAGTTAGCCGCGCCGTCGGCGTCGAGGTTCGGGCTGCGAGCACGCGTGGCTTTCGTGCCATTCACGTAGAGTTGACGGAACTGGGGAATGCCAGCAGTCGCCGAGTAGATGTTGTTCTTCGCGTCGAACAGGGTAAAGCCCGTGATGAGTTTTCCTCCCGTTATCAGCGGGTGCTCGCCAGGGTACGCCCTGTACTTGACGTAAAATCCCCCACTGCCACAGTCGGCGTTCCCCAGCTCCAGCGTCGCCGCTTGAACGTAAGTCCCGCCTCGCAGGTACACCGTGATGTCGGCCGACATCGAGCTGTTCTTGGTTTTCACGAGATCGCGCGCACGGGCGATCGTTTGAAGTGGCTGGGCGAGGGTTCCCGGATTGGAATCGTCGCCGTCCGGGGCAACGTAGATTTTCTCTCCAGCAGCAGCGTCCTCCGTTGCACCGTCGTTGTTCGTCAACGGGTATAGGTCTGCACGCGAACAAGAGGTCGTGCAGAAGGCGACAAGTGCGCCGAATCGAGCAACCGCAAGCGCGAGTGAATTCATAACCATCCGCCGACAGCAAGTGTTAGAAGAAGATTCGGGCGCCCAGTAGTGGCGGTCACCGGCTCGCCGAAGTGAATCGCGACGTACGGTTGCGCCAACTGCACGTGCCCGGACAGACTCAGGTGATAGGAACGGAAAACGCGCATTGTCGCACCGAGCCCCGTGTCCGCGAGGAACGACCATTGATCGACGACATGGGTATTCAGGTTCAAGCCGGCTTGACCGTCGACCGAAGTGTGTAGCGCACCAGCTGCAATCGAGAAAAAAGGCCACCAAGGTTGATCGGCCCAGAGTCGATAGCACCCGCCTAGCACGAGGTACTCTCGGGCAACGCTCGCAGTGCCTGACCGTGTCGTTACCGAGGGGCTGCTCCCCAAGGCGGCTAATGCGGCCTCCACGAGCAGCCGCGGGCGCACCGCCCAGTCGACACGCACGGTTGGTAAGACTGCGGGTCCGACACCGCCGGGACTCATGAGCACGGCGGCGCCAATCTCCAGCCCGACGTGGTCCCGATCGCGCGCTGGTTCTCGTGGCTTGGGCGGTAACGGCCGTTGAGCGGCGGGAGGCTTTACGCTGCGCTGGACCCGGTGGTAGCGTGTTGCCAAATCAACCTCGAGGAGGCTTGCGCGCAAGGCCTCGAAGGCTCGAATTGCAAGCCTCGCTGATGAGTTCGTCGTGTCCGGGTCGACAGAGACCCGCGTGACTTCGAAGCGTCCCGGCGACTTTCGCACCCAAACGTCGACAGCGCTCACTTCATCGTCCCCGAAGATGTCGATGACGGCAATGGCCCCGCGCTCTCCCGCAAGCTGTTCGAGCCAAGGTCTCAAATCGGTGGCCGCCGAACTACCTGCCGCTGGGCGCTCGATGGTCATGTCTTCGAGGCCCACTGATGCCAACTCGCCGTGAAGCAACGTGAGGGCTTCGGCCGTCTCGGGAGACGGGCTAGGCGGACGTACAACGACTACCATCGCAGCAGACACGGTTTGCGCCCAGGCGAGCAGCGCACAACAGGCGAGGGCAGATAGCTGTTTCAAGGGCTCGATGACTGTACACGAATCAGCGTGCGCGCCGACCCGGCGTAGCTGCCCTTAGGAAAACGACTGAGATATTCGTCGGCAACGGGCCGTGCGCGGGCTGGCCCTTCGAGCGTTTCGGTAAGGGTCATCTTTCGACCCAAAGCCTCACCGGCGAAAGGGCCGTTCGGAGCACGTGTCAGGTACTCGTCGTAACGCGCGATGGCTTGGGTGGTGCCGTTCCCGCGAAATTCTTCGACGCGCCCCAGTAGATAGATTGCATCTAGCGCCCGCGGAGAGCTCGGGAAACGACGACGCAGCGCCAGTAACGCCGAGCGAGCGAGATCCGGCTGACGCCGATAGCGGGCGGCGTTCGCCACTGCGAACAAGTCATCGCTCGACGCCTCGGCAAGTGTCGTCTCGATGCCCACGCGCTTCACGTCGTCTAGGATGCGGTCCCACTGCCCGTGCGCCAATTCCTCGCTCCATCGGCGCTCGCCATTTTTGGCACTGGGCGCGTGCGGTAGGGAAGCCTCGGTCGGCTCATTGCTCGCACCGGATGAACTGGGTTCTGGCTTTGCTGGTTGCGGCGGCACGGAAACGCCCACTGCGTCACTGCCCGATTCCTCCGCGTTATCTTCCGTAATCACGGTTTCCGCTTTCGCCAAATTGACGGACAAGCGCTGGCCGGCGCGCAATGCGATTTCTCCAGCCGACACCGGGCCGCTAACGACGACGCTGCCGCGTTGCAGATTCAGCCCGAATTGTTCACTCAAGGGATCCCAAGACACCGTGAATACGGTACCTTTGACCGTCACTAAAAATGGGCCCACATCGACCAACCACCGTCGGCCAGTTCCCGGTGTGACATTCAAAGTGGCCGTCCCATGTTCAATGGCCACGTGTGCGCCTTGCTTGACAACCTCGCGAATCCGCCCGCGTGTCCCCGGAGCAAGTCTGAATTGGCTTCCCTCGTTGAACGTCACGTTCACGCCCACATGCCCAGCTTCGCGTAGGTAACCGCCTTCAAGGACACGGCCACCATCGACCCGGTACGTAAGCTGCGATGGCTCGGGGATCGGCATCCGTTTTCGAATCAATGACGTCACCTGTAGTGCAACCACTGCGCACAACGCGAGCGCCGCCACCGCAATCGGCCAAGTAGCGCGCCCCCGTCGCGCATTTACCGAAGAGACGCGGGCAAGCAGTGAGTTGAGCCCCCGATCGATTTCCACTAAAGTGGCCGGCTCGGCGTTATCACTGTAGATCTCGGTCAGCACCTTGAGCGCCCGAGAGTCCTTGGTTTCATACGGAGTCGTTGTCATCGTCTCCACCTTTCGGCATCGAACATGCTTGCGAGACCCGGATCAGCTTCGATCCAGCGCGAAAGGCGGTTCGAAGCACGTGTCATCGATCGCTTCACGGTAGACTCGGAGATCTCCATGCTTGCGGCAGTCTCCTGTACCGTCATAGACTCCGTGCGCCTGAGCATGAACACGAGTCGTTCGCGTGTCGGTAGCCGTTCGAGCAGAACGTGGAATCTCCGGACCAGATCGCGAGACTCCATGTCCACCGTCTTCCATCCCAGGCCTGAAAGCGTGTGAGGTTGCTCGAAGAGGAGCCAGGCGCGCAGCTTCTTGCGATACAGTTCGCTCTTGAGCGCGTGGACGGTGATCGCATAAACGAAGCTCCGTAGACTGTGGGGATCTTCTATGCGCTTTGCCTTGCGATACAACCGATAAAATACCTCTTGTGCGATGTCTTCTGCATCGGATTGCGAGCCGAGCGTTCGCTTTGCCAATAGCAGCACCATGGGCGCATACCGGCGCCAAGCCTCTGCGAGGGCCCGGGTGTCCCCCGCCATGAGCCCCCGGGCGAGATCGCCGTCGCTCGCGGCTCGATGGTCTTGGTTGACCACCAAGGAGAGAGGCACGGGAGAAGGACGTATGGGCATGGTTTCGGGCGCCGCTTTGGCACGCGCGCTTAGAACTTTGCGGCCGGGACGGTGAGGTTCTTAATATCCGCGTAGGTTGCTTCGATACCCGCGGTTGCAATGGTGTTCTGGGCGCCCTGAGGGTTCGCGCCGTTGTCGGTAATCGTGTTCGTTCCGACTTGATTCTGGGCCACGTTAGTTGGGCAGTTGACCATGACGTTGTGAGCGACGGTATATCCTGAGGTCTTTTCGTCCAAGTACAGCCCGTTGCAGCCGTAATCGGCCCACGTGCTGCACGCGTAGTCGTGGATGTAGTTGTACTGCATCTCGTCTGCCGTGCCTTGGTTGGAAAGCGTGTAGATGGCACCCCCGTCGGTCATGATTTGATTGACGTGGTGGATATTGTTGTAGTTGATCTTGTTGTTGGTCATCGCATTCGCCGAGGCGGTCCAGCCAAAGCCGACGGAGATGCCGGTGTAGTTCGTGTGAGAGACCTCGTTGTGCTCGATGTCAACGTACGCTGGATAACCCGCTGCGATGCCGACGCCGCCCAGGATTTCGGTGGTCACGTTGTCGATGTAATTGTCCTTGATCGTGTCTCGCGTGCAGATCTCGTTCTTGTCGCTTGGGTTGTAGGCGATATGAAACTCGGTCGTGTCGGACGCAGTAAACTTCCCGATCGCCATGCCGTTTCCAGCGATGTCCGTNNTGGTTGGCGTTCGTGACACTCACGCCAGCTGTCATCCTACCCACGGTCTGGTTGTTGTTGGCATCTGCCGTCAGGTTGTACTGGCCCGCTTGCCCATCGAGGAAGCCGTACTGGCTCGGACGCATGAACGTCGAATGTGCGAAGGTCAAGCCTTGGAACCACAGGTAGCTCGCCTGGCTCGAGGTGCTCGTGCCGTTCACGCTCATGAGTGTCTCCACCATCGGCGCAATAACCGTCGCCGTCGCCATGTCCTCGCCGGTCCGCGGCTTATAGTAGACGGTGCTCGTCGTCTCGTCGAGGTACCACTCACCGGCCTGATCGAGGAACTCCTTGGCGTTTTCGAAGTAGTAGGCCCGCCCCGACCCCCATCCTACCTGCGCCATGTTGGGGTTGGGTCGCACGAAGACCAAGGGAGATTCAGGGCTTTGGAACTTCACGAGCGCGGTGGTACCCGAGTTCGTGATAGACGCGATACGCAGCGTGCTATCGCCCCAGGCGATGTTGACGTGCATCTCGACCTTGGTGAGATTGTTCCAGGTCGCGACGGCCGAGGTCGGGACCTGAAGGTTGTTCGCAGTCTTATCCCAGCCGGAAAGGCGATTGAAGTTTGGGGTGTTGTTCGTGCCAAGGTTCGGGCTGCGAGCCCGAACGGCCTTCTTGCCGTTTACATAGAGTTGCCTGAACGCAGTCGTTCCGGCATTCGCCGAGTAGATGTTGTTGGCGGTGTCGGTCAAGGTCCAACCTGTTATAGGCTTGCCTCCCGTGATGAGCGGGCGCTCGCCCGTGTAGGCCATGTACTTGACGTAGAATCCCCCGGTACCGGAGTCGGCATTGGTGAACGCCAACGTACTGGATTGAGGATACGTGCCGGCGCGTAGATACACGGTAATGTCCGCCTTCATCGCGCTCGTCATCGAGCGAACCAGATCACGCGCTTTTGCGATTGTCTTCACCGGTGCGGCGAGCGTACCGGGGTTTGTATCGTCGCCCGTCGGTGACACGTAGATGTCCCCGCTCGGACTGCCGCCGTTCGCGGAGCTACCACCCGTTGCGCCGCCGCTGCCGCCCCGTGAAGACGAGCCACCGCTTGCCGAGTTCCCGCCTGTCGTCACGACGCCTCCAGTGTTGCTGGTAACGCCACCCGCGGCGTTACCGCCGGTTGCGTTAGTGCCGCCGCGTGAGGACGTCCCACCGGTGCCGTTCGCTCCGCCCGTTGCCGTCGCGCCGCCGAGTGATGACGAACCGCCTGTGCTGTACGTTCCGCCAGTAGCCGTGGCCCCGCCCCGCGTCGAGGTTCCTCCTGTGCCGAAGGCGCCGCCACCCGTTGGAGCGCCACCCGTTGGGGCGCCACCTGCGGGGCTTACTGCCGTGTCGCCGCCGGTGGCACTGGGACCGCCACCTGTTGTTGTGCGACCAGCTGCCCCGGCAACTAACGTTGCCCCACCCGAGGAACTGCCGCCTTGCGACGTGGTCGTGCTGCCCCCGACATTGTTTGCGTTACCCGTGTCCGAGCCATTTCCCGAACCGGAACACGCCGCGCAAGCGACGCTGACAACAACCATCGCAACATTCATGATCTTCATAGGGACTCCAAAGGATCCGTTCAATTCACGGCAGATACGATACAGCGAGCCAGGGCGCACGCGACTCGCAACGACACGAACTACGGCGTGCTTGCGAATTGTGTGAAGAACTTCCACACTTCTCCCTTGGTCCAGGTCTTGGCGCCATCGTCGCCTCCACCGTCGACGTTGCCCGGCGTATGGCCACCGTCGAACGCACACCATTCGACGGGATAGCCCGCCGCACACCCTTGATACTTCGTACAAATATGCGTCCCGCTGCCTGCAGCCGGTTCGGGCGGGGTCTGAGCGGTGCAGCCGTTGTTCTTAACGAACGTGTCACGCAGCGTTCTGCCGCCCGCGATGTTGCAGGTGCCGTCGCTGACACCATGGATTCCGAGGTATGCGATAGGCTGCTTGCCACCATCGCACCCACTGAGCTGTGCGCCGGAGTAGACCGCCGCCGCGCGGAAGACCGTTGCGCGGGCACACGCGAGTTCGTAGGTCATGCCCCCGCCGTAACTGAAACCAACGGAGAAGAGCTGCGTCGTATCGACGCAAAGGTCACCTTCGATGAACTTTATGAGATCGTCTACGAGGGTTAAGTCGCGACCGCCGCTATTCGCCCAGCCATTGCTGATTCCTTGGGGCGCGACGAAGATCGTGCTGTCGTTCGCCTGTGCCTTGAGCCCGTAGTACGACCAGACAGCTCCGCTGGATCCGCCGCCATCGATGTCATTCATGGTTCCGCCGTTCCAGTGGAAAGCGAAGATCAATCGATACGGATGGCTCTTGTCGTAATTGCTGGGAACACTGATCATGTACTGGCGACTTTGACCACCGCTTTGAATCGTCTTTGACCCGCTGGTTAGCGTTGGCGTTTTGCTGCATCCAGAACTCGGCGTGGCGGCACTGGTGCCACCGGCAGTAGTGCTTCCGCCTATCGACGACGTGCCTCCCGTTGCGCTGCCACCCGCAGCAGCCGTGCCACCAGTGCCAGCGCCGCCCGTGCCCGCTTTGGTCCCACCTGTCCCAGCGCCGCCCGTGCCCGCTTTGGTCCCACCCGTGGTGACGGCGCCTCCTGCTGCCGCACCGCCGGTGGTCACCCCGCCGCCGGTCGTGGTTGCGCCGCCCGAGGCCTGTTCCGCGCCGCCAATACCAGAATTAGAACCACCAGTTTGCCGAGCCCCACCGGTGCCCACAGCGCCGCCCGAGGCACGATTGCCCCCCGTTGCTGGGCTACCTCCGGCCTGGGCGCCGCCAGCTTGATCGCCTCCTGTTGCGTGACCACCAGTGCCTGAGGGCGCGCTGCCGCCCGTTGCGCTCGAGCTCTGGGACGAGCTTCCTCCTTGCGAAGTCGCTGTGCCTCCCGTGGTGGAGGCGCTTGCTCCGCCCACACCCGATCGCGAGTCAGAACCGGAACATGCAATGCAGATGATCGGAAAGCACAGCACAATGCCTGTCAGGGTGGAACTGTTCATGAGCAAAACCTCGGACGAGAGCCGTCGAACGGGGGTCGAAACGCGACTGCTAACTAGCAACGCGGCGTATGGACACGGACAGCTTCGAATTTCGGTTCAGAAAATCACTGCTCCCCGCAGTTTCGGGCGCCAGCGCCCGAAACCACGAGACTTTCTCGCGGTGGGCCAGCAGGACGATTGAACTGGAAGTCAGCCCTAGGATACCGTGTGGGGGAGCCACCTCTGCTGGTGCGGCGCCACGTGGCCACGGTTCTCGTCAGCTGCGCCAGTCGTTTGTTGAAACTTGCGGGAGTTGCGCATCGCAGGTTGCGCATCGCGGTTCACGGCCCCAAGGGTGCAAGCCTGGTGCGTCTATTGCCGATTGATCGGATACTGTACCAAAGTCAAGACTGTTTGGTTGCCCTCTGCGGCGACGTCATGATCCAAATATGGGACGGGCCCGCGCACAATGACGTGCTGCAGCAGATTCTCGGTTTCTTCCAGTCACTGAAAAGCGCCGAGTTTCAGGCACGCAAGCTTTATGTGCTGCACATCGTGTCCGAAACGGCATCACCGCCCAATGCCGAAGGGCGTGCGATTGCGGCCAGGTTTCTCGACCACATCGAATTTCACGCCAACGCGACGGAAGGCACGGGCTTTCGTGCCGCGCTCATCCGAAGCGTCATCGTCGGGATCATGTTCCTAACGCAGGTGCGCGCTAAGCATGCCGTAACTACTTCGGTGGCTGAAGCTGCGCAAGCCCTCGTGGCGGCGGGATGTGAAGCAACGGCGAGCGATCTCGAAACCGCTGTTCTCACCCTGCGAGCGGGCAGTCGGGCTTAGATCCCCTCCCCGCGCGCAGCTGCAGAGTATTTTTTTCTTGTCAGAGCTTTGCATTGGGCTCAGAGAAATGGCCTGGTTGAGTCACGATTCGCCAGACGGACTGTGTCGCAATGATTCCTCGGGGCATTCGTTAAAGGTAGTCCCCGGGTTACCGTTGCACATTCCATTCGAACAACGCGATGGATGTCGTTTGATAATTCACCCCGAGCGCATACCCGCCGAGGACGGCGAACAACGTCTTGATGTTGACGTTGAAGTCACCAGCGTCGGCGGGACGACCCGTTCCGATGGCCATTTTACGCAGCGTCTGACACTGAGTCACGGCGCAGAACCCCATGTTATTTGGTTTCATGGAGTAAAGTCCCAATTCGATCGAATCACCGTGCGCCTGACTCATGTGACTGAGGATTCGCAGTACATTCGGGGCGGAGGTAGTAGGGTTGAGGTTCCGTCAGCCCAGTGGACGATTGTAACGGAAAACACGCGCTGGCGCTTTTACGCGACGGTCTCTATTCCCGTTGAGCTCTTCCGATTTTCCAGCGATCCAAACGGTGCCGGTACTGGTCCATTGTCCCTAAATCTCGGAGTGCTTTCGCGATTTACCTGGGTGACCCGTGACGGCACCGAGGGGATCCTGGGACTCGAAGGCGGCGTCATGGGAATGGGCTTAGCCACAGACAACACGCGCCAACTTAATATCGTGGGTGGGCTTGGTATCGGAGTCCCAATCGGAAACGTAGGACAAACTTCACAAGCGTCCGTCAATATTCACGCCTGGGCCGCATATCGACTTGGTAATGAATTCGCCCACAGTCTGGACGCAAGCGGAAACGCGATCCCCGCGCAATTTGTCGCCCTAAAACACTGGTCCTTCATATTTGGGCCCAGCGTGACATTTGGAAATGTGGGGTTCGATATTTGACTCCACTGCGCAACTTGCCTATTCCGTGCCGAACCATCATCAAATAGAAATCTAGTCCGGCCCGCGCAGCTAAGCCGTTGGAAGTTGCTTGGGGGACGTTCTTGAACGCGCAGCCCTGCTAAGGTCCAGCGACGAAGCTCACGTCGTCCAGCCACAAATCGA
>PMCK01000701.1 GCA_003154095.1 Myxococcales bacterium | reverse complement strand
TTGATTTTGTTCCACTGAGACACAATGCTCGAAACAGCGGCTCGGTGCTTGGCAATCACCGGCATCTTGGCGACTTGCAGGCGGCCGACCGCCGAAGTCAAGAGTTCATGGCGCCCTGCTATGCCCGCAGGCAGGATGACTCCGTGCAATGCCACGACCTTCTGAGCGTTGACTGCCGGCAATAGCTTGTTGATGGCGTCCAGCTGACTTTGCGTCTTGTCGTTCGACAATTTCTGCATTGTATCGGCAATGTTATTGGCTACCGTTGCTTGATCCTGAAGTTGCTGCGCAGGTTTGCGTGCCAGGTCGAGATCGGTGGTCGCCTCTTGTGCAACTTCGTTGCCGATGCGGTCGAGCATGGCCGGGATCTCGTCGCTGATGCGGCGCAGATCAGCGTCAATCTGGGCGCTGGGGTCGAAGATGCGCTCGGGATGACTGAGCAAGTCCAAGAGACTTTCTCCCATGAGCCTGAGAGGCTCGATCGCTGTGTCAAGCGCGATCCGCTGCGCCAGCAGGACATGCCGAGCGACTGCATTCAGCGCTTGCCGTTCCGCGTTGACGCCATCCGTCGAGACCGCGCCGGCTTTTGTCTTCAGTTCTTGTACGTATGCATCAGCCTGGCTCAAGGCGTTCTTGACGGCAGCGGGATCAGCGGGAGTCAGGATGGGCTGTTGCACATTTCCGGTTTTGGTTTTGGGCGTGGCAACCGCAGCTGTTGCCACGGGCCTTGTTTGCACGGCAGGGTTATTCACCGTGCTTGGTACGACGACTTCTTTCTTTGATATCCCTGAGGCCACCAATCGTGGGCTGACGATTGCGTGCGCTTTGTTTGCGGCATCGGCTAAGTCTGCGAGAGACTTCTCTCGAATTTGCTTGACGTCCGCGGCGGCCTGCTCGACGGCGTTGCGCGCGTCACTGATGATTTCCGCCGATCGATTCTTCAAGTCATTGAACAACGTACTTACGGTGTCACTCAAAGTCTTGACGGTATCGATTATTCCCTGAATTTGGCAGCTCAAGCCGCCGGTAGCGACAGTAGCGAGGCAACCCCAAAAGTCATCACAACAGCCCGCGTGGGCAACGGTACCAAAGGTGAGCGAACCAATGAGAATCCAGGGAGCCAGATTGAGTCTACGCATGTAATATCTCCTGCCAATTGGGGTGACGGACAACGAGTCTGCTGAAACGCGTCGTGCTACGGAAACTTCGCGAGGCAACGGATGAAGCCATACGCATCCGATGTCACCATCCTGCCCTATTTTTAGAATCGGTAACAGCAGAGACGTCGTTCCTACGCGGCAAAGCCGGGGCCTTGAAACCACAGGCACTTTCGATAAGCCGAGTGATCCATTTCTCGAACATGAGTCAGAAGTCGAACAGAAGTTTTGTATGTGCCCGTCGACAAGCTTCGAATCAACGCGCTTTTGCCGGCTGGGGCAGCGTTCGGCGCGCCTCTAAGCACTGTTGGCTGCCCGCCTCGAATGAACGGCAGACTTCGCCACGCGTCTCGTAAATGTCACAGGCGTGAGGTTTGCCCGGCATACCGTGGTGAATGCACGCACCCGAAGCACCCATGTGGAATGCTTCCTGACTGAAGTGCCCGGGCCCTATACCGTCCAAAACATCGAAGCGCCGTTGGCGATGCCAACGTAGCAGGTCCGCCTCGGTGACTAAAATAGTGCCTTCGCGTTGGTAGCAGCAGCGTCCACATTCTAGGCAATCGAACGCGTTCTCGTCATTGGGCACGCATCGCCTTTAGCACGCGTCGTTTCAGCCGGAAATGCCGCTCTTGGACGTAATCTGCGAAGGACAGCTGACTTGCTTGTATATCAGTTGGGGATTGTCCGCCGACGAGAACCACCCCGTAAACCAGTTGCAACCTGCCAAAAGGCCTGCCTTTCCGGCAAAAGAAGACGCACATTTGTTCGCCATGCAAGTGGGGTCAAGGTTGCATTCGGTGAGCAGGCCCCCATTGGTCGCGCCCAGGTCAATTGACCCCAACTGCGACGGGCAACCGTTGGGCATGGCGCCGATCCCGCCACCAGGAACCAGCAAGTCGAACTGACCAGCTGCAATGTTGCCGATGTTGATGGCTTGCACGATCATCTGCTTACCCTTTATGTTGATTGCGCCATTGTTAACACCGTATTGCGATGTGCCCTTAAACTGCAATTCGTAACACGCGCCACAACTGGCGGCATTGTACGCGACGAAACCGTACGAAAGATTGGTGCTGGCATCATACCAAGGTGAGAAATCGAAACACTCGAAGGCCGAGCCGCCGTTATCGCAACCGCTGGTCGCGTTCCTGTCGCTGATTCTCGTCGTCCCGTCCTTCTGGCAACTAGGCAATGCTGTTGTCCACGAGCACGAAGGCTTACAACAATCCCAATAGCGAGTTGCGTAGCCATCGCTGCCCGTGATGGGCGGATTGAGTGTGCTCGACGAGGTAGTGCCACCCGTTGCCGGGGATCCGCCGGTATTGGGACGAAGTCCGCCGGTGGCAAGCAGGCCGCCCGTGGCGGGCATGCCACCGGTCGTGACCCGGTTGCCGCCCGTGCCGACGGCGTTGTTGCCCCCTGTTCTTGCTCCACCCGTGGACAATGCTCCGCCATTCGCCTTGCCTCCGGTCGAGATCGGAACGCCTCCAGTTCCACGATTTCCACCCGCGGAATTGGAACCTCCCGTCGAGACGACGATGACCACTCCGCCTGTGCCGCCATTGCCGATTGACGTGTTGACCTGCGAGGCACCGCCATTAATGACTTGCCCACCTGCACCCGATGAACCTCCCGCGTCCGAGGACACCGAGCCACCTTCCGCAACCGTTGTAGCCGCACCCGACGCTCCGCAACCTGCTGCCGCCAACAGACCAACGGCTAGCGAAGTCCACTTTACAATTGGCGACAGTCGAGTAGGTTGTAACAAACGGCGCATAGTCGTCTCCTGGCAAAGCAAGCCGGACATCGGCATAACCAAACAAATTCCAAAGCCATTACGGCTAACCGCTTAATGACATAAAGAGAGTGCAATTCGAGACGAATATGGGTGAATAATTGGCTATCCTTGGGAATTGACGGCACGCGATACGCAATTTCGTATCATTGTGCGTTGCCAAAGCCAAAATCGCTGGAAGCGATTACCCATTTGGGTTTCGCCCTGGTGCAAATCTACTATGTAGCTGACACTCGGTAAACGACCGCCCGATACTGATTGACTTTGTCTTGACCGAAGCAACGGTCCAACATTTCGGCAAGACAGTGGAACGAAGCGAGTTCGAGTCGTGCAGTAGTTCTTGCGTCCGAATGATTCCCCACGTGCGCTTGGTGTGACAACGCTGTGAATAAATGACTCGAAACCGCGTCGAATGCGGTTTTTGGGGCTGAGAACCGTCCCCGTTGGCGCAAGGGTTTCCGCCCGAACTGCTCCGGGAACTTTTGCTGCCGCTTGGCGTCGAAACTGTTGCAACCCGCGGCCCGTTTCTTCGGAGCAGCTTTTCGAGACCAGGTAGTTCGCGCCCTGCCTTCGTTACCGGGCGTATCCATAGAGGTGTAGATCATGTCAAAGACTCAACGTGCGTTTCGCATGTCAGGATCGGTGTGTCTAGTTGCGGTGCTGGGGACCTGTTGTGTTCCAGGAGCGGGGTCGAGTGGACAGCTTCAAGGGGCGACGTCGAACAAACCTGTGTCGCTGCAACGTCCTGAAACAAGTGGGCAGGCTACTGATTCCGGCAAGGGGCAGGTGAACGGTCCTGCCGTATTGGTAAAGCCGATGCAAGGCGACCCCGATGACGCGGCGCTGAAGGAAGCTCGCCTCGTGACGATTTCTTGCGAGCAGCTCGAGCGGGAGGCGCGCGAGGAACAAGAGCAATTGCTGGGTGAAATGCATCGCGCAATTCAGGCAGAATTGCAGGCTTGGCGTGCCGAGCAACCCAATTGCTGGCAGGAGTATACGCGCGCGGCCAGAGGTAACATGTGGGGTGATCAGATTGGCGAAGCTTACGGTGTCGGTGGGCTCGGCTTGTCTGGAACTGGTGAAGGCGGCGGTGGTGTTGGTGAGGGCGTCGGCCTGGGCTCGATTGGTACGATTGGGCATGGAGCGGGAGCGGGTACGGGGCAGGGGTTTGGCTCTGGACACGGACGATTGGGCGGCTCGCATGCTACTCGGGCGCCTCACCTAGCGTCCTCGACCAACAACCAAGTCGAAGGCGTCGACGAGGCGGATATCGTGAAAAATGACGGTGATTTCTTGTATCTCGTCGTCAACGGTGCGCTCCGGATCGTCGCGACGGCACCACCTCATTTGGTATCGGTGACCAGGCTCCCGGGACAGGCGCGCGAAATGTTCATCGAGGGGGACAGGGCGGCCGTTTATGTATCTCACGGTATATCCAGTCGGCCCCGCTGTACGTACGGTTACGACTGCCAATTCACTGGTGACGGCACGCAGACATCGCTCTTGATCTACGACATCAAGGAGCGAAGTCGGCCAATGCTAGCTCGACGAGTCGATTTTTCGGGTTCTCTGCTGGCGTCTCGGCGCGTAGGCTCGATCGTCCACACGGTCGTGACGAATGGGGACGAACGCGAGCATGCCTACTACTCCACTTGGCCGGATGACGTGCCTCGCTGTGGCATCTACGAAGCGGCCGTCAGGGCTCAACTCAAACGGCTCGAACAGAAGAATGAGCAGTTGATTCGCCAGGCTACGGCGCTTAAGCTGCCGACGATTACCGACAATGGTGTGGAGAGGAAACTCTGCGGTTCTGTTTATCGCACCGCGATAACCGAGCAGGGAGCTTTTACCAGCCTCATATCCTTGGACATGAAGCAAGATACCCTCGCTGCGAGGGACGCGACGATCCAAAGCAGCCCAGGCGCTGTTTTCGCGACGGCCGGAGAGTTTTACCTGGCTGCAACCCATCGAGAAAATCGTGGACAAGCAGGCTGGTATTCATTTTATTCAGCAACCACCGAGGTGACGGATCTGCATCGATTTTCAATTGGAGCACGCGTACAAGCAACGCAGTATTCTGGCAGCGGTGTGGTACCGGGTCACGTGTTGAACCAGTTCTCGATGGACGAGTGGAACGGCAACTTGAGAATCGCCACCACACGGGGTCGCGTTCCGGAGCCGGACGTCGAGAGCCTCGTTTCAATCATGTCCCCAACGCCGGCTGGAAACCTAGTGCGCGTCGGCGCAGTCGAGCATTTGGCACCCGGAGAAGATATTCGGAGTGTGCGGTTCGAAGCGGATCGGGGCTATGTCGTGACATTCAAGAAGACTGACCCTTTGTTCGTCTTGGACCTAAAGCGTCCGGATGCGCCGAAGGTGCTCGGTGAGCTGAAGATCCCGGGCTTTTCCACGTACATGCATCGTATCGATGACAATCACTTGTTGTCGATTGGATTCGACGCCAACGATCATGGCAGCTTTGCATTTTTCGATGGTGTGATTTTGCAGCTCTTCGATGTAACGAATCCACTTCGTCCGAAACTGATGTTCAAAGAAAAGATTGGCACTCGCGGCTCGAGTTCGGAAGCTGCCACCAATCACCTTGCGTTCAACTACTTTGCCGAGCGGGGCCTATTGGCCCTGCCTATGACAATCTGCGAAGGCGGCGGCGACGGCCTAAACGGTGACCATCTGAGTTTTGGCGGCCTATTGGTTTACGATGTTTCGATGAAAAAAGGCTTTCATCGCCTGGGCGGCGTCAATCATGGGACGGCTGGGCAAAGCTGCAGTACCTGGTGGTCGCAGGCGAACTCCGGCGTAAAGCGCAGCGTGTTCATTGATGACCTGGTTTTTTCAATTGCCATGGACCGTGTCAAGGTGCAAAAGCTCGAGAAACTGGGCAAGGATCTGGCGGACATCAAACTCTTGTGAGAGCGGTTAGGGCCGCAATCGGACCTTGTTTGATTGCGCGTCCTGCTTCTAGCGCCAGTTGATGTGTGATGCAGCACGGCCGTTCTTCGGGATAGTGACTGACCACTAGTAACGTCAATTCACCGGTTGAGGTTACTTCATCGAGCAAACTATTGATCAAATGTCGTTCGGTCTCTGCCAATCCTTGAGTAGGCTCATCCAGCAACAGCAAGGACGGCTTACGGACCAATGCTCGTGCCAAGAGTACTCGTCGCTGCTCAGCTTCTGTCAACGTGCCGAAAGCAAACGCCGCACGCGCCGACAAGTCGAGCCGAGCCAACCAATAATCGGCATAGTTCTGAGCGTCCGAGTCTACCTCAGAAAAATTGCCAATAGTGGCGGCGAAACCGGACAGGACAACGTCCCGCAATGACCAACCTGGCGGATAGTGTAATGCCAACTCTGGCGCCATGTGTCCGATATGTCGTTTGCGTTCGAATAGCGGAACACCCGGCTGAGCGCGCAGCCCCAACACCTCGAGGTCGACAACATAACTCTGCGGATGATCACCGAGCAGTAGCGCAAGCAGTGTCGATTTCCCAGACCCGTTTGGCCCCGTGATGAGCCAATGTTCTTCCCTCCTAACATACAGCGATACCGAATCGAGAATCTTGACCGCTCCAGCGTGTACCGAGGCACCGGTCAATTTCACGATGGGTGATTGAACATTCGAGATGCGGCAAGTTTTGGGTTCAGCCTCGATTGCAAGTCTGCTCGCGCCGCCCTGCGGTTCTGCTTCGTGAGCTGCGCAGACCGGCTGATTGCCAATATTGGGGCTAAGGTTTTGGGTTTTGTACGGCACGCAAGTGCGGTATGACTCGATTTCCACGGCTCGCGATATCAGCGAATGCAGCTCTTCGGGTCTGGGGGTAGTGACGACCAGTGTAAGGGCTTCGCCCTGTGCACGCCAAGCTCGTGGACTCGGCTCCACTCGGGTTAGTTCGGAAATTGAGTTGCAGTAGCTATTCAGAACACTAGTCACCAAAGCCCGCGCTTGCGGATCGAGACCACCCAACGGATCGTCGAGCAGCAGCAGTCGCGGTCGAGCTAGCAGGGCACGTGCCAGGAGCAGTTTCCGCAATTCGCCGTTGGAAAGTGCCGCTACGCGTCGCGAAAGTAAATTTCCGATATTCAATTGGCAAAGAATAACTTCGCGGCGCTGTTCGTGATCGGCGGCGACGAGGCCTGGCGGCGGTACTTCGAAGTCGTTGAGGCCGCAAATTCGACGCGCGTTGAGAAAATTCTCCACCGTATCGGGCTCCGTAAACAGTGCATGCCAGCGCGCTTGGTGAAAGGTTGCAAACTGGGTGGACACGCGGCGTTGCTCTTCCGTCGATACCAGCTGAATCGCGAAACGTGGCGCCACGCCGAGAGCCGAATCGGCGTGCCACGAAACAAACGTTGGGTAACTGCGATGACCCGAACTGAGCACATGTCTGCCTGCCATCATTTCGAGTATGAGTGACTTGCCCGCGCCTGGCGGGCCCAACAGGCAAAGCCGGTCGCCCACCGCAACATCTAGAGTTATCGGCTCAATTAGGCGTTGTCCGCCTTGAGATAGGGTGGCGGATTCGAGACGTAATAGCGGTGGTGGAAACGACATCGCTGAAACCGGAGAAGGAATAGCAGTGTCAATGACTACGTCCATAATGAAGTAGCCATCGATTACAACGCGGGACTAGTCGGAACCACTGCGTCCGCGACTGTCAATCCGTAAGGTTCTCCCGCAAACTGCGCACAATCGTTAAATCTGCTGATTCGTTGAACCGCTGGCCAGTAGTCGATGGTCAATTACTTGCAGCCCAAGACATAGCGGGTATTGATGTACTGACATGAGCAGCCACGGCACACCCCGGCTAAATGTACGCGGCATTGACGTCCCAGCGTTTCTTTACGGCACTGCCTGGAAAGAGGAACGAACGTCCCAATTGACAGGCATGGCCCTGAGTGAAGGGTTCCGTGCCATCGATACGGCAAATCAACGGAAGCACTACTTCGAGGCAGCCGTTGGCGAGGCAGTCGATGCTTTCGTCAAGATGGGAAACGTACCTCGTTCCGAATTGTTCATACAGACGAAATTCACATACGCTAGCAGTCAGGACCATCGGTTACCTTACGACAGTGCGGTGCCGCCCGCTCTTCAAGTCGTGCAATCATTCGAACGGTCGCTAGAGCACCTGCAAACTACGCACATTGATGCCTATTTGCTGCATGGTCCCGCGCGCGGGCGTGGTATCAGCCGAGAGGATTGGGAGGTGTGGCAAGCGATGGAGGGCTTGCAACGTAAGGGAAAAGTCGCATTGCTGGGTATCAGCAACGTCAGCGTGGAGCAGCTAGCGGAGCTACTGACGGATTGCAGTGTCGTTCCCGCGTTCGTTCAGAATCGCTGCTATGCCCGAACCGGCTGGGATAGGGATGTGCGCGCTCTGTGTCAAGCGAGCGGTATTGTTTACCAAGGGTTCTCCCTCTTGACCGCGAATCGTCAAGAAATGAAGTCCCCTGCATTGATGCGAATCGCCAGCGAGTGTGGTCGTACTCCGGCGCAAGTCGTGTTTCGCTTCGCGATTCAAATGGGGATGATTCCACTGACGGGCACGACGAGCGCTTTGCACATGCGCGAAGATCTGGACTGCTTCGACTTCGAGCTGAGCACACGAGATATCGAGTCAATTCTGCAATTGGGCCGCGGCTAGTGGCGGTTCCCCTCACAAGGACTAGCTAAATGGGGTGAAGAGTCCCCTTGCTGCCGTCGCCAATGCAGATTCGCGAATGGATTGGTTGCGCGGTGACCGTTCACCGACTACCAGCGGCGCATGCCGCATACTTACGACCCGCAATCCCCACCACCGGCAGAGGCCCTACAACGACTGATTGATGGCAATCGCCGTTTTGTCGAAAAGGCCGGTGATCCAGTGGGCCGCATGTGGCGCCATGATCTTGGCGAAGAGGTTCAACGCCCCTTTGCAATCATGCTCGGCTGCTCGGATTCAAGGACGCCGATCGAGATCATTTTCGACCAGGGCTTTGGCGATTTGTTCGTGGTGCGCATTGCCGGCAACATAGTGGCGCCTTCAGTTGTTGGTTCGATCGAGTTTGCTGCTTCGCAGTTTGGCCCGCGTCTCGTTGTGGTTCTGGGCCACTCACGCTGTGGTGCCATCACTGCTACATTCAACGCAATTCAAACGGGTTACGGTCCCGAATCGAAAAACATTCGCTCGATCACCGATCGAATAACGCCGCATATCGCCGAACTCGTGCGCGCGACTCACGGCGACGCCGATCGCAAGCAACTGCTGCATGAAGCCTTACGCGCCAACGTGCGAGCCTCTGCGGACCACCTGCGGCACGGGAGTCGGATGCTCGAGGAATTGGTGCTCGCCGGGCGGCTCGTGGTGGTGGGCGCCGAGTACAACCTAGATAGCGGCCAGGTGGAGTTTTTCGACGGGTTACCCGATTAGAATCCTAGCCCTGCATAAGCGATTTCCGCCTCGGCAGCTCGCGCGCCAAGCGTGCGTACTCGGACACAGCGCACATTCGCAACGCGCAGCAGCAACAACCCCGTTGGTGCTCGGGTCTATTTCGTGCAAAGATACCTTGAGTTTTGCAGGGTCACTTTGCGAATGTTTGCTATTGGTCGTTTTTGTCACAGCTTCGCGTCGTTCTGTGCACTGTCACTGGCGACAACACGCCTCGTCTCGGCCCAGACACAGCCGGCGCCAGCAGGTTCCGCCGCGCCAACGCCCGCGCAACCGACTAGGTTCACGAGTCCACAATTCACCCAAGCATCAGAGCCCAATGGCAGTCCGACACAAACGACCCTTTACTGGCCCAACTCCTTTTTTCAGGAGGATGCCGGCCACGAGCGCCCTAAGTACTTGAACTACGATCCGGCAAAACCTATTTCAGCCGGTTACAAGCTACAGACTTATATCCCGCGCGGATACATCATTGGCGGTAGCATCACATTCGGCGTTGCCTACGGGCTCGGACTCATCTCAGCACTCAGCAGCCAAGACAAAGATTTTCAGGCTCACTGGTTACTACTACCGGTGCTAGGCCCCTTCATTGGCATGACGACGCAGCATGATACCTGCACTCGCGGTACCGTTCCTCCGCATTGCGGACGGGACCCAGACACGCTGGTCACATTGGCACTATTCGGTGGGATGCAAATCGTCGGGGCAGGACTATTTACATATGGCGTGACGCACCCAAGACAGCGGTTGTTGCGTGTGGACTACCCTAATTTTGTCGTTGCACCCAGTGCCGTGGGCCTTTTTGGATACGGCTTCGCGGCGACGGGAATGTTCTAGGCTTCGATCCCTAGTATCTGGCGTGCAACTTCGGCGTCATCAAACGGAATTGTCTCATCTTGAATAATTTGTCCTGTCTCGTGACCCTTGCCACAAATGACAACTATATCGTTCGGGCGGGCTAGTTCAATTGCGCGCTCGATGGCCCGTCGTCGGTCAAGCTCGACGATGACCTCGGAGCGGCTGGTGCGTCGGCAACCAGTTGCCACGGCGTTGGCAATGGCCGTTGGATCTTCGCGTCGCGGGTTATCGCTGGTAACCAGCGCAAAATCGGCATTGGCACCCACGGCTTCTCCCATCGGCTCGCGTTTACTAGGGTCTCGATTGCCCCCCGCACCGAACACGACCAGCACTCGCGAAGAACCTAAGCTCATAGCCACTTCGCGCGCGGCTTGACAAGTGCGCTCTAGCGCGTCGGGCGTGTGTGCGTAGTCCACCACGACAATGGGAGCACGCGCGACAATCTCAAATCGACCAGGCACCCTTGCGAGTGTGGCAATGCCCTCTCGAACCATCCTTGGGTCCATTTGCAAGGCCAGCCCCACGCAGGCAGCAGCCAGGGCATTTTCGGCAAATACCGCTCCCACGAGCTGCGTTCGCAAGTGTCCCCCGAGCGCCTCGGCGAGTCGAGAAGGCGCCAACGATATCTCAGTACCCTCCGCTGTCGTGACTATTTCTCGAACGGCAAGATCCGGCTCGGCCAAAAATGGCCCGCGTTTCGGTGACGCGTACCAGAGGCGAGTAACGTCACTCGGAATTACTTGGTCGAGAAGCAGAGCTGCGGGATCGGCCGCGTTGAGAATTGCGTGACGTCCAGGACCGAGGTGGACGAACAGTTGCGCCTTGCTCGCGAGGTAATGTTCGAATGAACCGTGCGCATCGAGGTGATCTCGAGAAAGGTTCGTAAACACTCCCAGATCGAAGCGCCATCGCTTTGCCCAACCGCCCGCTAGCGCTTCACTTGTAACTTCTATAGCGAGGCGCGCAATTCCAAGGCGCGCCGCTACCTGCATCCGGTCGAAGAATCGACTTTCATTGCGGGGCCTGAATTGACCCGACTCGTTTGCGGCGCCAATCGTTGTTTCGACGGCTACCTGCACGCCGGTTGATCGCAGAACCTCCGCGATTAGGAGCGTTGTCGATGTTTTACCATTCGTGCCAGTGACGCCAACCGTGAATAGGTCTTCTGCCCATAGCCCAGCCGCAGCTACTGGGCGAGCTGTGACCGGTGCGTTAGGTCCGGATTGCATGTGACGGGGTTCCAGTACGGTCGAATAGTCGCACTGGAACCCTGCACGCACAAGGCACGAACCATCCACGCCTTTGAAAAGGACCTTAACCGGAGCAAGTAGTAAAGGCTTCTAGGCAGGTGCTCCCTGCATCCTGTTCGGTCTGCATGCAGCCCACGTACAGATCCTTGAACGTCGATTCATAGATGAATCCAGTGCCGTAAACGTCAAGCACATCCTTGCAGGTCTGCAGATTGATTCCGCTACAGCCTTGAATGAGTTGATTGCACGAATCGGTGACGCCTACTGTCAAGTCGGGGTACCCCGCGCATTGGCGGTATCTAAATTCGCAGATTGACGAAGGCTGCTCCGCACCTTCCATGCACGGCTCGATAATCTCGGTGATCTCCGTGTCGTCGAGGGGACTCAAATCAGCCACGCAATTGGCGACGGTCACTGCCGAACAGATGCTGTGGATATTGGCGCAGGATGTTTGAGCGGTACTGCTTGCGCAAGTGCGAGTCAGCATTTGGCTGCGACAGGTATCAACGGCTGCTTTATGGTCCGCACCGCACCAACCACTGGCTGGAGCCGTTAGCGCCTTGAGACAATCGGTGAATACTTTGACCGAGCCCACGCGTTCGTCAGCGTAGCGAGCGCACAGGATTGCGCCATAAGTGTCCACCGTGGTGCCTTCGCCTGTCGGATTGTCACACTGTTCGGCGAAGAAGCTCAACTGCGTGCAATCGAAGCCTAGACTCTCACCGGCGGGGTCACCGCTCACACAGGGCAACGAAGACGAGCCACCCGTTGCCGCCGAAGTGCCGCCGGTTGCCGCCGAGCTGCCGCCCGTTGCGGATGCCCCTGCAGTGGCAGTTCCAGTGGCTCCCCCGGTTCCCGATTTGCCGCCAATCGCACTGGCGCCACCGGTTGCGGCTGTGTTGCCGCCGGCACCCCCAGTAGCCGTGAGTGTACTTACGCTGGATGTTCCGCCCGTGCCTGCTGCCGTTCCACCCGAGTTACCGGTCGAACCTGCTACACTTCCCGTCGTGCCGCCGGTTCCAACGGAGCCGGCCAAGCTACTGCCACCACCTGTGGCAGTACTGGTGGCGCCCGTTGAGCCGCCGGTTGTCAGACCCGTAGCCCCGGCGCCACCGGTGTCGGCAGAAACCGACCCGCCGGCACCGCCTTGCGACGACTGATCTTTGATATTATTGACAGTGCAGGCCGCTGCCAGCGTTCCCCCTGCAGCAATTAGTGCAGTGAGTTGAATAAATCGGCTCCGTGAGATTTCCATGCGCTCTATCATTCTTGCGCAATTCCTGGGGCAACATCGCCCAACACCCTGCGCAGTTAACCCGACAAGTTAGCCTGACATTCGAACAGAATCAATAGGCTATAGCTAGCTCCCTGAAATTGCAACCAGCCTGTATCGGTGGCTAGTCAGCTGTGACGTCGACACAATTCCTGTACGCATCGTGATTCAACCGATGCGGGACCTTCGTGGCTCGACGCAAATCACGATACCAATGGCAATTTCTCTCAATAGGCGCTTAGCTGTGAGCGTCGTTCATGTTGTCCATGATCCTTCAGCGGGCTCGCGCGCAGCTGTCACAGCCCCGTACGGGTGTTGTGTGTGCACTCGCGACTGCTGCGCTCTGTGGGGTCGGAAGTGTTTTGTTCAACCTTGTTCCGAATTTCTACTTTCACCACTTGGGCGGCTGGTGGAGAGCCCCTCGGTGGCACACGATTTGGGTAGGCACATTGATTGTTGCTCTGCTCGCTTGGATTGTTCACGCGATGCTTCGTGTTCACGACTCGGTTTCGAATCGAGCGAATTTCTCTGCCAATTCCAGTTCACGAATGGTTCTTGCGATTCTACACGTGGGATGGGTGTTAGCGCTTGGGGTGTACGTGTGGCTTGTTGTTCGCGCTCCCGAGGAGAAATTCCTAATTACGGCTAAGGGCACGGATGTTCACGGCGAGACCTATCGCGTGCTGCGCGTCGAAGCTCGCGGACGGCGACCAGGTTCGCGGCGGCCCATCACGGCGTGGCTCGAACGGCGCGTGGGAGCTATCTCCGAACGACTCCGAGTCAATCGCAGTCAAACTTGGGCAGCGATATCTGGAACTCACCAATTGGCCATGGACCGAGCCAACGTCGTCAATGACAGCGTGATTCTGCGCCACGGCCAGGCGCGTGTGGAACTCTCGCCTGCGAAGCCGGTGCAGGAGGGAAGCGACACGATTCAATTGAATTCGATTCGCGACCCGGAACCCGAGTCTTCGGTTACCGTACCCAAAGCGGACGTCACAATCGGCGGTCGGCGTGAGCTTCTGCCGTTAGACCCAGAATGGACTGGTCAAGACGCATTTCTTGGGTTCAAGGAGTCACCGGTTTTGGTCTTGCGGGTGTGGCGAAATCTGGGCAGTTCCCTTGCAGTCATAGCGCTGACCTCGCTGCTAGCAGGTGCCATCTTATTTTGGGGCCATATGCGACGGAGATCGAGGTCGCCTCGATGAAGCGCGCGGCAAATTGTTGGCCATTGCTAACGGCAAGTTCTTGGGTGTGGCTCGGATCCGCTCTAACTTGCTGCAATCTCAATGATATTGCTCAGGACGTCGAACAAAATGACGGCAAGGCGGGTGAAAGGCAGGTGCTACTTGGCGGGTCACCAGGCACCCGTTCTGTGAGCTCCGCCCCGGAAGTAGCCGATGCTGCAATGCCTCGACCCTCTGCAACGGGCGCGAGCCTGCAGACCAGAGCTGGCGAGCCACCCGCGGATGGCGGCGTGAATCAAGANNGGATCTCATGCATCGCTGCATCAAGGGTGGGCGGACACATACGCAAGAAGAGACGGATGAACCGGAACCCTACTACTGCGATGCCTACCAGCCCGGCTTTGCCAAGTGCTTGGAAAAGGAAGAACCGAAGCACTTCTGCATTGACGTATTCGAATATCCGAATCAGGCGGGCGCCATCCCCGCGGTCATGGTGAGCTGGTACGAGGCCAAGCGGCTCTGTGAGGCCCAGAGCAAACGCTTGTGCGGGGATGATGAATGGACACTGGCTTGCGAAGGTCCGGAGCGGTTACCTTATGCCTACGGCTGGGCGCGCGACAGCACCGCTTGCAATATCGGTCACCTCTGGGTACAGCCGAATGACGGAATTCTCGCAAGTCGCACGGCAAGCCCGACCGAAATCCAAACCGAGGTCGACCGTCTGTCGCGGCGCGTTCCTTCCGGATCCATGCCGAGGTGCAAGTCTCCGTATGGGGTCATGGATATGGGAGGAAACGTTGACGAGTGGACAACGAATGTGACATCCCATGGCAAACCCTACTTGTCGGCATTCAAGGGAGGGCACTGGATTAGCGGCGCGCGTAATCGTTGTCGTCCCATCACCGTCAGCCACGACGAGAACACGTTCTACTACTGCGAAGGCTTCCGCTGCTGCGCAGATCCACGGTGATGCAACGCAGGCGGGACAAGCGCGTTGCAGTTACACACCGCGGCCCTCGGTTCCTGGCCGCAGGTTGTCGAGAAGCGATCTATGCTAAAAATGGCACGTAGGGAAGTCCAAACGTTTCCGCAACGGCGGGGTGAGTCACTTGGCCGTGGTGCACGTTGACGGCGCTCACGATGTCCAAGTTCTGGCGGGCCGCATTGGTCAGCCCTTGATTCGCAAGAAAAAGCACATACGGAAGCGTCGCGTTGCATAGCGCATACGTACTGGTGCGTCCGACGGCACCCGGCATGTTGGCGACAGCATAGTGCACAACGTCGTCGATGACGTAAGTCGGCTCGGCGTGCGTCGTGGCCCGCGTCGTTTCGAAGCAGCCTCCCTGATCTACCGCCACATCCACGACCACAGCGCGAGGTTTCATCACCTTGAGATCCTCTCTTTTCACGAGCCGAGGCGTTCTCGCTCCGCGGATGAGAACTGCGCCGACGACCAAGTCGGCCTTGGTGAGCTGATCCAGAATTGTGTGCCGATCGCTGAAGAGCGTTGTCACGTTGTGGGGCATGATGTCGTCCAGGTAGCGCAGGCGTTCGAGGTTGGTGTCCAACACGCAGACCGAAGCGCCAAAACCGGCGGCAATTCTGGCAGCCTGCGTTCCGACAACCCCGCCTCCGAGCACTGTAATATGCGCAGGTTCTACCCCTGGAACGCCGCCGAGCAATATGCCGCGACCTTCCTGGGGTCGCTCGAGGTACTTTGCACCTTGCTGGATACTCATCCGCCCCGCTACCTCGCTCATTGGCGTCAGCAGGCAGAGGTTACCCCGTTTATCCTGCAGGGTTTCGTAGGCAATCGCCGTTGCACCTGAGTTCAATACGCCCCGGGTGAGTGCTTCGCTTGCGGCAAAATGAAAGTAGGTAAAGATCAGTTGGCCCTCGCGGAGCATCGCAATCTCCGATGCTTGAGGCTCCTTGACCTTCACAATGAGCTCTGCGGTGGCGAATATCTCGGTCGCTTGATCGACGAGCTGGGCGCCGACGCGTTCGTAGTCGCTGTCGCGAATGCCACTGCCGAGCCCGGCGTCTTTCTGGACTAAGACTCGATGCCCCGCATGCGTGAGCTCCTCGACTCCAACGGGCAACATGCCTGCTCGATATTCGTGGTCTTTGATTTCTTTGGGTATGCCAACGATCATGCCCGCTAGTGTAGTCGGAAACGCACGCCGGCGCGAGGGTTCAGCGCGGCCATCCCGTTTCACCGCGCCCGGCCACTACAAACCTTCGCGCTTCTTCACAGCGGCAATCGTGTTTTCGAGCTGCAGGCCACTACGGAGACATGCGTAGCAATCACTCCGCTTGCGTTTGCCGCAACCCACGTTTGAATGCATGGCAGACAAAAGCGGTATCACGCGGGCATCGGCGTCGCGCTCGATGCTGGGCAGGAGCGTCCGCTTTTCTTCGCAGGTCTTGGCGTGTTCGAGGGCCAAGAGCACCTTGAGAGCAGGGGATGCGGCGTTTTGCGCTGCCATTGTGTAAAGCGCATCCGACGCTGCTTTCTTCAATTCGCGACGCACTCCAGCTGTTGTCGTTAAATCGTAGAGTATGTCGATGCCGCGTTCGCCGAAGCCGCCTTCGAGCAATTGGAGCGTCTTTTCGGAGGACTCGCGTTTCTGCGCGGCCTTCCAGAGGACGGTCGCCAGTTTGGCATCTTTTCCAGCCGCCTGGTCCGCGTCAAAAGCTCGGCCGGCTGCGTCAACAGCAGCTGATGCATTGCCGGCCGCAAGCTGAGCGCGAGCCAATTCGATCCAGATTTTGTCGTCCTTGGGGTATTCCTTGGCCAAATCCGAAAGTGCAGCGAGCCCTGTGCCGCGCGCCTGCGCGACTCTTGCTTCAGAGGCAGTCTGAATGGTCTCTCGCGGAGCCGGTGGTACTTCGGGGCGCGTGGCTGCAGCCGTAGCCGACGCGGCGGGCTTGGCAATAGGCTTTGCCGGTCGCAGCGCGAGCCACGACCCCACAACGATGAGTGAAAGCAGCGTGCCGGCAATTCCCCAAATCAATGCGCGTCGCCGGTTGTGGTGCACGGAATGCAGCGCACTCGTAAAATCGCGGTGCGTGTCATGCGATCGCTTGGTCGCCTTGTTGTCGTAATCGGGCGCGGGCATCGTCGACGCGTTCAGCACATCGTCCATGTTTGCGAGCGGCACAAGGTAAGCTGAATCGATGACGTTGTGCCCATTCGACGAAGCCCCCGATTCGAACAATTGGGGGTTCGAAATTCGCCCGAGCGGACCTGACGCCATGGGTGCACGGCCTCTGGACTCGATGACGCTGTGAGTGAGCTGCGCCTGAATGGTTTCGAACGCAAGCGTGAGTTCGACGGCACTCTGAAAACGCGACGCAGCCGTTGGCGCCAGCAGTCGCAAAGTCAGTTGCTCCAAGACAAAAGGCACTTTCACATGCGGCGCGCGCTTGGCGAAGGTAGGAAGCGGACCTTGCAGTTGTTGCCCCAGAATACCAACCGGGCTTTCTGCACTAAAGGGTCGGCGCCCACACAGCATCTCATAGAGAATTATCCCTAGTGCATAGAGGTCGGCACGCCCGTCGACGTTCTGTCCGAGAGCCTGTTCCGGTGACATGTATTCCGGAGTCCCAAATATCATGCCGACGCGGGTGATGACCTTGGCGGGGCGAATCGAACCCCGCTCGGAGACGTCCTTGACTGGAACTTTGGCAATACCAAAGTCAAGCACTTTGACGAAATCCGGATCCCCGTTCTTGTCCACGAGCATCACGTTTTCAGGTTTCAAATCGCGATGCACGATTCCTAGCGCATGTGCACTGACCAGGGCCGAGGCTATTTGCCTGGAAATGTTTAGCGCGCGTTCAACGGATAGGGGGCCTTCGTCGATGAGCTCGCGAAGGCATCTGCCTTGGACGTATTCGAGAACCAGAAACACGCTGCCATCGGGCAACTTGCCAAAATCCGTCGCCGCCGCGATGTTGGGGTGATCGATATTGGCGGCTGCCATCGCCTCACGTTCGAAACGAGCCACCACCTCTGGAACTTGAGTCAGCTCACGGTGCAGGACCTTGACGGCTACGCGTTTGCGCATGAGCACATGCTCTCCCCAATACACGCGCCCCATGCCTCCCTCGCCGAGCAGCGAATACAATCGGTAGCGATCGGCTAGAAGCGTACCGACGAGAGGATCGGGATCGGGATTGCTGCCGCTCACTTTGCTTGCCGCTGTAATAGGGAGCCGAGGCTCGGGGAAAACCATATTATGGCCGAATGCACATACGGCCAATTGCCCCTCTTATTGCTCGAAGCGCCACAATCGTCCGGTCCGATCCCCCGGCGGGCTCCAATGTCGGGCCGGTGATTCAGAGCGGGGACTCTTCAGTCACCGTTGGCGCTGGTGTAGGCGCAGTCTTGGACTTCGATTTTGTATTGGTCGAAGGCGTTGATTCAGTAGTGTCAGAGCCCGTTTTCGGTGCAGTGGGCGGGTACAACTCATCCGGTGACTCCGGCGACGGTGCAGCTGACGCGCCAGCGTCCGCCTTCCTCCGACGTGGGGCCACTTGTCTGACTTTGGGGGCCGTCTGGACCTTGGGTGCCTCGGCTGCGGGAGCGGGCTTTTCTGAAGCAACGGGGGCTTCGGATGCCGATGCTGCAGCGGGTGCCGCTTCGACCGACGCGGCCGCGCTCGGCGCGGGTCCCGCTTCAGGAACCTTGCCCGTCAAGTTGAGAACTACCGGTGCAGACTCGATCTTTTGCGAAACCGAGGGGGTGGGTGCGGAGGCGGGCGGAGGCACAGCCTCCGGTTTGCGACTCATAAAGAAGAACGCGCCGGCGGCCACTGCGACCACCGCCAGAATAATGCCAATTCTCGTACCCCGCTCTGCGGGAACCGACTGCCGCATCGGGATCTTGTAATCTTCCGCACCACCTGACATCTTCGGTGCAGCATCCGCTTGGGCGACCCGGCGGGTCGCCATTGGACTGGCCGGAACGGTCATGGGAGCCGCTTCGCGCCCAGGCTTTTTCACGGTGCTGGGTACGCTCTCCGGCTTTACGGGTTGGAAACCGCCAACCCCTTTGCCAGCGTTAGCCGGCAATGCCGGTTCAGATTCGGTTGCGGCTGACGTTGGTGACTTCTTGACTTGAGCTGGAGGTGGCGTGTGCGCAATTGGACTCGCAGCGGCCTTGGAAACCTGCTTTGCACCAGAAACCGTTTTCACTTCTGGCTTCGATTCGGTAGTCGCAGGAGCAGGCGTCTTCTGCATGCGCGGAGTTAGTTCCGATTCTGGCTTTGGCACCAGATGCCCGCCAACGCGTGCAGGTGATGGCGTTACGGATGCAACCCTGGGCGCTTTGGGAATTACTTCGTCCTCTAAACCGGACTTATCGGGTGGCGTTGAACCCGTCGCCCCTCTGCCGACCTCACGTAATGCTTCTTGAAGTAACTCCGTAGCCTGCTTCATCACCGTGCGATCTTCGGGAGCGGGCTGTGGAAAGTCATCGGATTTGGGGAAAAACCCTTCAGATCCGGCGTCTTTCGCCACTTTGCCGGGCGCTGCCTCGAAAGTCGCTGCGGATAGCGCGGCCTCCGATTCGGGCTCGACCTCGTCGAAGGCCGAAATATCGCCCATTCGCGCGGTGACTAGTTGGTCGATGATGTCCTTCGACTCGGTATCCAGCTTGATGAATTTGACGCCCATCCCCGCTGGATGGTCCGCCGATGCCTCGTCGGCCTCTCGCCGCCATACGACGCGCCCGACCCCTTGCATGACTTTTTGATCAGCTGCGATCTTTACTTCGAACTTCAGCAACGTCCCGGGTGGAAACGGCTGGGGCGTCTTGATGTACATGCCCCCACGACTGACATCGTGTGAATGGTGCTCAATGAATTCGTCCAGCGTCGCGCTCTTGTAACGGACCGTCATGCTCAGCACTTTCGCCCGCGGATCTTTGCGCGTATTTTCGGCCATTGGTTGACTCTCTTCTTATTGTCGGTGCAAGTGCCGCCACCATCGTAATTGAAGGTTCAGTAATGCCCAAGTAGTTGATTTTGCGACCTGGGTCTACCACGGTAACGCCCCCTTGTGCCGCTCCACATGTGGTACCCTGTCGGCGTGCCAGGACTCGACCATTTTCGTGCCGAACTGCGACACAGGGTAACCCTGGCGGCCCAAATAACTGGCCAAGAATCCCAGGAGGTCATCCCTTGCCTGCTTCTGGACCTCGGCATGGGGGGGGCGCAGGTGAGCTGCAGCGATCCGTTCCCCGAGGGCGCCCTCGCTAGCCTTACGTTGACGGCGCCCTTTCTCTGGGAGCCCTTTGCTCTGCCGGTACGGGTGGCCTGGGTCCGCTCCGAACCCGACGAGCGGACGATCTTGGGCCTCCAGTTCCAGCCACAAACGGGCGCTCAATTGCTGGTATTGGCTGAATTGTTGAGGGATCACGACAGGTACTAGTGAAACATTAGCGGCACTGTGGGCTGAGTTTTCCTATCAGCAGCGAAGGAAAAATCACTCTCAGTGTAATGAGAGCTCAGCCAAGGCTCGGTAATCTCGAACCGAAAGTCTCCACCAGGCTTTCGATTCCAATCGTAGTCGAGGCCACGCCGATACGAAAGAACAGAGCCATTCTAGGCCGGACAATAGGGCAGGCGTGCCCTTCACCGACGGCCACGCAAAGCACGGTCGTGATAGAGGAGCATCTCGATTGCTCCCGGGCCTCGATTGAAAATGTAGTCATGCGGGCCAGGCACAACGAGAAATTCGTGCTCGATATGCGATTGCGAGAAGGCCGAATCAATCGCGCGGTTGGCGGCGAGGAAGTAGTCGCCATCACTGGACAGAAATCGAAACTTGAGTTCGGGATTCACCTTTAGGGCCGCCGATCCGAGTGTCACAAGGCGCGATGCATCACTTGAATCGAACGCAGCCTGCAGCGTTGCGACGGCTCCAAATGACTCTGGTTGGTAGAGGCCCGCCAGCAGTGAAACCCTCCCACCCAAGCTGACACCATCGATGCCGGTGGCCTGCGCTGAGTTGAGTACGGGCAGCTCGCGGCGCGCCCGCGGGATCAATGTTTCAGCCAAGAATCGCGCATAGGGTATGGCGCGCTCGAAGGGCCGCTCACCGGTGAGCATGTCCGGTGTGTACGGGCATAGCACGACCAGACCCGCATAAGGCTGCGATTGAAGCATGTCATTGATCGAATTGAGTCGCCTCTTATCGACGATTTCTTCGAAGTCACCGGACGTCAGCGGCGGCATACTCAAGCGCCGAATCGCGCGTCCGAGGGCGTAGTCATCGACCCAGCCCCGCGCGCCGCGCACAGGTCCTTTCATGGCCTCTCCACGGCCGTGCAGCGCAATCAACAGCGGGAAACGTTCGCCTGGATGTCGATCGGGCAATACGATGACAACATCGATTCTGCCCAATGCGGTTTGATCGAATGTCCAGGTGAGCTCTTCAGTGCCCTGCTTGAGAGCGTGTGCTGGTTCGCCGTCACTCGATGGTGATGGTGCCAATAGTGGGGCGCTGGTAGCCTTCGGTATGGCCCAACTGGCACGCGCCGCCGTGACATCATCATTGCCGTCACAGCGATGAGTGGCACAACCGGTCAGAAGTAGAAGAAACAGGGCTCCTCGCACCCTGGGACGGTGCTTGAAATTCATGCGCGAAATGAGTCCTTGCGCTTTCGCACCTCTGTAAACACTTCGATTTCGTCAGCCTCCGCGAATTGGGGTCCGAGTGTGGATCTAACGCTTGGCTCGGCACAGCGCAAGAACGGATTGGTGGCGCGTTCTTCTTCGATGGTGCTAGGTGTCGTGCAACTATTTTTGGGCACGGCGGCACGNNGGCAGCGAAGCGAGCGTCATCAGTGAAGCGTGCATTTGAGCCGGCGTGCCTTCGAATAGTCGACCGCAGCCCGCGCCAAATAGCGTGTCGCCCGTGAAAACCGCATCCCCGACGCAATATGCAAGTGCGCCCAGCGTATGCCCTGGCACTTTGATGCAGTCGAAGTGAAAGCCGAGGCAGTCGAAGGTTCCACGATGACCGAGTCCCTGGGTTACGCCTTGGATTCGCTGCACGTCGTAGTCCGAGGCATAAACGGGAATCCCCGGTTCTGCGCTACAGAGTTCCTGGACACCACCGACATGATCCCAGTGGTGATGCGTGCATAGTATCCCCGCGAGCCGCAGTTTTTTTTCATCGAGCACGCGTTGCACGGGCACGCATTCGCTTGGATCCACGACCAGAGCCTCACTCGACCCGTCTTGCCAGAGTAGATACGCGAAATTGTCCGACAGGCAGGGAATGGGTTCGATGTTCACGCGCGAAGGTTACCACCGCAGCTCAAACACGCTAATTCAAACACGACCATGTACTATTTGTGCAGGTGCACACGCGATTCGGCGGCGCAGCGACCCCAGCGGCTCCGCCAGCTGGTATTGCCGCGGGCGCGCCGCTCGCCATTGTTGCGCTGGTGCAATTGGGATCGACCTGCGTGCAGGTATACGATGAACCCGGAAGGCACAGGCAGCCCGTAAAGTAATTGTACGAACAGCTAAGGCCGTTTGGATCACAGGTGACCGGATCGCAGGTGGTGGGGTCGCAAGTGGTCGTGGCGGGAACCTTTTCGGGACAACGCGGGTCGACACTTATCGTCCCACCGGTGCCCGGACTCCCGGCATGCCGCCGGTTTGCGCAGCTCCGCCCGCGCCAGCGGCGCCAAAAATAGCGCAAAACAGCCGATGCAATTGGGCCACTGTGTGCCACGATTCGTTAGGTCGAGTGGCAACATGCGTGTGAATGCCCCGGCGCTTCACCATTCACGCCAGGCATGCGATTGGCATCCGAAGCGAGGCCGCTAGTTGAGCCCCTGCGGTGGCCACTCGCCGCTTATCCCGCCCCGGACACTCACTTTTTAGACTTTGGGGTTGTTGCGGCACTCGGGTGCAAATTGTCCCATTATTCAAACTTCATGCGGCCACCCCCGAGCAACTCCATCAGTCACTGCTCGATCGGAAAATCAGCCATTTATGCCGCAATTTGGGCTGGTTGCGGATGGGTCGAATGAGCGCCGTCATCGAGCAAAGTCTCGCTTCGGAGAGGTGCGAGGCGGACTGATGAATGAGGTTACGTCCCAACGGCCGGTAAGACATTGTTCAATCTCGATCGTTTTTGGGCTGGATTTTCCGCTCAATCAATGCTCTTTGTCGATTCTCGTTTCAGAAGTAGGAGTTCCCCAATGGCAAAGCAGAAGTCAAAAGCATCGAAGAAGCTTACCAAGAGCGGTCTGATCCAAGCGATCGTCGACAGTATTGGCGAAAGCGCCTCGCGCAAAGACGTGAAGGCCGTAATTGAGACTCTCACCGAGATCGGGCACAAAGAGCTAAAGAAGAACGGCGTGTTCTTGCTACCCGGTTTTGCGAAGTTCGTAGTGGTGAAGAAGCCCGCGCGTCCTGCTCGCAAGGGTATCAACCCATTCACCAAAGAACCCACAACCTTTGCGGCAAAGCCTGCCAGCAAAGCTGTCAAGGCTCGCCCCATCAAGTCGATCAAAGACGCAGTCGCTTGAGCGAACTAATTCCCGGGGGGTGCTCGATCGAGCGTGGGAATGGTTTTCGAGATTTAGGTACCGGACCGCCGCGTCATGACGCGGCGGCGGCACCGATTACGGCGAGCAGCACGCCAAGCAGCATTACGAAGATACCGCCGGCCTTACCCCAGAAGCCAGTGTAGGATGTTACCTGCTGGCCGTCGGCTGTCTGCAAATTCTTCAAATCCACTTGCTGCGATATGCTCCGGCGAAACCAACCGAGCACTCGCACACGCTGGTTCATGAGCTTGCCGACTCGCCGAAGTGCGAACCAATAGTTCCCTAATTTGCCGAAGGGCGACTCATAATTGATCATCATGAGTCCCCCCGAAACGTCGAGTAATGTGAAATCTTCGCCGATCTTGTTGCCCGCATCGGCGCGGCCAGTGACGGTTCCGTCAAGCACCACCGGGCGGCCTTTTAGAGGGGAAGCGTACGGATCGCTCATCAGCTCCAGCACCGTGGTCTGTGCGGGGTTACCGAGGGATGGGAACGAATAAAAGCCCTTGACGGTCATGCCCAGGCCGATGCCTGCCACGATCAGCCCCCCCAGGAATCCACCCAGGACGTTGTACGAAAACGCAAAACTTGCGATCGCTGGGGCCGCAAATGCGATGCCCAAAATATGGGGCAGAAAATAGATGGTTAATTCGAACATGAATGTGCCGTAGAGACGTCGCTTATCGAGGGCGTGTCCCAGAGCGTCGGTTTGCTCGAAACTGAGCAGTGGTCGCTGCCCGAGCGACATGGCCTGCGCGCCCATTGCATGGATGCGCTTACCAGTGAGCGGGTGGGTAGCGGAGAGCTCCGTTACCTTGGCCCAGGGATTGTAAAGATCGAAGAGCATTACCTTCTCGATGCGACGCACGCCCTCCAGTGTGACACTCGTGGCGGGCGCATGTCTTACGGCGTACGGGTTAGCGGCTGCGCTCGCTGCCCCGTAGGCGCCCGCGTATGCAGGCTGACCCGGGGCGGCATTGGTTGCAGATTCCGCATCNNGCCATAGGCGATCTTAATCAATGCCAAGGACAACGCATTCGGGTTACCGGTCTCTTCACCGGAAAACGCATCAGCATAGTACTCCCTAGTTCGGGAAAGGTAAAGTAACAGATATTGGGAGATCCAGTAGAAAACTAGTGCTGCTAGTGCAATCGGGTAGGCAGGGCGTGAATTGTTCTTGCCCCTGATATTTCTGGCAATCACGTATATCGTCCACAGAACACTGAGCAATGTGGCCGCAATCGTCATCACGATGAAGTCACGGTGAACGATGTGACCCAGTTCGTGCGCGTAGACTGCCTTTAGCTCCTCATCGTCAAGCGTGTCGACGAGTCCCCGAGTCGTGACCAAGCGAGCGCTATTCGCTGTGCTCCCGTAGCAGTAGGCCTGCGGCGTCCCATCGTCGATGATCTTGAGTCGCGGTACTCTAATGCGGTGTCGCTGGCAAACACTCGCAATGAACTCCGCCACTTTCGGTCGCTCTTGGCGCAAGGTGTCCAGCGAATACTTCCTTGCAGAATAGACCCAGGATTGCATCAAATCCATGATCCACGGCGACACGAGCCACATGATGAGCGACCAGAGCACAGTTGCGGCAACCCCGAGCAATAGACCAATGCCGAGCGACACCTGTTGCGAAGCGATGAAGACTCCCGCCAATGTGGCAAACACGAAGCCGCACATGAACGTGAGAGTTACTAACGATGCGAGTAACGTCTTTTGGCGCATGCCGAAGAGAGTATCGCAAAGTCGAACAAATTGGATCTCTGCACTGTGTGACCGACTACAATCCGCCACTCAGGGCCAAAGGCGAATCGCGACGCGTACTTGGGGGGACTTGCAGCAGCACTGGAACCTGCGCGGGAAGCGCCAACCGTAGTCGCCGGCAATTGTACCGAATTTGCGAGGATGAATTCGTGCCTGGGACACTGGGCCCCTGGCATGCCTACTTTTCCAGTTTAGGTGATCCCTTCGAATCAGGCTTCGTAGGCGCCGTTTCGTCAGCGGTCTCATCGTCCGCCTCGATCTTTTGGATATTTTCCGATGCCGCTCGTATTTTTTGCTCGGCTGCCGCTTCCGCTGTTCGAACATGAAAAATCGTGAGACCCAAAGTGCCTCCGCAAACGATTCCGAGACACACTGAAATGATCCAAATGACGCGACTGGCGAGCAATAGGGCGATCGACGCGACTACGATTCCTACCTCCGCCGCTAGCTGTGCCCACTCGTACCATTCCGCTCCTTGTTGGTGGACCTCAATCGCGCCGTCATAAGCCTCGGCGTCTTCCTTGGCTTCTTTTACATCGCGCGCGTACTCCTGTGCGATCTTCTTGAACCGTGTAACCTCGCTCGGATCCGGTGTGACGAGCTGCGCCATATCTTCGGTAGCCGAAGCAATGAGCTCTTTGATTTCCGCCGTGTCTTCGTCATCCGACTTGCCTGATGCGCGACGTTTTTCGCGCAAGGTGGTTTCCATTTTTGCTATCTCGGCCTTGGTGGGCGTAAGACTCTTGAGCATCTCGAGATCGGCTTCGATGACCCTAAACTTTGTGGTTTCGGATTGGTATAGGCCCCACTTACTTGATTGCAGCACCATGGTTTTTACGAGCTCGGTGCGTTGCGAGCCCACCATGGCAGCTGAAAAAGCCAGCATCACGCCCAGAATGGCCATTGTAATGCCTATCGACTTTCCGCTGCTCTTGTGGGAAGAGTCGTGCCCTTGATGGGCGACAT
>PMCK01000405.1 GCA_003154095.1 Myxococcales bacterium | reverse complement strand
GAGCGGTCCGGGGCACGACTTTACACGAGAATCGATTGCTGTAGACTGTAGGAGTTCCTTATGTTGCTGCGTCACTGAACCGTCGCGAAATGCCAGCGTCGCACAGCAGCGGCAGCAAGGTGGTTTTAGCCATGATGTCCCTTGCGAATATACGCCCCCACTTGGTAGTTGGATTGATGAGCGCCGCAGCATTCGGCTGCGGGGGAACCGTCGAGGGTTCCAGCAACGCGGCGGGGGGAAACAACAGCGCAACCGGGGCCTTTCAAGGGATCGGCGGCGCCCAAGCAACGGGCGGAGCCATCGCAACCGGTGGACACGCAGCAACAGCAGGAGTAGCGGCGACTGGTGGCAACCAAGCGACGGGCGGAGTCGTCGCGACTGGCGGCCATGCCGCCGTCGGTGGCTACGTCGCGACCGGTGGGGTCATGGCAACCGGTGGCAACCAAGCGACGGGCGGGTTCGTCGCGACCGGCGGCACCACGATGACCGGCGGCCATGCCGCAACGGGCGGAGTCATCGCAACCGGCGGTGTCACGGCGATCGGCGGTTTTGCCGCGACGGGCGGAGCAACGGCAACCGGTGGCCACCTAGCAACGGGAGGAACCTCAGCCAGCTTTGCGACAACGGGTGGCACGCGCGCCTCCGGTGGCACTTCGGCCGCGGGCGGCGACGCAAGTACCGGCGGCTCCCAAGCCTGCGCTGGTACGGGCTACCGCTACCATTACTGCTCATGGGATCACGATTGCGCAGTCAACGAGTACTGCGACATGAATGTGAGCACGAATACATGTCGTTGCGTCGACGGGCGTTGGGAGTGCGTCGACATGGGCACCCACGAGTGTTACGAGCTTCCCGCAAATTGCATTGCGGGCAGTACGTCATTTGCCGATCGATTGAACGGCGCGAGCTGTACGGTCATTGTCAGAGTCAGCTCCGACGCAACGCAAATGCCGGGTTACGCGGTCAATTGCGGCCCGCTCAAGGTCACCACCCAATCCGACGCCCTCAATCAGCTACTGGTCATGAGTTCCATCTATTGGGGCGGTGCCACAGCGTTTGGGAATTCGGCTGAGACGGGCATCTACGCTTTTGCCACCGCGGGTTCCCAGTACACGGCCTATGTCAGCTCGACGACTCGAAATCGCCTGCTCATATTGCAGTCGCCTTTGATCGAGGGCCAAGGTTCCATGTTCACCCCAATCGCTTGGCAGGATCCAAACGAGCTGGGCACCACGTGCATCGCTGCCAGGGAGCCCTACTACGGCCTGGATGCTCCTGGAGCGAGCTCGGGTCCGTCAACGTATGATGCCGTGACGCTGACCATGAAGACGGGGCTGTTCCGCACCTTGCGAGCCAAGGTCGGACCCATTACTCAAATAGGGGTCAGCTATGTGGACATCGCTGGTCCACAATACGTTCTCTTTTTTACGGCAAGCTGTACAAACTGCTGAATCCCGCGCGCGGCTAAGCAATCCATTGCGCCAGCACTGCAGCTCATCAAAGTGGTGGCCGCAACCGTCCACGACTACCTTATGAACGCACGCATTGGCTTCGGCAACGCTCGGCTTCGGCCCGACGGCCGCTCAACTTAACTGAGCTGATTTATCATTCACGCAACACTACGCTTTGCCGGGTCGTGCATATTGGCATGAATTTCAAACGCTCGATAATCGTGTCCGCAGTGGCTGTCGGAGGTTCTGATCTGGGACGTTGCGGCACGCGGAACGAAACATGCAACCGCATGTGCGCTCTCACACATCGCACGAAATCGAGGCGCACGAGGATGGACTAGCAGTGTTCGGGGAGAACTCACCATGTTGAAGAATCTATCAATTCTTGTTCCAATGCTCACCGTCGCGCCATGGGTTGCTGCTTGTTCGTCGAAGGACGGTAATGAAGACACCTCCAACAATCCTGCCTTCAATCCAAATGCCAACAATAATACGATTACTTCTACTGGTCGACCCGAAGGCGGTGAGGTACCGATAACGCCTACGCAAGTGGACGAAATCAAAAATGCGGCTTGCGCGGGGTGGAATGGGGAACTGGAAGGCGTACCTGCAAAACTGCAGTTGGTTGTCGACATCAGCAGTTCAATGAATCAAACCGCACCCGGGACCAATCAAACTAAGTGGCAAGTCACCGAGAGTGCACTCGTTCAGGCAATACCCGGGGACGGCACGGCCACGTACCCAGGTCTTTCGGCAACCACTGGCGTGGGTTTGCTCTTTTATCCAAACGTACAATCCACCCCAACCGTTGCCCAGCAATCCCTCGCCGCATGTCTCAGAACGGACGCAATGATCCCGATGGCGCAATTGGGATTGGATGGTACGGGCAACTCTCAACGCAATCTCATTCGTCAAGCGTTTCAAGCCGCGCAACTCGCCCAGGGCACGCCCACTTACGATGCGTACACTTATGCATTGCAGAATAGCACGCTGTCAGCGGCCGCAGCGCAACTTCCCGGGGCGCCCTATCAGCTGCTGATTACGGATGGTCAGCCCACCATTGCCCCAGGTTGTTCGAATCCCAACGGCAACATATCGGACGTTGACCCGCAGCCTGTCGTTGATGCAGTCCAGGCAGCCTGGACCAACAACGGCGTCAAGACGTTTGTCATTGGCTCACCCGGCAGCGAGACTGGTCGCGCGTGGCTATCGCAAGCGGCCGTGTACGGCCAAACGGCATTGGCGGGTTGCCAAGTGGCAGGCCCCAACTATTGCCACATGGATATGACAACGGCTCCAGACTTCAGCGCAGCCCTGCGCAACGGGCTTGCCCAAGTGACGAATCAAATTGCCACCTGCACGTACAACATACCGGTTCCACCCGCTGGCCAGACATTGGAATTGACGCTCATCAACGTGATCGCCCATCTTACGACAGGAAGCGTCCTACTCTACCAAGATACCGCCGGCGATTGCACTGTGGGTTGGCAATTCGATGCGAGCAACCACATCGTTCTTTGCTCGCAAACCTGTGCCACTGTGCAGGCCGATGCTGGGGCTTACATCGACGTTGCAGCGGGCTGCGGGTCGCAAATAGATACAATTATCAACTAGTGCGCTTGGAAGGCCGAAGCATTGGTTGAGCTCAGTCATAGCAACACGCGCGTCGCACGTAGCCTTAGGTTGTCAGGCGGCAGATTCGCAATCTACTAGGCCAGTGTCTTTTGCTTCTCCCGATCGCTGCAGCGTCGGCCTGCAGCTCGCACTCGCGACTACAACCGCACGGACGTCCGTCGGCTCGCGGTGACAT
>PMCK01000632.1 GCA_003154095.1 Myxococcales bacterium | reverse complement strand
GAGTCGTGTTTTGTTGCCTACCTTGTACGTCTGGGTTGCTCGAGAAGGGGACGTGCTTCCCAAACCGGAGCTCACCACATGATCGCCCTGTCTTTACTTGTAATTCGTCGTTCAAACTTCATCGCGTGGATCGTGCTTTCGATCTCGATTGTGTTGCTGGTTGCCCCTTCGGCACTGGCCGAGCCAGTTCCTGGAGCAACAAAAGTCACGCTCGACGAAGCCGTCCAGATAGCGCTACAGCACAATCACAACCTGCGGGCGACTCGAACGACAATACCGCAAAGTGAAGCCGACGAAGTCACCGCAGCTCTTCGACCCAACCCCACGCTTTCTACGACCTGGGGCAACTTGCCACTCTATCCAAAGCCCCCGGAGGGCTACGGCGCGAATATTCGCGACTCGTCCCAGGTAGACGTGGGCCTCAGCTACGAGTTCGAGCTTGGGAGGCGAGGCCGCCGGATGCGGGCAGCCAAGGATGCGACCGCGGTGACCCGCTCTCAAGTAAATCAAAGCGAACGCGACCTCACTTTCCAGGTCGGGTCTCAATTCATCGCCGTTCAGCTCGCGGAATCAACGCTTGAACTCGCGAAGGCAAACCTAGAGAGCTTTCAGAAGGCAGTGGACATCTCCGCGATTCGCTTCCAATCTGGCGGCATCAGCGAGAATGATTACCTAAAAATTAAGTTAGAGCTGCTACAGTTCGAGACCGACGTCAAACAGGCGGAACTCGACAAGGCTCAGGCGTTGGTTGACCTACGACAATCGTTGGGTTACGAGTCCGTCGCAGCCGACTACGACGTACAAGGTGACTTCGAATATAAGCCGGTCACGGTAAGCCTCGAGGCGTTGGAGAGGCAGGCCTTACAGAATCGACCTGACCTGCGCGCTGCGGCCCAAAGCCTAACGGCGGCAAACAGTCAGCACGCGCTCGCCAAGGCGAACGGAGTTCCCAATCTCACGGCTTCGGTTGATTGGCTATTTTCCGGAGGTATACACGCCGCGGCAGTCGGACTGAGTATTCCTCTCCCCATCTTCGATCGCAATCAAGGTGAGGTCGCCAAGTCTTACCATGCCATCAACCAAGCGCAGGAGCAGCAGGCCGAGGCGCTTGGGCAAGTAATGACGGACGTGAAACGCGCTTACGATGGCCTGCGCGCGAGCGAGCGCATCATGCAGTACTTCGAATCGGGATACCTAGAGGTATCGTTGAAAAGTCGTGAAGTCAGCCAATACTCGTATGAACGAGGCGCGGCGAGCCTGCTCGATTTTCTCGACTCTGAGCGCAGCTATCGCCAGACGCAGCTCGCCTACCGGCAGGCAATCGCTGATTACCTCAATGCAGTCGAACAGGTGCGCCAAGCGGTCGGGAGACGGACCGTCCCCTGAACCGGCCCATTACGCGGACCTGCTCTCTCGGCGGAATCTTGACGATTTCTTGATATGTATTGGCCGGCTTGTCCGTGCAGGATGGGCGCTTGTCAAACAAGCGGCGGCAAGCAGGTCCAGTTTCCTCGAGACGGGACGAGGTAGTGCAGGCAAATGCCGATGCCGTTTCTTGATATGCAGAATCAGCTCGGGGTTATTAGTAGTAAGGAATCGAGATGACCAGATTTCGCATACGAGATTATCTCTGGATCATAGTTGGCGCCGCACTCTTTCTCGTCGTTGTCGTGGGAGTAGTGCGCTTCAACCAGTACGGAAAGGCTGTGGCCCGGGCCGCGTTTCAGACGGAGCGCCTTGAATTGGCTAACGGAACGCGCCTCGCACTGGCATCGGCGTCGGAAGCCGAAAAGAGCGCCGTCTTGGCTGTCACGGACGAGGACTCCCAAGGCTATGCGGACCAAGCGCGTGCAGCGACAACGCAGGCCGACCGCTTGCGCCTGGAGCTGCAGCGGCTGCTAAAGCAGGGTGGCACCGCGCGTGAGTTGGATCTTTTCGCACAATTCTCTGAATTCTTTGGGGAGTTCCAACGCGTCGACAGCGAATTGCTCGCTTTGGCGGTCAGGAACACCAACCTCAAGGCAAACGCTCTATCCTTCGGCCTTGCCGAACAATCGATCGGCGAGATGAATACGGCGCTTTCCAACATCGTGGCAAGAAGCGCTACCTGGCCTGAATCACGAAATGTTGCGCTTCTCGCACTAGGGGCGCAGAACGCTGCACTTAGGATTCAGGTCCTGCTCGCGCCCCACATCGCTGAGGAGAGCGATAAGAAAATGGATGATCTGGAAGCGCTCATGAACGCTCAGGCGCGCGAAGTACAAAAGGACTTGGACGGATTGGCCGCGCTCCCAAAGCTCGGCGGTGATCCCGACTTCCGAACCGCTGCCTCCGCGTACCAGCGGTATGGCGCCGTCAAGACCCAAATCCTAGCGCTGTCGCGTGAGAACACCAACGTGCGCTCTCTTTCCATTTCCTTGACCCAAAAGCGCAGGGTAATGCTGCTCTGTCAGGAAACCTTGGCAGCGCTTCAACAAGCGATCACTGACGAACCCGGATCGGGCTTGCCGCATGCAAGACCGGCAAGCCCTCGTTAGCCGATTTGGGTCTGGTCTGAGTCGACCTTTTTCCGCTATTTGCAGGCAACCTGTGTCACCTGTTTACATCCAGCGGGTGAACTGCCCCAGCGTGGGGCCATAGCCGTTTCTTTATAACAGCGCGGGACGGACGTTCCGTACAATGAGGCACGCGTCAATTGCGGCGCGACGTTGATAACGCACGCGAGCGGCCAGCGAGCGCCTTCCATACTTTCTGCTGTGCCGCGGGCGGGTGGGCCCGCGAAGGCGGTGGTAGTTGCGATGCAAATGATTCCGAAAACCGACAGACTAATGATGTTTTTCATGATGGCGATTCCTCCGAGCATACACTCGTTCATAAACTCAATGATGTTTGCGGCATCGATATCGAATGCCTGCCTTACGAGAATCTGGGGTGGGCTAAGTCAAAATGTGCTCAAGCCTGTGCACGCCATTGTCAAGATTACGTATGCGTTTTTCCATGGATACTCAGCTTGAATCAAATCGCTACGAAACGTTCCCGTCACTCAACACAAGACTATTCAGCGAGATAACATAGGGCCCCACCTGAAACTCAAACCACCCGATGAACTTGGCACTCCGGCGCTTCTCTCCGAACTCTGAATGAGTCTTCGGAACAGCAACGCCGGGCCGTTCAGGAGTGGCAGACTGGCTGCGACGGAAAATGCATATTCTGCGATTCACGACCAACGGAGTCGAGTACGTAAGCCCAGGGCAAGGTCCCAGCTTTTGCACACGGCTCGCAGTGCCATTTTCACGCGTACCGAGTACTTCGAATCGGCGAGAAGGGGCAGCGTTTGGTGCCGCACTGGGAAACTTTTCGTTCGAGGTTTGTTCCCAAGTGCAGTGGGCGGCTTGCGTCATGTCGCGGTGCCTTTCAATTGGCTGGAACTAGTCTTCGCACTCTTAGTATGCGGCCCCGCTTGTCAAAATTACGTAAAATTATTGGCGCGCTAGGTATAATGTTTGTCAAAGTCTGGAAGCCGTCGCGGCGGACAATTCGTTGCGTATTCGGCGCGCATTCTCTCCAAAAGTTCATTCGACCGAGACGATATACCCAAACTTACAGGCTATCAGCTAGCGCAGAGAGTCCGGTCAGTCTCACCCGATTAGCCCTCACGCCGTTGCATATTGGGAGTTGCTGCTGACTTGTCCATTGAAGATCACGGTCGGGTGCAACCGAACTATTTCATCAAATATCTCGGGCCCGAATCGATTGTCGTTGAATTGACACATTAGCCGCAATCGAGGGATTGGAATTCTGTTGAGCTTTTCCTCAGACTCCATGAAATTCTGGATACTCAGACGGTCAACCAACGACCAAGTCATCTCCCGAGCAAGGCAAATGCCGCCGTTTCCCCGTTGCATCACATCGACACACAGAGCGTCCACATAAGTAAATAGGGCGTTCATATCAAAACCGATTCGACGGATGTACGGGTCCGAGCTGGTGTTCATCAGCATGACGCCCGCTTCCAAGGCTGTATCAACGGTGATTCCTTGAGAATTTAACATTAGCCGAATTTCGCTTATGGAATCGCCATCTGCAATGTAGACACAGCGTTCCCCTCTTTCTATTGCAGAACGAAACCACGGAATGACCGCTCCAAACTGTTCGGTCGGTGTTCGATACATAAGGCAAACGTGTTCAATTGAATCCAGGGACGCGAACACGCCGGAGGTTGCCTGAGCTTGTGTCATTTGAATTCTTGCTTTCACTGAAATCAGCCAAGAAAATTTTGTCGAACCGTTTGTCAACCTTCACAGACGCCCACCACTGCGCGCAACAATTGCGCAATGGTGGCTCGCCCACTGGCGGCGGGACCGGGCAAGGAGTTTGCCCATTGTGATCCCGTTGACTACGGTTACTTGGGGACATACGTCCACTCGTGCCGATACGGCCGCGGTACAAGAGAATTAAGCCAGCAGTCGGAACTTACGCGCTGTTAGGACTACGCCGGTTCGTACCGTTGCACTGGTGTTTCGCTCGTGAAGCGACTTTGCTCCCACGGGACGCGCGACCCAGACAGACATCGGGGCTAGTGTTAGGGAACTCGCGGCGCACCCGCGTTTGCCTGTGTTACCGACGAGTCACTCCTTGGCCCGACTCGGTTTTGGATTTCCTGACTATTTCTTTACGCTCAGCCAATTCAACCAACTTGAATAGGACCGAGGGTTGGACCGCAACCGACACAGTGGTGGCCGGAAAGTTATTGGTCGCCGGCATTTTACGTAACGAACACCTGTCTGAAACGTGCGAGGGTGCATCTTGGAGTGTGAAATGTCAAATTCCCGAGATATCGAGGCGTTCGTCGAAACGATGCCCGCAAGATACATTCAGACGTTTGATGCCGCCGCTATCGAGCAGCATGCGCGGACATCACGGGCGCGAGGCACTCGAGCGGTCAATCTAGGATTATTCAATGCGCTTGGGCGAAGCCAGACGGCACTGTGTGTTGTTGCCCCTGATCGTCCGGGGCTGTTGGCCATCACAACGTGGGCCTTCGTGACCTGTGGGCTTGACATTATCGCCGCCGAAGTTTTTACGCGGCAGACGGGTGACGGATTGGACGAAGCCGTTGACCTGTTTTGGGTGCGCCGGCAGCCGCCGCTCGACGCCATTGCTCTCATACCGGGCGACATTCGGAAGATCCGCGACACATTGAGCAATATGCTGCAACGCGCTCCAAGTGAGCAATTGCCCCCTGCCCCCGTTGGCAGCAGAACGCCAGCAGCGACAGGTACCCTGGTGCGTTTTCTGGAAGATGTCGATGGCAGATTCACAACTTTGGAGATCGAAAGCGCGGACAAAACTGGCCTTATGTTTGGCATTTGCCAATCGCTATTCAATGAAAGTATTCAAATCGTTGGGTCACGGATTACGACGCAGAACGGTCGGGTAAAGGGTCGCTTCGAAGTTACAGAGCTCTCGGAGTTGCCAATTGAACCATCGCGTCGGCGCCTCATCAAGCTAGCTATACTGTCAGCGGTCGACAACTTGCCCAAGGACGCAATCTCGCTGATGGTTGGTTGAAGCGGGTCGGGTCTGCAATGTTAGACGCTGGAGCCCGACGAAGTCTGCCGTGGCCGCCAGCATCGCGAGGTCGGGGATAGTTAATTATTCGACTTTACAAAACATAGTCCGTCGCTGTTGAGGTGCCCCTGCGTACGCTGGTCGTACGTCATGTACTCGGCGTAATTATGCAGTGTTGCTCCTGCGGCGTCGGCGAAGTGCATGGTACCGTTATCAGGTGGATTGACGTCTAACTTCACGCAATCACGCCAAGGAAGAGCATTGAATGTGCCTTTGACGGTGGTCCCGCGATCGGCAAGCCCGAGTTCGTAGTTGGCGCTTCCGGCGACCGCGAAGTTGCCCTGTCGTGGGTCAAATGGTCCTTCAAGAACGCGAAAGGTTTCAACGAGCTCCGGGATGATAAAATGGGTATCGGCGTAGCCATTGCCGTGAAGGTTGCCGACTTCATTAATGGGCACTCCACCCACGGAAAAGTCGATATCCTGCCCTTCACGCGCGTCGAAGCCGCGCAAAAATACTTGCTCAGCGTGACCATCGCCCCGAAGGCGGATACTCAGCGTCGACGTGCGTTAGGACGGTAGGGGGCGTCACATCGACGTTGGCAGCCTGTGCCCACGCTAGCTCATGTTGATAGGCAAAGCACGCCCAAGCGGTCGAGACTACAAGCTCGATGCGAACCAGGCTATCGAGTCTTCGGCATCCGCGCCCATTTCGTGGCACCCGGCCTGCAGCTTGTCAAGACCGGTGTCGTTCGATGGGAGCTGCCGAACAACGTGTCTACGAGCTCATGGTCTCCTTCGGGGCGGGCACTGGCTGGCCCCTGAGCGAGGCCTCGTGGCCGGTGTGTCAACAGGACCTGTGCGGCGTGATATCTTCCGGGCGTGAGATCTCCGGCAGAATTTGTTTCGGTACCGTGGAAGGGATGGTTCCTCGCCTTCATTGTCGCCCTCATCGGCTTAGCATTGGGCTCAGGTTGCAAGGGCGATAAGTCCGTCTTTATGGAGCTCGAGCAATCAAGACAGCTTATAGCGAATCTACGCGTGCAATTCAACAAGGCCGCGGACGCGTCCAATCGTGCGGTCATGGCGGACACGGACGAAGCCTCCATTGCCTTCGCTCGCGATGCCGAGCAAACCTCGAAGCGCATCGAGAATGACGTCGTGGCGCTGGCCGGCCTGCTGCGCAGTCGTCAATTGCCAAAGGAGATTCGGTTACTCGAAGAGTTCAATAATCACTTCTCGGAATACCTAAGTCTAGATCGCAACATTCTTGGGCTCGCCGTCGAGAACACGAATCTTAAGGCGCAGCGCCTTTCCTTCGGACCATTGCGAGAAGTCGCCAATCGTTTTCAGAATTCACTCGAATCCATTGCGGGCACTGTGGCGTCAAAGGACCGTTGCCGCGTCGATGGGCTTGTCGCCAAGGCGATGTTGGCCGTGCGTGAGATCCAGGCACTTCACGGTCCGCATATCGCTGAACGCGAGGATGCAGCGATGACGCGCATCGAGAGAGATTTGGATAGACTACAGGTCACGGCTGACGATGCCGTTGCCGAACTGTCAAAACCCATTGATACGACAGCGGCTGAACAAACTGCTCTCGCCAAGAAGGAACTCGACCAGTTCAAGGAGATATCGCACCAAATTGTCCTGCTCTCACGCCGCAACAGCAATGTTCGTTCACTTGATCTCGCCCTGCGCACGAAACTGCCACTAACCGCGGCCTGTGACGACGGCCTACGGGTGCTTCAGGACGCCTTGTCCAACGAGGGATCCAAGGCCACACGCTAAGAGCGAGTGTTCGAAACCGTCTCATTGTTGGGCAGGCGTCGCTGGTGTCTCCGTGCCGCTACGACCACATAAATCACAATTCCTCCCTAGATCCCCGGTGCCTCCAAGCATGATCCGAGGAGGTCTATTTCGTCGGATGTGGATCCTTTAGATAGTACGGCACGTTTACGACTACAACGCGGGGCCCGCCGCGCAAACGGAGCAAACTGCGTAGCAAAGTGCCACGATTATTGTGGAGAACTGCTTGATACCAGTGTCGCACCACGAGATCGGGCACGATCACGACGATGTCGCGGTCCGGGTTGTCGTCGCGCAACTTCTCGACATATTCGATGAGCGGCATGAAGAACTGCCGATACGTTGATTTGAGTAGAACTAGCCGCGGGGGCGGTATACCGGCGTCGCGAGCCGGACCGGATACGAGTTCCTCCCACATGGGAGTTAGTTCGCAAATCGTCGTGTCCTGCGTGAGTATGTGCAGAGCGTGCACTTCCTGCGAAAGCTGGACGGCGAATCGCAGGCCACGCCGTGTCAGTTTGTTCCAAGATTGGACTGGCACGACGACTATTGGTGGCACCGTTTCTACGTGCTCGAGAGGCTGCTCGTCTGCGACTTGGGCGGCAACGTCCGCATAGTGACGCTTGACGCGCGAAAATGTGAAGACAGTGGCGGGAATGACCAAGACTGCAAGCCAAGCCCCTTCGCTGAACTTAGAGACGACCACAACGACCAAGGTCACGCCCGTCGCGATGGCACCCACCGCGTTTATCCAGAGCGAGCGGCGTTTCGCGGCACCCCCAACCTTTCGCCAATGCGCCACCATTCCGGCTTGGGAGACAGTGAATGCCAGGAAGGCGCCAATTGCAAACAGTGGAATCAATCGATCTGTGACGCCACCAAAGATGATCAGAAGCAATCCTGATAATAACGCTAGAATTATGACCCCGTACGAAAATACCAGCCGTCGCCCGCGCAATGCGAAAGTATCTGGCAAGTAGCGGTCGTTGGCGAGGACACGACACAGACGAGGGAAGTCTGCAAAGCTAGTATTGGCCGAGAGTGCCAGCACTGCGACTATCGACGCCATAGTTAGGTAGTAGAAGTTGCCGCGGCCGATGATTGCACTGGCAAGTTGGGAGAGAACACTTTGGTAGCCGGCCGCGCCCGGCTCGGTAGCGCCGATTACGAGAAGTACACAACGAGCAACAGCGCGATAATTGTGAAACTGATCGGAACAATGTCGTAGAGGCCAAGCGCACCCAAGGGAATTAGCAGGGTGAGCGCAGCCTCGGGACCGTACGCGGCCGACGAAAGTGCATCCAGGCCGAGTACTGGCACGCCGGTTAATGGCCCGATCTTTTGATCCTCCTCCTCGTCTGAAGCGAGACGCCGCCCGAACACATAGTCCGCCAACGAGGGCTTGCGAATGACGGAGGGACGATCTCCCTCGACTACCGAGACAACGACACCTTTCGAATCATCACTATTCATTGGGATTAGCGCACTTGCGTAGAATACTACTGTTTCGCTGCGGCGGTTTCGAACGGCGGTATTCCATGTAGAAAAATGACGACCTACTCGTCAAGTTGGCGCACGCTGTTTGGTTCTTGACGCAATCTTGACCCTTCTGGGCGAGCTCTTGACGACTTTTTGGCTCCTGGTGAGCCCATATTCATTGCGTAAC
>PMCK01000685.1 GCA_003154095.1 Myxococcales bacterium | reverse complement strand
TATGATCCAACCGCCGTAGTTGGCAAGATGTCGGCGGCCAAATTGTATCCCAACTTTGCAGCGCGAGGCGTACTCAGACGGCTCGTTGATCGACGCTTTGGCAACTGGGGCCAGCTTGAAAGCTATAGAGTCGAAGTCCTATCGAGCCAGGGCGAGACAATTCCCGCGTCGCTTTCAGCTGCCTTCATTGTCGAAAATGGGAGACCCATTGGTACCGTTGGAATCTACACGGATTTGCGAGAGCGACTCCGCATGGAACAACGGCTGCAAGCGGCACAAGACGAATTGAGAAACAGAGAGCGGCAATCAATTCTAGCCGAGCTGGCTGGTGCTGCTGCTCACGAACTCAATCAGCCATTGACGAGCATCATTGGGTACTCTGAATTGCTTTGCCGTCAATTGCCAGTNNATTGCTTTGTCGTCAATTGCCGGTGCAGGGGCCGTTGTCTCATGCTGCCTCGGTAATTATCAATCAAGCCGAGCGAATGGCGGAGATCGTCAGACGAATTGGCAAGATTACTAAGTATGAGACAATGAGCTACGTCGGAGAGGCTACGATCTTGGACTTGGAAAAAGCAAGTCGCGAGCAACAATCCGACGAGGAACCGACTAAACAACCCTAGGCGCAGTCACCTACCTGGTGGCGAGGCCAGCATCCTGCACACGGCTATTCCTTGGAGCGGAAATCAGGAACGCTGAATGGGAACCTAATGTTCTAGAATTTCGTTTGCAAGCGTGTGCTGAAGACGACGTCGAGCATGGAAGAGGCGGCTCATCACGGTTCCCTTGGAAATGCGCAAATTCTCGGCCATTTCTTGATAGCTCATTCCGTCAACTTCTCGCATGACGATAACGGCTCGATGATAGGGCGCCAATTGCGTCAGTGCGGCGGTCAGACGTTGATCGAGCTCCAACCGAATCATGGCCTCGTGTGGGTCCGAATTGCTTATCCGCGGTAGCTCGAACGAACGGCTGTCGTTGATACATTCCGCAATTGATTCCCAGCCTACGCGCTGCCGGTACGGCCGACGTTTGGCATCAATCGCAAGGTTAATAACGATGCGATAAAGCCAGGTGTAGAAACTAGACGTGCCGCGAAACCTCCCGAGACCCAGGTGTACCCTTAGGAATGCGTCTTGAACAACCTCCTGCGCATCGTGTTCATTGCGAACGAAACTCAGAGCCAGCTGTTGAACTCGACGTTGATATCGCTCCACCAATTGGGAGAACGCTCCCCTGTCGCCCGCTCGAATGCGTTCCACCAATTCGTCATCACTTTCTTGGAAGGACTTCGAAGCACCGTTCGGGGTGCACCGGCGTGGAGGCTGCTTCGATGGGGCCAACTTGCGAGCGTGAGCTGCAAAGGGTGGCGGATACGAGGGTTTTTTAGTCGCAACGGCAACTCGAATTGCTGGCCGCTCCTGACTGAGTTCAGCTACAAATGCGTTCACGCAGACGGATACGCCAAGCTGCCTGGGAATCTCCCCTTCACCCCACGAGTCTGGGAAGAGCAGCGAAGGAATTGGGAAGAGCTACTCGTCTGGGTCCTCGGAATCATCGATGAACGGGCTATTACTAGCCGGAAGCTCGCCCAAACTAGCAGTTAGCTCCACGATTTGATGGTGACGTTGAATCTTCACTGTAACGCGCTCGTTGACGCCAGCCATACTGGCCAACCAGCGAAGTCGTTCCGGCCCAGTGATAGGCTGAGCTTGAAATTCGACAATGACGTCGTCAACCTGAAACCCAGCCTTTTGTGCCCCACTCTGGGGTTGAATGGCTCGCACGATTGTTCCGGATATCGTTCCCAATTGAAGCCGACGAATGTCGTTCGGGGAAATGAAGTCTACTCGAACGCCAAGGGCAGACCTTCGAATGTGTCCGGAACTAACGAGAAATGGGATTAGTTCGCGAACCATGTTGATCGGAATTGCAAAACCGATCTTATTTGAATGGGCTCGAATTGCAGTGCTAATTCCAACCACACGCCCGTGAATGTCAATGAGCGGACCGCCGGAGTTACCCGGATTTATACTTGCGTCAGTCTGGAGAAAGTCAAAATAGCCCGTTCCATCGCCCAGTCCCTCAAGATCACGAATTGTGCGTCCGCGGGCAGAGACTATCCCAGCCGACACAGTATGAGAAAGTCCAAACGGGTTGCCAATCGCAAGCACCCAATCGCCAACGCGTAGCTCGTCCGAATTTCCAAGAGGCAGTGCAGGCAATGAGTGCTCCGCTACGCGCAGAATCGCAACGTCGGTGGGTGGGTCCGCTCCGATGATTTCAGCAGGAAAATCGCGACCGTCTTTGAACACGATACGAATTTCGCTCGCGTCAACAACGACGTGATGATTGGTCAGAACCAAACCATCGCTGTCGTAAACGAAGGCACTGCCCAATCCTTCACCGGTCAAACGTCGCCTCCCTGAACGGGAAGGCATCTCCTGTCGCGTGCGCACTTGCACGACGGAAGGGTCCGCAGCTGCCGCCAAATCGCTAAAGCTCATCGGGAGGCATTGTGGCACCACCGTGGCAGACACACTTTCCGGCCGAGTTTGCGCCGATTGTGTTGATGCTGCCAAAGGCCGTTTCCGCAAAGGCCATCGATTACCCCGATGGCTGCATCCGTACAGCAACAGGCTTCCGATAAATATAGGTAGCCAACCCCTCACTTGCGTCGAGAAACCTCCACGTATCGTAGGCGCAAGTCATAAAGCACCTGTTGAAGCACGCGTTCTTCTTCACCTGTCAAATTGCCGCTCGTCTTTTTTTCAAGTATTCCGAGTAGGTCTATCGTCTGGCGCGCCATTGGTAGATTCTGATCCGTCGTTCCATCGACGGGATTGGGGGCATCACCCAGGTGAACGAGCACTGAGTGACTCAACGATAAGACAAAAGTCGCAAAATCAATCCGAGGGAATTCGTCAGAAGCGGCAGCTGCGCCGGTTTCAACTTCGGGGCCATCGACTTCCGAGGATTCGACGTCCGTGGCCGACGCCGGAGGCCGCTGAGTCACGTAGTATCTCCGCCGTCCGATTCCTCGTCATCCCCGTCATCAGAAGGGGGCGCAGGCGGATATGACTGACGCAGCGTTGACACGGATGCCGCAGCAGCGTCAAGGGCTGGTTGGTTGAGTGGCACCGACTCCACGGCAGTTTCGAGGTCAGGTAGCGCCTCTAGAATTCGACTCACATCTTCGGTAGTGATTCGACCTGCGCGCAACATTCGCTCGCGAACCCTAACGTCGTACTTGAACATATCCGGATCGCGCATTTTTCAAAAGCCTCCGTCTTCAGACCAGCAACATGAGCCGTTTGTAACGTACGCGGCGTATTAGCGCCCGGGCCGCCCTCGAAGCAAGCGCCCGACTGGCATCAAGTCAGCTGAAGTACCCATAGTTGGGCTATTTGCCTGGGCTTTCATGTCTGAGAGCTCGTGCTTGCCGGCCTCCCTGACGTTCCTGACGAAGAACTCGAGCTCCACGAACTGGCCGGCCAATGGATGATTTAGGTCCACTTTCACGAACTCAGGCTGGACCTCAACGATTCTCAACACGACGACTGCGCCTCCGTCCTGCTCGGCTTCAAAGTGATCACCAGCGGCGACATCTGGCGGAAATTCATCGCGATCAAACTCGATAACCTTTGCTGCATCCCGATCGCCGAACGCTTCCTTGGGTTGCAGCCTGAGAGTTGCCCGCTCGCCTACGCTGAGGCCGATCAGCGCACCTTCTATACGTGGCAACAGCTGACCGGAACCTATAACCGCACTAAACGAATCTTGATCTGCTTGAACGTTTATACCGTCCGCGTCTCGCAGCAGGAAGTCGACTTGAACCAACTTTCCAATCGCCGCCGTCTCATGCTTGGGTGCTGGCGATCGCGACTCGCTATCATCGGAGCTAACCCCAGACTCTTTGTCTGATCGGTCTGAATTATTCATTGGATGAGTTTCTTTATCCCGCGAGTCCAATTGGGTCGCAACTCAAAGTTGAGGCTAGTAATGTTGTCGAGCCAGCATGCAAGTCCACTCGTCCAATGCAACGTTCGGTCGCCTCGGTTGGAGCAAGGCCTTCGAGCCGCAGCGCTATCCAGTATCGGCATTGGCTGAGACAGCGATTTTGTGGCCCCCATAGGCCAAAAGCAAGCGTTCATTTGCGGATTGCCGATTGCGCCACTAGCCTACTACCTGTCGTGTCTAGAGGTAATCTCACCTTTCTGTTCTTCGTCCTCGTTAGTGTGGCGTGTCGGAGGAACTCCACCAGAAGCTATGACCCAACGCCCCCTCCTGGGGCAACGGCATCAGCCAGCGCCATCGCAAGCGCATCCATACGCGCACCGCTGGCGGGTGAGCGTGTTGAAATACCAAGTGGTGCTTTTCAGGCAGGAAGCCAACCCGGCACGCAGGGAAGACATCCAGCGCTCGAACCAACCCTGCATTCAGTTGAGCTGGGTAGCTACGAAATCGACAGACTTCCTTTTCCTAACGACCCTGCCCGCCCGCCGTTGACCGGGCTAACTCGCGATGAATCCAGAAGCCGATGCGCAGAATCTGGGGCACGACTGTGCACGGAATTGGAGTGGGAACGCGCCTGCAAAGGTCCAGATAGCAAAGCCTATTCAACAGGTGAACGATTCGACGGGCATTGCTTGTCGAACCCAAATCAATGTGCAAGTGGATTCGACGTGCTCGCGATGGGAGTCGAACACAAGGAGTGGACAGCGAGCGACATAGGGGCAACGACGGACGTGCTGGCCGTAGTGCGTGGGAGCAATGCTACATCACCGGACGAGGACCATCGCTGCGCAACACGCATCGGAAATAGGGCGAATCTGCGCGACAAAGACATTGGTTTCAGATGCTGCAAGGGTGCACCCAATGCGGCAATAATTGCGGAGCCCAGCCTTGGGAAGGCATTTGAGAAAGGGCAAATGGGCACACAACGGCTGGTCCAGCTCTTGGATGGCAATCCAACTACCAAGCAATTGATCGGAAATGTCCAGCTGTTTCGTGAACCTGAGGCCGCGGATACCGTGGTCGAAAGAGGCCCTGGGGACAGAAAGGGGCTCACCTTCTCGGTCGCGCCGGTCTTTTGGAACCCAAGTCTAGGCGCACGAATGCTGCTCGTGACAGGACGCAGCGGAAAAGACACGAGCTTTGTGCTCGCATACAATGTGATTGGTAAAGATGACTATTCTCTTGCTGCGAGTTTCGTCATGAAGAATGAGCCAGGACCCGTAGCCCTTGCGTTTGACGATTCTATTCGGCCCCGAATGTTTTTTTCGACGTGTTGGGGTTGCCCAGGTGAGACAGGAAGAATTCTATTCCGCGAGCCCGAATCCGTCGCGATTGTTCAACCCTAACCGTGAGCTGGGTGGGGATCAATCCAACGGCACAACCAATTCGAACGCATTGTGGCCATCTTCTTCTGTCGCCGAAATCCGTGCCCCGGCAGCTTCGGCGGCAATCGTGGCTACGAAAAGCCCAAGGCCACGACTGTACCTTCCTCCACCGCTACCTTTCGCCGCAACTTGGCCCTTGGCCGTAAACGCCGCTTCACGCAACTCTTGAACAACGGGGGCACCGCCGTCAGACACCGTTATCACGCATTCGAGCTTCTCGACCCGCACCGACACACGAATCGTGCCGCCCCCACCGTGCTGTATCGAGTTGCACACGAGGTTGCTCAAAGTCTTCGACAGCATTTCTCGATTGGACCTGACGTAGATGTCGTTCGCCAATACCTCGCGCGGCACGTGCAATTGGCCGCCGTGACTCCGGGCAATTCGTTCACAACGGCCAATGACTTCACTAATGACGCCGGCTGCCGAAATTCGAATCCGCGAAGCCTGCCTTCGTCCGAGCAAAAACTGGCTTACGATGTCCAGATTGTCGATTATGTGCGCCAATGCCTCGCAAGAAACACCAGCGTCATCGAGCGCCTCCTGACGCTCGGGATCACCGACGTCCGAGGAACTCGCCACAAAACTCACGTTGCTATGCAACGCAGAAAGCGGATTGCGTAAATCGTGAGCAACCAGAGCTATAAGCTGGCCCGTTAGTTCGGATTCGAGTGGCTCCACGAATCACCCTGTACCTCGGTGTGAGGCACGCCCGGCATGCCGATTATCCGCTATCCGATTCTTCATCATCGGCGATGTCGTTCACGCTTGGAATTTTCTTAACATCTAGACGAGCTAGCTTCCAAGCACGCTGTACGACCCAGGACAAGGAGCGATCGAGGCGAGCCGCCTCGTCTTTAATTTCCTGGAGCATGGCTTCGGGGAAGTACAAACTCTGCTTGCGTTTGTCGCTGCCTGCTTTGCTGTTGGGTCCGTTATCGGCCACGCGCACAACCTCTCTTGGCATCATTGGGGGGTGAACTAGCACCCGTGTAAGAGTTCGATTACCTTTCTACCACCTTTGAGGCCAACCGATCAATCGAGTCATCAGGGATTCGATGAACCGGAACCGGCCAGCCGCCCCACGGTACACCAAACTCGATCATGGTTTTTCCGCAAAAATCGAACATTCATTCGTATGAGTTGGTCCAATAGGCAGCTGGTCGCAATTGGAGCCGTTGCAGCAATAAATTTCGGCTCGTTGCCCGCACTCGCATCGTCGAGTCAACCTTACAATATCATCGACCAATTCGCGGAAGTGCTCTCGGTGATCGAGGAAGGATATGTGGAGCCTCCCGCCCGCGATAAGTTGGGAGAAGCTGCAATAGCAGGAATGGTCGGCGCACTCGATCCCCATTCTGTCTACATGCCCGCCGAGCAATACGAGGACTTCCGTCAAGAGACGTC
>PMCK01000612.1 GCA_003154095.1 Myxococcales bacterium | reverse complement strand
CGCACGAAGTTGCGTGTGTAACGTGCGGCGACCGGGCAAGGTCTGTCTGCCACCGCAAGGGCCACGTCAATCCGTCCATCTTTTCGAATCTGGGCTGATACAGCGGAGAATCGGAAACCGGCTATAGTCGGGTTCAGGGTCATGGCTGGGCCGAACGATAGCAAAGTCGAGCGCCCGTGCAGCCACGACGTTGGACGCCCGTGTTTGCGGCCCAATCCCCCGGAAAACTACCGATTGCGGCTCAGGGTCCCGCTCCACCGCAGCAGAGAATGGGGAGAATGTCTCGCTTGGGTGGCCCCGTGCGCCGGCCTCGAACACTGAGCGTACGGGCATGAGCGATGCCAGGTTGTACGCTGAGGTCAATTTGGGGAATTTGTCTTTGGTTTGTTGGTGACGATGTTTGACTAGTGCCGAGGCCGGCGGACGAGAGCGCTGAATTTATAAGCAAAAGACCTTTGCAACGGCTATGAATTGCTCTTGAAAACTCGAGCCAGTGCAAGCCGCTGCGTTTGCTGAACTGGTTAGGCACTGCGCCGCTGCATGTTGACTCGCGCAAGTGCCTGAAACAGCCTGGTTCATACAGGTAAAAAGTGGTACGAAGCTGGTAGCATCAGCTGATGCGCAGTTACTTGCGCAGGCCCAATACTCACAGAAGAACTCAAGTTGCATTTTGGCGGCGCAACTGCGTTCACCCAAGATTTGTTCGCAACCGGGAACGTTGAGTTGCCAAAAATACTGGTCCCCATCCCCTATCTTCAGAACAGGCCCATAATTGCCTGCAGTCAAAATCGATGGCGACAAGCACCCCCCACACAGCGCATATGAACCGCTCAGACTGAATTCCGCACAGTCCTTCTGGTAGCAGCCCTCCGCGTAGTACTGCGAGATTGCTTGCTCGGTGCAGGCGCCGGGCGAATATAGTGCGGGAATGTAGGGGGGATAGTTGGTGCCCGTCATGTTGGCGGGCTCACAGGTGGGCGATCCCCCCGTCGAGTACGGACCCGTGCTGCCCAGATAAGTGCTCGTTGTCCCGCCCGTTGAGAGGCCGACCCCCGTTGAAGTTCTTCCACCGCCGCTGCCGCCGCTCGTCTGCGAACTCAGCGAAGATCCAGCTCCACCCGAATGCATGGTTCCGGCGCTCGACATCGAATTAAGTTGTGAGCCGCCGGTGCCTCGAGAGCCGGGATTGCCACAAATGCAAGAATCATAGGCAGTGCCATCGGCGTTACAGACCTGCGCACCCAGGCAGCCATTTTCGCCCGCACATTGAATCGACTGACCCGGCGTGCAAGCGGAATCATTTTGGCTTTGCGAACCGCACGATACGCTGGCCACCAGGGGAAACGCCGAAAGCACAAGCAATTGGAAGCCACGAAGCATGTCCGTTCGTTGGTACCCTGAATCCTTCCAAACAGCTCAAGCGAATTCATTGAGCCGCCTTTCAAGCTGAAGGTACCTACTAGCTGAGCCTGGTCCTCGAGCTGTCCGCTAGCCGCCGCAATGGTCTTCCCCTCAGCGCAACACCGGGGCTGACGGCAGTGCGAGTTCCAGTCTCAGCCAACTAACCTGTCCCAGCTCGGCTGCCCGCTCGGTATTTGTGAGACGAGGAGATAACCATGAATTCTTGTGCCCTAGATGAGTCATCAATGAAAAGAGTCCTGTTGTGGAGCACAACCGCGATGTTGACCGCGCTTGCCTTTGGCTGCGGGTCCAGCAAGGACAACGGAGTGGATGGCGCGGGAGTAGGCGGAGGATTCAACGTTGGCTCGGGCGGTGTCGGCGGGACTCTCGCTAACGGCGTGGGAAGTACCGGAAATGGCGTCGGGAGCTCGGGGAGCACGGGCGTGCAAACCGGATGTGCAGTTGGAGCCCAGGGTTGTCCTTGTGATTCCGCGGGCTTCTGCGCCTCGGGGATGACTTGTGACAACGGTACGTGCTGTAATTCTAGCAGCGGTAGTTGCGCGCGCCTGAACACAGGAACCGGCGGAGCGGGCAGTACTAACGTGCATTCAGGATGTGTAGGAGCTCAGGGCTGTTATTGCGATTCCCTGGGTGCCTGCACTTCGGGGCAGACTTGCCACGTGAATATTTGCTGTGATTCGGCGTCCGGCGATTGCACGTATATCGGCGGCTACAACAACGCCGGTGGCGGCACCACGAGCACCAATAACGGGACTGGCAGCAGTACAGGAGTTGGCAGCACTACCGGGACGGGCAGCACCTCGGGAGGGCCGCCGTCAGTCTGCGCCCCCGGTGTAGTGGGCCCCGTGATCACCGATTGCGGTTACCCGTACACGAGCAATTATGCACTCACTGCGACGGTCTTCAACGAAAACGAATGTTTGGCGGGCATCGTGCCCACCGGCGGCATGCTCGCGAAGGTACAGGTATTCTACGGTGACGAACACGCGCTCACGCTCGGTGTCCGCAACGTCGTCGTGAAAACCGCATCCGGAACCACATCGACGGATTACCCGATCTCAGCACTATCGACGAACCCAAGTACAGTGCTCAACCCGCAAACAGGCAGCAATGTACTCTTCGGTGATCAGGCTGGGCTCGATCCATCGTTGCGTCCCATGTGGCCAACCTTATTCATAACGGACATTACCAACGATCCTAATAGTCGCATCGGGGATTGGCAGTACGGTGGCAGACCCTACAATCCGTCCGCCGTCTACGGTACCTGGAAGGCCGCTGTTCGCACCTACGACAAGACTGCCGCGACCCCATTTAGCGTTACTACCCCGGATGCTGATCCTGCGAAAAACGACTGGAACCTCGGAAGCGGCGCCGATCCGGTTCCGAGTTCACTCGCCAAGAACCAGGGTTATGGCGCGGAGATTGTCTGGAATCTGTCACTCATCCCAGGTCACTCGTATCGCGTTCAGGCAATTGTCCACGATGGCGACCAAAATAAGGCGGGCGGTGACTCGGGCGAAGCCTGTGTCAACTACTGTGCCGGCGGTGACATTCCTCCACCCGACGGTGGCACCGACAGTGGAACGTGTTCGGGCTCCGACTGCACCGGCACGACTCCTCCTCCGCCACCCGTATGCGAAGAAGGCCAATCTATCTGCGGTCCAGGTGGCATTGACCCCGCTGACTGCCCCATCGGCTATTGGTGCGTGAACGGCTGCTGCACGTGGAATGTTGGCTGAAATGGGTCTGAGGTCGGCGCATGCCGTTGGAGAGCTCCGCCATTGCACGTGCGCCGATCCAATGCATCAAATCTAGATACCTAATTGAATGGTTTGGTCTTGGCGGCACGATGCCACAAGACGCTGGCGCGCCTCCGCCCAATGCCGTCAATGACATCATGGCTTGGGAAAACGCGCAGGCCGTCTGTCCGTAATCGGTAACCGCTTATTGTGTATGTCGAAGCTTGACAAATCCCAGTAAGTCAAGGACCTTATATTTGCACAGTTGTAACATGCGCACTCTTGTCGTCTTCGGGCTCTGGGCAATAGCTTGCGGTGGCGGCGATGGCAAAAGTGTGGTCGAAAGTGGCAGCGGTGGTGCAACGAGTGAAGCCGGCTCGGTGTCGTCGGGCGGCGCGACATCCGACGGAAGCACTCTGTCGTCGGGGGGCACCAATTCTACCGGAGGCAGGCTCGGCACAGGAGGAAGTGCAGGGATCGGATGCACCGGCAACCTCGAAATGATTCATGACAAGACCGGCTTGTGTGTGGCCAGGATGACGACAATTGCAGGTCCGGTGAGCGACGCGGGCAGCAAAGATTATAGCATTGACGTGACGGAGGTGACTCAGGGTCAGTACGACGCATGGCTCGCCACAAACCCTGCTTTGCCCCCTAGCAACGACTCCGACTGCGGCTGGAAGACGAGCCACGCTGAACAGGGCACGGGCTTCGCGGGCGACAATGCCGATCATCACCCCGTTTCGTACGTGGACTGGTGCGACGCGTACGCGTATTGCGCGGGGGTTGGCAAGCGAATGTGCGGAGCCATCGGAGGTGGTTCCGTCGATTTTGCAGGCTTCGCGGATGCTAACGCCAGCCAATGGTACCGTGCCTGTAGCTCAGGTGGAGCTCACACGTACCCCTATGGCAATACGTTCAAGTTCAGCTCCTGCAACGGAATCGACAACACCGCGGGAGACACGGTCGCGGTGGGATCGATGCAGAACTGCGTTGCATCGGAGTCGGGCTATTCAGGAGTGTACGACCTGAATGGCAATGTCTGGGAGTGGGAAGACAGCTGTCTGCCGAGCGGTAGGTGGGCCTACTGCCACTTGCGCGGGGCCTCTTTCGCCAGCGACGAATATTTCATGCCCTGCGACTTCGGTGGCTATGACCAGCGGTTCTACGCCTACGATTACGTTGGGTTTCGGTGCTGCTCGGATTCTGCAAGCAGCGGCGGCGACACATCGGTCGGCGCGGGGGGTAGCACTGCCATCGGCAGCGGCGGCAACACTTCGGCGGGTGATGGGGGAACCACTTCAATCGACGGCGGCGGGAATGGCGCCATCACGGGTGGCGACACGTCGATGGCGGGAGACGCTGGAACCGGTGGCACCGGCACTGGTGCTAGTGGCGATGCTGGTGGCCTGGGCGACGCTACCGGCGGAGCCGCAAGTGCAGGGTCGACCAGTACGACTGCGTCGGGTGGGGCTGCAACCTGCGGCGCACCAGGGCCATCGTGTGACGGGGGTCTCGATTGCAACGGCGACAGCTGTTGCAAGAGTCTGCCGCTACCTAGCGGCACTTACAATCGCTATGCGAACACGGCACCCCTGCCGACCACGCTAGACAACTTCTGTCTCGACAAATACGAGATCACCGTTGGAAGGTTCCGAAAATTCGCCAATGCGTACGACGCCTGGCGCGCTGCCGGTCACCCTATGGCAGGCGAGGGAGCTCACGGAATCATACCGAACAGTGGTTGGGACACTGCCTGGAGCACTAACCTCCCCGCGACTGCAGCCCAGATGACGGACACTAGCCATGTCAATTGTGTAGGGACAGGCCAAGCTTTGGGCAGCCCAACCTGGCGCGACAGTGCCGGCACCGCCATCAATGAAAATTATCCGATCAATTGCCTGAACTGGTACCAGTCGGAGGCTTTTTGCATTTGGGATGGTGGTTACTTGCCGACGGAAGCCGAATGGGAATACGCGGCGGCGGGTGGCAGCGAGCAGCGGAAGTATGCCTGGGGCGATGATTCAACCGAGCCATTCCCGGCAAATTACTGTAGCTTCCAGAATCTCGAAGACTGCACGCCCTACATGGCAGTCGGCAGCTACCCCGGGGGCAACGCGCGCTGGGGTCATGCCGACCTGGGCGGCAGCGTGTGGGAGTGGGTCCTGGATTGGTACGCCAAAATACCCAGCGAATGTAACAATTGTGCCAACCTCACGCCGGCGTCAAACCGGTCGTTGCGCGGCGGAGGATGGGTCGACGACCCTTGGGATTTGGCGTCGAATTACCGCGCCTTCTGGAGTTTGACATTCCCGCAAGATCGAATCGGCGCACGCTGCGCCCGCGCGGCGCGCTGATTCACTTGGACACCGTCTCGCCCAACGGGCAGCCACAGAGAGGTCGGCTTTCTCCCGAGACTGTAATGATTCCAGCCATCTAAGCGCGCCTCTTGAAATGGGCTCGTGTCGGAACGAGATTTCGTGCAAGCCCGCTGCGACTGTGTGGTAAAGGTCTGGTTTTCGGCATAGTGAATCTTGTGACCCTTGGAGTTGCGCCGAGGGCTTTGTTGACGAGCAGCTTGCAAGTGCCGGAGTTGTTAAGATGACTAAGAGCTTTGGTCTAAATCGTACCCTTTGCGGACTTTCTTTCGTTATGGCCACGGCCATTGGCTGCAGTGGAACGCCACAAGGCACGTGTTCCGCTAATGCGGCAGGTTCTACGGGAACCGATCCCTGCGGGTCGGGTGGAACGTCGGCGAGTGGTGGCACGTCTGCTGGGGGCGCAACAGGTGGCCTCACAAGCACCGGCGGCGCGGCGACGGGTGGCGCGGCAACGGGTGGAGACTCAAGCACCGGAGGCGCCGCGACGGGTGGCGTAGCGACGGGTGGCGCGGCAACTGGTGGCGCCGATACCGGCGGGGCAGCAACGGGTGGCGCGGCNNGACAGGCGGGGCAGCAACGGGTGGCGTGGCAACCGGTGGAGCAGCAACGGGTGGCGCAGCAACCGGTGGCGCGGCAACCGGTGGGTCCAGCGCGATTACGCCCGACAATCTGCCGTTCGCCTTCTTCACCGTGAGCCCGACGAGTGCCACCGCGGCCGTTCTAGACGCAAACGGATCGTGGGATCTCGAAACTCCGGCGGCCAACCTGCTTTTACGCTGGGACTTCGAGAATGACGGGGTCTGGGACACTGACTATTCGACAACGCGGGTGCTGACGCATGACTTCGGTGTCGGCAGCAGCCATACGATAAGGCTCAGCGTGAAAGACAGTTCCGGACAAACCAGCGAACTCGTCCGAACCGCGCAATTCGGAGCTATCACGTACGTAAGCGGAACTCTGTGCACGACGACGTGGTCGGGCACCGTTGTCGTGCAGAACGACGTCCTCGTCTCCGCCGGTTGTACACTCACGATTGCAGCCGGAACGAACGTCTTGTTCACTTATTTGCCCGGTGGCTTAGCGGGCCTGCAAATCGATGGGACGCTCAACGTCAATGGCACGTCCGATAGCCCGGTGTTGTTCTCCAGCTACGGCATCGCGAAGCGAACACCGAGCGCGTGGGATGGAATCTACGTGCGCGGCGCTGCCACGATTACGGGCGCCATCGTCGAAGATGCAACGCAAGGACTCAGGTATTGCACGGCCACGAATGCTTCGGTCACTGACAGCGTTTTCGAGCAAAACGACACGGGAATCACCGCCACCTGTTCGACCAGCGGCACGTTGATTGTCACAGGGACCACACTTTCCAGCAATGCCACCAACGGCGCGCAGCTTACCTACGGTACAACCCAGCTCCAACGCGTCACGGCCGAGAACAATGCGCAAGCGGGCGTCGTAGGCAGTCAGAACGCAGTGATATCCGTTGCCACGTCGACATTCCGAGGCAACAAATCTCATGGAATATTCTTGGATGCTAACACGACGACCTCAAGCTCATTCAGTGCCATCTCCTCGACATTCAGGGACAATGGCGGTGCCGGCCTCGATATGAACGGTTCCTCGCGCGCCAACGTGTCCCAGTCGGATTTCATCTCCAACAATCGGGGTATTTACATCGAAGGTTGCGCTGCGTTGTCAGTGACAACCAGCAATTTCAGGAATCACCCGTACGAGGCGGTCTTAATTGATATCACGAGCTGCGCCAGCACTTCGCCGATTACGATCAATTACTGCAACTTCACAGACAACGCTCGATTGGGCGCACTGGTCAACGAAAACCCCAATCTCTCCGATTCATCTTCGACCGTTGGGACTCACTCCGCAACCTATTCGACCCCCGCGGGCGAAAGCATCCTAAAGGCTCGGGTTGGCTACTCGGTGAGCACGTATGGCACCGGATCGGGGATACTCTATGACGGCAACGGAGTACAACTCTGGAGCACGTCGACTGCAAGTTCGGCTACATGGATTGACATTAGTGCCAAGAATGTCTCGTCGGTGTACTGCTTCGCTTCCGGCGGTACGGATTGGCCGGTGTACGTGGGCGTGAGCGGAATCCTCTATCGCAAATCGAACTTCCCTGCCGATTTATCGGTACTGGTCGCGCGTACCGTAAACGCGTCGCAAAACTACTGGAAGAACTCGCCGCCTGTCGTGTTCTCGGTCAGCCCGAGCACGCTCGACGTCAGCAACGCAGCCACCAGCCCGGTTGCTGCGGGACCGTGATCGACATTTGTGTCCACGTGCCGCTCGATACTATGCTGCAGTCCGTAAGAACCGCGAGACCGGAGTCAATCGTACGACCATTGTGTCAGGTCTTCAGGCGACGCAATCCAGTCATTTGCCAAGCCGCGAAATTCCGTCAGGTCTTCCAATACCGTTTCGAAGATTGCCGAAAGGTGCGCCCGCTGTTCCGTGTTGGTACTCGGGTCGGACATCAGTGCTGCGGCCCACCAAAAGGCGCTACGCGACTCGGAAGCGACGGTCGGCTCAATCAATTCGATGCGCTTCTGCAGAACATTAATGCGTTCGAGCGCTTGCCCTTCTGTCAAGGTTCCTCCTTCGAAGGCCCTGAGTGTTTTGCATCGAAACAATCGGCAGCGCCTGGGTCGCTCCGTATAGACACTGCAACTTTTCGCGATGAACAGCGGACAGGGGTGGGCAACGGCCGAACCTCTCTCGGTTTTGACTACGCGCAGTAGATGTGCTTCAGCAAAGCGACTTTCTTCTGCCTCTAGTCGCATGCCGCTTAGCACCGTCCCACTGCAGCAAATCCCGCAATGCTTACACAGTAGCTCGGTCTTGGAATTCTGGTCTTGAACCACGAGAGAACTACGGCAGCCCGAAAGGTTACGGTAAACCTAAATAGCATCTCGTTTGTCAAGAACAAAACCGGGGCGGATTCCAGGGAAATAGCAGCTCTGTCGACGAGACGTAGGTGTCGCACTCATTGACGGCAACGTTGTAAGGCTCGGGTTTACCCGCAGGCCATTCGTTCTAAAGAACGTGCAGAATATATCGGAGGCGGATCGCCCACTGCGAAGTGCCGCCCGCCGAGACACCTCGACCTGCGCGCGCGGTTGCTTGCAAGCGGTTTCGCCTCGCGTTTCCGTGCCGTAACGCCAGGCATGGGCAATGAAAGCCTGCTATAGCCGCGTGTGGAAGTTAGCCCGCCTCAGTTTGGATTCGAGAACATTTCCGGGTTCGAAGTAACGGACGGGGTGCGGGCCGGGCTCGCAAAGGACGGCATTGTTGGGCCGAACGAGGTTCAATTAGCCGCGATTGGCCCGATTCTCGAGGGGCGTCATGTCATCATCGAATCGGGGACTGGCACGGGCAAGACCCTTGCCTACCTATTGCCCCTACTGCAAAAGCTTCGGCAATCTCCCGAAGCTCGAGCCGTGTGCGTAGCCCCGGCTACTGAACTTGCCGTTCAAATTTCGCGGGTCTTAGAACGATACAAGGATCCCGATTTGAACACGGTCGCATTGGTGACAGAGGGCATCAAGCGGCGCCCCTCCGCTCGGTTGCAGAAGAGCACTCGCTTCATTGTGGGTACTCCTGAGCGTGTGCTCGAAATGTATAGCGAGCGCAAACTCAAAGGCGTAAGCGTGTTCGTTCTCGATGAGCCAGAGCCGATTTTGGCGAGTCGCAATGCCGATTACCTACGCGAAGTCCTGTCGCGTCCGGAACCCAAGCTTCAACTCATATTCGTGGGGGCAACCTTTGGCGCCAAGTCAGAGCAATGGATTCGGAACCTCATGGGAGAGGCCGCCGTTCGGACGCACGTTGCTGATAACCCGCTCACCAGTCGCATCGACCATAGTTACGTTCGGGTTCGTCACGAAGGAGAAAAGGACTTCATGTTGGCGCGCTTCCTCCGCGAGAAGCGTTGTGAGCGCGCTATCGTTTTCGTGAACCAGCCTAACCTCCTGCGGCACCTATTCCGCTATTTGAGCGAGCAAAAGTTGCAGCCGGTCACTGTCAGTCATGATAGGTCGAAGCAGCAATGTAAACAGGCGCTCGCCGACTTCAGCCAGTCCAAGGCTAAGGTGCTCTTGACTACGGATCAGCTTGCCGTCGGCCTTGATGTCGCCGCCGTCGATTGGGTACTCCACTATGAACTGCCGAACTCCGCACAGGCCTACGTGCATCGTGCCGGACGTACTGCTCGCGCGGGCCATTCGGGATCCTCGGTCGTGTTCGTCAGTGATAGCGATCGGTCGAAACTCAAGCTCCTCGAACGGGAGCTGAGGTTTGACTTCGCGCCCTCAGCGATGAAGTGGTCGAACGACTTGCGCCCGATGTGACCCCCAACGCGGAGATTCTAATTGCGGCGGTCAAGAAGGAAATTGCACCGCAAATGCCATTGCCGTAGCCGCCCGCGCAGAGTTCACTTGCACATAGCGATGCCAAGTCTCAAAGTTGGAAAGATAACACGATTGGCGAACTCAGCATACTAGTCAGGAAAGGAAACACGTCTATGCGCTGCAAAGGGTTAGCTATCAGGGTGGGTCTAGCTTGTTCGCTGCTGCTCCAAGGAGCCCAGGCAGCTCAGGTCCAGGTTGGACCCTGGATGGTAGTTACGGAAAACGACGGACGGATCGCTTCCATGTCGTACGCCAATCCTCAGACTGGCATTGGTATCGCACAGATGATCGAACTCAAGATTGGCGCCAATGCGATGCCGACCCAAGGACGCATCGAGTTCAAAAATGGCGTCAAGCGAGACATGAGCAAAGAGGAGATCGCCTACTTCTATGCGCGGCTCGATGGGCCTAAGACAGCTTGGGACTACCTTGCTTCGAAAGATCGGGTAAATAAGTATTCACCCGTTCGTGCCCACCTGCCGGAGAAACTTGCGGGCAGCTTCATCCGCGTGATCATCATGGATGGAAACAACTTCTTTGGAAAACTTGCCTTCGACTCAGCCAGACCCGACGAATTCATGCTCGAAGTGCCCGGAGCAAGTGGTGGTCCAATACGCTTCGAGAACAAGATCGTCAGCGAGGTTGAGGCTACCAAGTAGCCAGCTGACGGAATATTTTCGGCATTCTTTTCGAGTTGGAGGCAAAATGCGGGATGACGTGGCAAGCTGCCTGTCAATTCGAAAGTGAGGTATTCAATGCATCTTGTGTGGTTCCTGCTGGTTGGCTTGGTTGCGGGTTGGCTCGCAGGGAAAATCATCCGAGGTTCTGGTTTCGGCGTTTTCGGTGACATCGTCATTGGCGTGGTGGGTGCGGGCATCGGTGGATTCATCTTCAGATTGCTAGGTTTGTCGCCTAGTGGGACAATCGGAAACATCGTTGTTGCCACCGTGGGGGCAGCCTTGTTGCTCTACGTCGTGAAACTGCTCAAAAGGGCGTAGTTCAATCGAGCAGGCTCCGATGTCCGCCCTAGTCTATTGGCTCATTCACATCGTCATTGGGCTGCTCGGGTTCGCGCTGTGGTCGATATCCTTTCGCGCGGCGGTGACGGTGTTCTATGTCTTAGCCATCGAACTAATCTGGCTTGTCGGAATGACACTACCCGGCGCTGCCAATCTGTTCTTCACGTTGGAGCTATTCGGGGGGTTGGGGCTGATAATCGGCTTGCCGCTCTCACTCGTCGCACTCTGCGCGCGTTGCTTTCTTATGTATCGACGGCACGTGTAGCCACGTGCCGCCACGCCATCATGACCTCGAGCCATCGTAGGCCGAGAGCGCTCGACCCATGACCGCTGTGTGGACGCCGCTCGCGGACGCGTCGTTCGCACGGGCGATTGCATCGAGTTTCAAGCGGCTCCCCAGGCACGGGATGACGTGCGCCTCCATAGGCCGCAATCGTGTCCGAGCGCCCAACGTTTCGTGGCGTCGCAATCCGTCCGAGTTCTGACCAGCTGATGACGGGCCGACTCCGCTCATTTTGGCACAGTCTTGCCTCAACTCGCACCAGTTATGCACTGAAAACGGCCGGCTTTTTCCGAGTATTCTTGCGAGCTTGACGCCGGTCATCCCGTAAGTAATCTTCCGGCCCCTGCCAACTTAGCTCAGCGGTAGAGCAGCGGTTTCGTAAACCGNNCGAGTTCAAATCTCGAAGTTGGCTCCAGAAAAAAAGCTGAAAACGCAATTCAGCCGTCGAAGTCTGACTCACCCTGTGACTCACCCTTGCAGGAATGCAATTCCGCCATGGATCACAGCGCGAGTGAACTCGACTCCATTGAAGTCGCATTGGCGGACGCGTTGAAGCGTGCGGCTGCCGCCGGCGCATGGACGGCGGTTGAACGACTTGCCGCGGAGCTAGAGGCTCGTCGCAAGGAGCGCCAGACCGTTTCCGGTGNNCCGACGCCATGACAATGGATTCTGCTCGGCACCCGTCAACGAAGCTGAAGTAGTCTCAGCTTGTTGTTGGGGTGCGGAATGAGAACGGACCACTTGAGCGCGCTACCAGCGAATTCTTGAGTGTGATCCTTGGCAAGTTACGGACTTGGTGGCCGATTTTTGTTCGAGTGCGTCACTTTGCGGCAGGACGGGCCATGAATGTTGATTGGAGGTCGTCATGATGCCGTGCAAATTCTGTGGCCTTGTGGATCATCTCGGACGAGAGCGACGTGGAATACGACAATTAGGAAAAACGAAGAGCAACGGAGTTCGCTTTGTCAGGCGCTACCGCTGCCTTGATTGCGGTGCGGTGTGCATGATGACAGGTGACGTGAAGACCAATGCCTATATTGACGCCTGGAAAAGCAACGAACCTGGCAGTCAGTTTGCAGTTGACGCTCGTGGTTTTACACCCGAGCCCAGTCGAGAACAAGCAGAGCGATGCACACAAGGTAGCGAACAAGATAATACCGCGCGTCCAGCACGAGAGTGCATGGACTCGCGCCAAAATGGGAAATCGCGCGGGCTCGGCGCAGCGCTCGCCAAAGCATTCCCACCTCCGCCTGTTGGCTGATTTTGCGTTGACTCGAAAGAGGAATTCAAGCTAGGGATTCTTGCGATTACACGATCGTGCAAGGTGATGTGAAACCGCTATTTGGTGAATTGATTTCAATATTCGCCTCTAAGCAGCTTGCCTGAAATATGATTTGATCCAACACGAGCTAAAATGAGCAAATGCCGAATTGTCACCTTTTCTCGTCGGACCGATGCGGGCCTTTGGGTCGACTTTTTGCTCGATAAGGTGCGTCGCGGAGGTACCTACGTGCCGAACCCGATGACCGGTAAGCCTTATTGGGTTTCACTTGCGGCAAGAGATGTTGCCTTACTCAACCTATGGACCAAGGCTCCAAATCTTCTGTTGCCAGCCATAGAGACCCTGAAAGCCACGTACGACCTCGCGTTTTTCGTGACACAAACGGGATATGCAGGCACATGGCTTGAGCCAAACGTTCCAAGAGTGGAGACCGTCATAGACGCCGTT
>PMCK01000548.1 GCA_003154095.1 Myxococcales bacterium | reverse complement strand
CATTGCTTGGTCGCACCAGCTGTCAGTCGTCAGCAATCAGGATTTTCAGATTTCCGGCTGATAGCTGATAGCTGATAGCTGATAGCTGATAGCTGATAGCTGATACCTGATAGCTGAGTGTCACTCGTCGTCGTCAATTGCCCATTGGTAAAGAGCGTTTCCCGTCACGCGCGCCGCACATCGCTCACATAGTGGCGGCTCTTCGATACGCATTTCAGTTCCACGCGTCCAGAGCAGCAAACCACTGCCCGCGGGTTGCCCTTCGAAGGTCTTACCGCAGAGATCGCAATCGTATATCTGATCCTTTTCAGAGGGTCCTCGCGGACAAACCGGCAGCTCCTCGTACACGGATGTTGCGCGGATCTGACGACAAAGGCTCATAGCGGCCCAGTATAGTCGGTTTGTGCTCCAATGCCCTCGAATGCCGAAGATCGTCCAAAATTGTGGCTCGAGATAGACAATAATATCCGCGGGCCGGCGATTCTCAGNNAAGACTTCTGCAATATCGAGCACTTCGACGTCTTGGTTCGATCCGATTTGGGCGACACCATCGCCAATCATCGTGGTGCAAAACGGACAGGCCGTGACAATTCCTTCTGCTCCAGTCCCTAGAAGCTCCCTGCTGCGCGCCTCATTCATGCGGGACTTTGAATCCTCATCCATCCACATCCGAGAACCGCCCGCACCACAACACAACGTGAACTTGCCGCTGTGCTCGGGCTCAATCAATGACACATGAGGTAGCTTTCGAAGCAAGCTACGTGGAGATATCACGTCATTTTCGTAGCGGGCCAATGTGCATGGGTCATGAAACACCATGGACTTAATTCTCGACTCATCGGGGTGTAACCGTCCACTTTGCACGAGGTCCAATAGAAACTTCGAATGATGCAGAATTGGCCAACTTCCCCCAAAATCTGGATATTCATTTTTGAGTGTCGTTAGACAATGGGGGCAAGCTGTAACGATACGTTCAAACCGCTTTTCAAGATAATAGCGATTGAGCGTAGCAACATTCGTTTGGGCAAGCTGCAAAAAGAGATACTCATTGCCCGCACGACGAGCCGCGTCACCAGTACAGGTCTCCTCGTCGCCCAAGATTGCGAAATCTACCTTGGCCTGATGCATGAGTGAAATTAGAGCTTTGGCCACGCGCTTCGCCCTGCCATCGTAGCTTGCCGCGCAACCCACCCAGTAAAGTACGTCGACCCGAGAAACATCCTTGATGCGCCGCACATCGAGGCCTAAGGACCAATCGGAGCGACCCTTTCGTGCGAGATTCCAGGGGTTTCCGTTACGTTCCATTCCTTCGAAGCTCCGTTGTAACTCCGAGGGGACCTCGCCGCGCATGAGCACAAGGTCTCTTCTCATCCCAACTATCTTGTCCACGTAGCTGATGCCCACGGGGCATTGCTGTTCGCAAGCACGGCAAGCAGTGCAAGACCAGATGGTCTCCGGATTGAGAATACTGGGAATCAACTGCGGGGCTTGCTGGAGCGTTACGGCTCCCCCTGTGTCACTCGACGGTTGATTGCGTAAGCCGAAAAGCCTGGGGGCATCATGGAGCAGGGCATGGCGCAAGTCCAACGTCAGTTGTTTGGGACTCAAGGGCTTGCCTGTTCGATACGCTGGGCAATGCTCAGAACAGCGACCACATTCGGTGCAAGAATATAGGTCTAACCGATCCTTCCACGTCAAGTCGTCAACTCGCGCTATGCTAAACGGCACAATGCCGAGCTGGTCCGGCGATTGCAGCAGATCCGCCCGTTCGAGAAGTTCCTCCGCAGAATCCGCAATTTTGTCGAGTTTCCCAGCTTTGCTGGTGGATGCCAAAAGCAGATTCGGTAGCGCGGTAAGAATGTGAAAGTGCTTCGAATAGGGCAACAAATTCAAGAACAGAACGACCAAAACGGAGTGCGTCCAGAAGCCGAAAGTTGCAAGCCGCAGAAGAGTATATAGGCCTAGGCTTCGGAGGCCGAATCCCATCAGAGAGCCGAGCGGGTCGGGCACTGCACGCCACTCAATGCGTGCCATGGGCCAGTCGACTCCGGCGGCATACTTTGCGGCTTCTAGGCAGCTTGCCGAGCTCATTTCGTAGCAGTCTTTCTTCCAGACATTCGCAAGAACCAGGCTTGCGCCATCGTAGAGCACATCCGCAATCATCAATGCGGCGATGACGAGAAGAATAAGCACTCCTTCCTTGGACAGGTTCAGGCGTTTTGGGCGCCAGCACATGCGCTGCAGCAAGAAGAATGTCACGGCAAGCAGGACTCCCCCCGAGCAACAATCCTTGAGGGTGTTGTAAAGCACGCCCAGGTGGCAATTCAGGGGCAAAGCACGCCCCAATATCCATAAGTTAAAGTCCGGCACGAAGCCGCGACCCCAGAGGATTATCGTGCGGACCAGCAGCAGCATGAAGCCAAAGAAGATAAGTGAATGCGCCCAGCCTGCCCACGTGTACTGGCGTAGTCGCGTTTGCAGAAAACCGTCGAGCAGGAGTCGAGACCAGCGCATGCGCCAATCGGTCAGGCTTGCCGGTTGGCGAGTGCCGCCAGCAAACAGGAGGCGCCAACGACGTAGACCACTCAGTGCGAACAAGCCAAATCCACCAACTAGTAACAGGGCCATCGCGACAGGGCTCATCGCGCGAGTACTACACTAACCGGGGCCTCCGTGCCGCGAAGAATTTTCAGGCTCAGAGGAGCAGCCAAGCAGCCGCAGCACCCAACAAGAGCAGAAGCAATCCAATCAGGACGTCACGCAAGCGCAAGCCTCCCCAACGGCTTCTAGATATTTTCGCCGGCTGGGGGATTGCTGGCTCGTCCGAGACGACGTGAGCGGGCTCTTTCCGTTCAGAATTGTCCGGGGCAAGCGAACGTCGTGTCCCGGGAGACTGTTCTTTCACAGAATAGTCGGACGGACTTTCGCTGGTTTGGCATTGGCCAACATTGGGTCTTTCAACGTGAGTCCTTGGAGAAATCGTTGATGTTGGCTCCTCGCTTTGCACAACTAATTCTGCACGAGCCAGCAGGGAAGAACTGACAATTTGATCCTCGTCAACCGCACGCACGCAATCGCTGAGTGTCCCGAAGGGTTTGATGCGCAGTAACAGTAGACCTCGCTGCGCGGGCCAGACGCCGCTACTGGGTAGCCCACCCCTTCCTTGAATTCGCAACAAAATGACTCGCTGAGAATCCGGATCCGACTCGGCCGCAAGTTCCTGTCGCGGAAGAGTCACCCTCAATATCTCGGCCGGTTCGGAGCGCTCACGCAGCGTAATCGCGCCTGATTGGCCGCAAATATTACAACCAGTACCTTCGCATGCGGCACAACCGAGATTGCGGGGGAGATCAACCTCGATGGTTCGAGCTTCTTGCAGCCAACGGCGATCAACTACTAAGTCTAGCAACGCGTCAGGACCGCCTGCCTTCTCGAAATCGCCGGTTACTTTTCCAAGAACGTGCTCCACGTCAAATTACAGTATTGTTTCCTGCGCGCCCGAGTGCCAGGTCACCCGTAGGTATTTTCAATGCAAAACATGAGGTTGGGTGCACATCAACCACCTGCTCGCGGGGCCGCGACCCAACGCTCACGTTCCGCATCGACTATTTCGCACGTTTCGAGGGTCTGCCTGTTTTGGTCAGATAACGTAGCCCAATGTAAGTGAGAGTAGTAAGTTCCTCCTACTCCGAAATTTCGAATTCAGCTCGATCGTTCGAATTCACTAGAAACGTCCACGCGGAAATCGGCCAGGGGCCAAGGTGGCCACCCAACTGGACGCGTACTTGCCACGGGTCAGGTTGCATGCCTTTGACTCGGATTGCAACGCTAAGCGGGCTACGTGTGGGGATTCGATCGACGCTCGTGACCGTCTCGGTATTCTGGTCGCCGCACGCTGCGCTTATTGGGCAATCCCTATCTTTGATGTATCCGAGCTGAGTAACGCTACCCGACCTGGCAAGCTCGCCATTGGCATCCGTTACGTCCAAGTCGACGTCGATCGGTGCAGCATCCCATGCGATGATCAGCTGAATTAAGCCATCCGGGGCGCCGCACTGTTCATCGACGTGCCCATTGCAGTCGTCATCGATAGCGTTGAAACATTGTTCTAATCCACTTCGAACACAACCGGTCGAGAAGGTTAAGTTGTGCGAGTGGGTGACGGAAGGTGCCCGCGTTTGCACCGGAGCAATGGCTGACGTCGACGGCGGCGCGGCGCAACTCAAATGAAAAAACGCCGCAGCGACGGTTGTCACTGCGGCGAAATTTCCGGATATTTTCCGACTAGTCACGAGTATCAATCAGGCATTCGATACTTTTCCTCGTCGATCTTGATTGTTCCCGCGACCACCTTGGGGTTCATCAAACGATGGTAAGCTTCCCGCGCAAGCTTGCCGACCGCGCCTTCTTCCTCGCGCAAAGCGAGCAGGACGCCCTGTTCCTGCATGAATTCCAAGGTTCGAAGAGCGCCGTCGCGCTTGGTTGCGTCGGCCCCTTTGGCCATTTGATAAAGACGCACTCGAAGTACGACTCGCGTGAACGAATGCGGTCCATTGTCGAACATCAGATTGTCGAACTGCTTGGTAAGCAGCGCGGGTGCCCATTCCTGTGGGGTTTGATTGATTTCGACGTGGGATATTGCAATCGCATTGTCTACCCAATTGAAAATGCGACCCTTTTCGAGGTCGTCCTTCGACCAATAACCGAAGGTTCGGTACCAAAGCTC
>PMCK01000274.1 GCA_003154095.1 Myxococcales bacterium | reverse complement strand
CCCGACTGCTAGGATAATAGCTGTGCAGGTTGTACTTCGGAAACTTGGACGTGGATCAAGAGCCGTGAGTGGGCGGTTAGTGAGAGCACCACGTAAAGGATCGGTAGTCGTGATCGAGTTCTCCGATGGCATGCACGAGTACGTGACAACACCGGTGCGTCGCGTGTTGCGGTTGGCGGCCAAGGATGTTTTCTACATCGAGACCGTGAACAGCAGATATCGGCTCGAGGTTAGGGATCGCGAGCACATGCTTGACGACGCGTCGAGTGGGTGACAGCTTGCGGCGCCGGCCGTGAACCGAACGTTCGCCGGCACCAAGCACGCCTCACAATGAGCGAGAGATCAGTATGGGAAGTTTTGATCGACGACATTCAAGAAAAATGACAAGGCGTAAGGCCCAAGCGGCCAAGAAAGAGCGCGCCAAGCGCAAGCGTGAAGTGGTGAAGCAGGCGCGCGCGTCGGTGAAGCCCGCCAAGAAGAAGAGCTCACGCTCCGCAAGTTAAACGCTGGCCAGCGGCGATGGCCATAGTTCGCTCGTTGGGTCCTGAAGATCTCAGGTGCAACACCTATCGAGCTTGGGTCTAGTTTGAAGCAAGCCGTTTTCGGGGATAGGGGCCCCGAAAACCACACGATTAAAATGTCCGAACGGACCCAGGGGTTGGAACTGAAGGACTAACGCTAGGGTTCAAGAGGTTTCCTGATACGGGAAGTAAGGCTAACACCCCTGGTCGGCAGCAGTCCCGTTAGTCTCTATCATTCCCCTGTCCGATTGTGCGTGAAGGCAGATGCACGTCCGGGTGGGGCTTGTCTTGAACTGTCATTACTTCGCCGAAAAGCCCTAGATCTCCCGCGACACGCTTTTCGCGCGTCATCTTCCAGCCCTGACCGCTATCTTCCCAACGCTGTGAGACTCGTGTAGATCTCAATATATTGTCGCGCAGGGGCACCCAAGATATGTCCACCGTAACGTCGGCATGTGTTTCATCGCGCACTTGGACGCCCGCTAGATCGATGTCGACGAGACGAATCTCACGTCCCCACGAGGTGCGTCGCGCCAAGAAGTCCGTTCGCACACTAGCGTCTACATGCGAAGCAACCATGTCCATTTTGCCAAAGCGCGTTGCAACATTGAGATCGCGTGCCGCGTCACTGACGCGTTGCGCAGGTGAGGCAGGGGCGAAACACGCCGTGCACAACACGGCCAGCAGCAAGTACGCACCCAGGCAACGACGCATGCCGAGTAACTAGCAGGCACTGGGCGCAAAGGGAAGCATGCCCGAAGAATCCGCCCGTCAAACCTGATAAACCGTCAGCTGGTGCAGCCGGAACCAAACAGGACATTGGGCTATCAGCTCTTAGGTATCAGCTGTCAGCCGGAAATCAGAAAGCCTGATCGCTGAGGGCTGAGTGCTGATAGCCATGACAATATTGAGGAATATTTTGTCAGAACTGGTCAGAATCTCGCCGATTAGGGACTATAAGCCAGAGTTCAACACCAGATACGACGTACCGCCGGGGATCGCTCCGGCTCCGGTGCCTCTTGCGTAACCCAGCGCCAATTGCACGTCAATTCCATAGCCGAAGGTTAGGTACGTCCAGAGTTCGGCAGCGAGTCCCAATCGAAGTGCCCGCCACACGTGTTGATTGTCGAAGTCCGTGAATGCACCGCCGTAGTCCGCGCCAAACGCGGCGGATATGCCGTGCAAGAACGCTGGCAACGTCGATAGGCCCCGATCGACCCAAAGTACTGGGAACCTATATTCGGTTTGCATCAATAGGAGTCGAGAGCCTTGGAATTGACCGCTTGAGTACCCGCGCAACGTGAGCCGACTTTGCGCCGAACCGTTTAGAATACTCGTCAACAAGGGTGAATCTTGGTACCCGCCCAATGCATAGCCACCCTCAGCGGGGCCGCTGCTGGCCGCCAAAGTTGTCCCAAGCGCAAGCACATGGTGCCTCGCCCACGGCATTGGGTGATACGAAACGGCCCGAACGTACGCGCTTGAACCCTCAAGTTCGCTGCCGATATTTCGATCGGCTCGGTCTAGCGATAAACTAACCGATATGCCACGCTCGGCGCCGACACTGTACAAATATTGCTCGGCGTTCGAAAACTGGTAGCTGAGACGCACCGAGCTGAGAAAGCCTCGAAATGGTTCGAATGGCACCGACGCATAGGGATCCGCGGCTGTACCTGTCGGGAGATTCGCGTCCAGATGCGATGCGGCGTATCCTATGAACAGCGACTGGCTGAAGAATTCACCGGATAGTGGGATTTGCACGCCAGTACTAGCGCTGGTGCGAATGCGCCGAACATTCCGAATGCTGTTGCCATACTGAAATTGGGTATTGGGATCGGTCGTGCGAGACACACCGGCGACAATGGCTTCCTTGAACCCAAGATACGCGTACGAGCCGTACAAATCAGGCTGTGAGTTGTTGGAGTCGAAAATAGCGCTCGCACTCAGTGCGTGTAGTCCGACGATATCGCCTCCATTGATGGTCGCTATTAGGCGACTCCCGCTGCTGTCGCTTCTATAGTCGAGCAAAAGCGCGCGCGGTCGCAACGTAGGCAAGGGATTGTAAGCGGTCGGAGTCACGGTGCCTCGATCGTCGAGAAAGACTCTGTCATCACGAGGGCTGGGCGAAGGGGGCGGCGGCAGCCAAGAGCTCTTGTCAATGTCGATTACATACAAATCAAAGCCGCCCGAATTGTAACCGACGTAGACAAGCTTTTGGCCATCTGGCGAGATCTCGGGCGAGAACGCACCGGTTACGACGTTGGTGACCTGACTCAAGTGACCGGTCGCTAATTCGAGAGCGAAGATGTTGGAGATGCCGCCGCGATCGGAGCTGAAGTACAGCCACCGACCGTCCGGAGACCAGCTGGGTTCTTGATCGATGCTGCGATCCTTCCAAAACGAATTCAGCGTATTGGTTTGTCGGTCAAAGACGCGCAGATCGCGATAGCCGCCGCGCGTCCACGTGCTGTATGCGACGTAGCGATCGTCGGGAGAAAACCTGGGCGTAAACACCTCTTCATCGCGCCGGCTCGGCACCAATGCCCGCTCATTTTCGATTTTTCCATCGGCAATGAAATCAGCAATGCGAAGTGTTGTCGTGCCGGCACGGTCAGTAACGTAAACGACGTTTCGTCCGTCGTGACTCATGTCGGGATCGCGTGCGCGACGACCCGTCGTAAGCCTCAGTCTTCCGGACTCCCAACCCCTTGGGGATCGCGTTCCGTGTTTCGACGCCGAGGAGTGGTTGGAGAACCACTGCAAGAACAAGTCGTTGAAGTAATATTGGCGCCGTGAGGGCGCATTGCTTTGGAGCAGCAGATCGCAGGTAGGTGTGAATGATGCGCTGCCTCCATACGAGCGCGCCACGAGGTCAGACGACGTTGCGCCGGTCGCGTCAAGTGTGGGTATCACTGCAAAGCCTGATGCGTCGTGGCCGTCGTCACGAAAGTAGATAACCGCCGGGCCTGAAATTCCAAGTGAGCCCCAGCACCTCTCCGGCACGAATCGCGGCGCGCTCGTGGACCGTCCATGGAATGTCAATCGGCGGCCTTCGCGCCGCCCTCGGGCCTCCACGGCAACCACTTGTTCGCGAAATCGACGCTCTTCGGCTGCTTTGAAGGCCGAGTAAAGTTCAACATAAGTCCGGCCAGTGGCGCGATGCACTGGGCGATTGACGGCAAATGGGACTACATCGTCGCCGGTATCGGCCATCATCGTGGCAAAGACGCTTTCGCCGTATGTGTTGGCTATGAATTCGACGAACTTTCCGCCATACAGGTACCAAACCGTGGCGCCAGGCCACCTGCGTGGCACGTGGGTGATCTGATCGATTGTGGCGAAATTGTTCTCCAGCACGTCCGCCCGCAGGTACATATCGAACAGGGTGGAGCGAAGTCGCCCACCACTCGAGAGTCGACTTTCGGCGTAAACCGCCAACCCCTCTAGCAGCCAATGCGGTTGCAATTGGTTGGGAGCGGTTTGCTTGCCCAGAATTGTACTGACCAATGCCGGCAAGCCCGATACGTTGTTGAGATGCACGATGTGCGTCTGCTCGTGCGAAACCAGGGTCGGTAGCCAGTCATCGTAGTCGTTCAGTATCGAAAGATCATCAGGAGCCGTGACGAAGAGAGTAATCGCCGAATAGGGCAACACATTGGCAAATCCATTCGACGAGTCAGAAATATCGGTTAGGACGATTTCGGTCCGCTCGCCCGGAGGTTTCCCTAACCATTGGAGCAGGAGCACCTCCAGCTGCTCGGCGACACTCGCGGTCCGCTGCGCCTGCTGTTCCAGACCGCCGTGATAGTGAATTCTAAAGTTTGGTGTCGATAGCGTATGCCACTCTAGCGAAGCGTCACCGGCCCGGGCTATCGATGGTGATAACCCAATGACAGTGAGGGTCAGTGCTAGAATTGCCCGACGCCAGGAGCCGTGTAAGTAAGCAAGGTAATTTAGCACATTGCATTGTCAGAGGTCGTCGTGAAACAGCGGTTCGCGATTGCGCGCGTAGCGGTACACCAATTGTCGAGCTTCGAGTGATATCTCCGTGAACTGCGCGCCAAATCCAGGAGAAATTGCCTCGCCCCCCGAAGTCGGAGTTGCTTCGCGTGTCCAGCGCACTATCCCCTTGGCTTCGAATTCGTAGCCGCCCGGCAATGATACGCGGATGAGCAAGTTTTGCCCAATCGGTGGAACTTGATACGTTGCAATGAAGATCCCGCCTGAGTCAACGACGTCATTGCCGCTCAAACCTTTGTAAAAGTTCGTCGCGCTGTGAGCGCCCAGTTCAGCGGCGACGCGCTGCAATGGCCCGCCCCCATCCGAACCCTGGACAATCGGAGCGGCTGGCGTTGGGGCTAGCGGTGCCGCAGCGGGCGTTGCTGCTACGGACCGACCCGCGGTAGGGGGTGACGATGGAATCTTGTTTGCCGCTGGTACTTCGACAGGAGTGGCTGCCCCGGGAGACGATTTGCGGACCGGCGCCTCGTTTGCAACCATGGTTTGTGCGCTCGCCACGGGCGTTTCGCCGCCTGCCGGCTTTTGCATCGCGGCTGCAACGACGCTCGATACGGCTGCACTGGCTACTTGCCGTGAAACGAGCGTGCCCTGCGCACTCGTCGTGGCCAAAACTTTGGCGCCTTCGACTGGGGTCGAACGCTGCGGTCGTGGAATGCTGGCTGCGGGCGACCCACCTGTGGCAGGGCGTGGCGCGGCAGCTGCAGATTGTCCTGGGACCACGGCTCGCTGCGGCGATGTCGGGACAGGCTGCATCGGTGCAACTCTAGGTGCGGCCGCCACAGCCGGCGATGCCACCAATCGCTGAGGCGAACTGGCGGTATTGTTCGAGGCGGCTGGGGGAACGCTGCTCGCTCTCTGCGCTAGCCCATACACCAACCCCAAGGAGCCCGCGACTGCCTCCATTGCCTGAAATAGCGAGGGATGATCGATATTTAGTGACTGCAATTTTGCGAGAGCCGAACGCACTAAATCAAGAACGTTGGGGCCGCCCCGATTGATCGGCACTGCGCCGGTTCGCTCAATTTGAAGCAGTGAACTCATGGCCTGGGCTATGGGCTCGGCTGCCGCTTGCAGCGCCTCGGGGGCGCTTGGACTCTGGAGTGCGTTTAAGCCGACGGACAATCGTTCTCTTGCAGTTCGGGCGGTGGTCACCAGATCGGTCATGCGATCCTCCAGGGGCGGGTGAGCATATCATCTTCGGTCGACAATTGGGCCTATTCAAGGGCTACTCAGGCTTTCCGGTTCGAAGGTGGCTCACCAAGGATTCCCCACGGAGCTCGCAGCCTTCAAATTCTTCGTCCGAGTCGGGCTTCGCACACGCTTCGGCCACAATTGGAGCCATTTGGGCGCGTTCGACTACAACGGCGCCGTCGCCCGTCCGCAATAGTAAGCGCAGTCCAAGCATTGCCTCCCCGGGCAGCAATGCCGATGGGAATTCTGTCGCCCGCCGGGCCTCGGTCACGAAAAACCGCTGTCCGCTGAGTTCGAGTGCCAGACCCGGAACCGGGGACAGGGCTCGAATTCGTCGCAAGGTGCGCTCCGTGGGCCAATTCCAATCCACCCGGAGCTGGTCTCCTGTGGGCTCTGGGGCCCAGGTGAAGATTTCTGCATTTTGGGTCGTGCCGGCACTTGGACACCCTCGGGCAAAATCGCGGACGACCTCGCGCAGCGCTCCGAGTGACGGCCTGTCAAGGGCCCTGGCCAGTTGCCAAGCGTTGCGCTCCCCGACGGCCAACCGTCGCTGTGCGAGTATTGCGCCCGTATCGTATTCCGATTCCAAGCGGTGGACGGTTACTCCGGTCTCGGCGTCGCCGGAATCGATGGCCCAATAGAAGGGATTGGGACCGCGATGCCGAGGCAATAGTGAAGGGTGTACGCCGATCGCGCCGAGCGGAGGCCTCTTGAGCCAGCGCTCCGGTATGCGTCGCGTGAAGAACCAACTGACGATGAGATCGACCGGTGATTCGTCGAGCAGTGTGTCCACGTGCCGCTCAAAACCCAAATCATCATCTAAGTCCACGAGGCATCCCGGTGGCAGCGCCCGACGCAACCGTCGCCTCCCGCCGGCTGCGACCGGCGATAAGACCGCCCAACGGATTTCGTGTCCATCCTCGATGAGCAGCAGGGCGGCCAGCGGCAGGCCGAAGAAACCAATTTTTAGCCCGGGCATAGGAATGCCGAAAAGTTGCTCGATTTTCGCTGAGGCTGCTACCTCGAGCACCATGGTACTCGGACTGTCGGATTCCGCGTTTCGACCATCGGCAATGCGTCGGGGGCAACGCTTCGATCCGACCGCGGCCGATCGACCTGTTTTGGTTTTTGACGGCGTATTCAAGGCGTACCGCCCCGATTGCCCGGTCTTGCGCGGGTTTTCGCTGACGATTCAGCGCGGCGAGTTCATGTTCGTTACCGGCCCGAGCGGCGCCGGCAAGAGCACGCTGCTGCGGCTTTTGTATGCCGCCGAACAGGTGGACGCGGGGCGAATTTTGTTCCTGGGGCGCGAAGTCGGGCGCCTCACGCAGGATTCGGTGCCTTTTCTGCGCCGCAATATCGGCATCGTGTTTCAGGACTTCAAGCTGATCGAGAACTTCACGGTGCTCGAGAATGTCGGGCTGCCGCTTCAAGTACTGGGCCTGCCCGAGCGCGTCGTGAACCTGCGCGTCGGCGAGGTTTTGGAGCGGGTAGGTCTCGGGGGTCGCGGTCACGAGCGAGCGAGCGTGCTCTCGGGCGGCGAGAAGCAACGCGTCGCCATCGCGCGCGCCATCGTTTCCGAGCCGGCTCTGCTACTCGCGGATGAACCGACGGGCAATCTCGACCCGCAGCTGGCTGTCGATATCTTGGGACTATTCGAGGATATTCACGCAACGGGTGTGACCGTGATGTTCGCGACGCACGACCGGTCGCTGCTCGATATTCGACCGCGCCGCGTAGTCGTCTTGGATGAAGGGCGCGCTTTCGACGTGCCGCAGGGGCTAGAGGGCGCCGCCCTGGGTGCCGCATGAGGTCTAATCAATGAACGCTTTCGACCGAGCATTTCGAGCCATGCGCAGTGATCTCGAAGTGCACCTGCTGAGTATCTTTTCCGTGGGCGTAGCCTTCGTTTGCCTGGTTACGGCGATGCTCGTCGTGGTCAACGTGCAACACGTTCAAGACCGGTGGCAGCATATCGGCAAACTCAGCGTGTACCTCAACGCCAATACCGCACCCGAACGCATCAACGACCTGGACACCGCGCTGCGGGCAACGCCTGGGGTATCGGGTGTCCGTTATGTCCCGAGCGAAGAGGCGCGCCGCGAATTGATGAGCGATCACGGCGACGATACGCTTGCGGCGCTGCCCGAGCAGGCGTTTCCCGCGTCGCTCGAAGTGGACACGCAAGAAGCACTCACATTCGAAGCCCGCGAGCAAATGGCCAAGCAGCTCCAGATTTTGCCCGGCGTCGAGAGCGTCGAGACTTACGCCAATTGGTCGGCTAAGCTGGCGACTGTGTTCTCGGGAGGCGTTACCGCGGCGGCTGTACTCACGCTCATCGTGCTTGGAGCGGTCGTGAGCGTCGTGTCATCAACGATTCGGATGGCTTTGCAGAAGCGGCACGTGGAAGTCGAGGTGCTCAAGTTAGTCGGCGCGACGGATAGTTACGTGCGCGGGCCGTTCATCGTAGAGGGCGCCGCTCAGGGCGCGCTCGGGGCTGTCGTTGCGCTCTCACTTGTCGGTGCGCTCTACTCGTTCGTGCGCGGAACCTTCGAGGCCCACCTAACCGCCCTCTTGGGCGTCAACATTAGCTTTCTGCCCTGGACATTGAGCGCGGGCCTGCTCCTCGGCGGAGCGGCGCTCGGCGCGGGTGCAGCTTACTTGAGTCTTCGAAGGCTTCTGGTCGTGTAATGAGGTGGTACAAGCTCCAACCCCTCTGGCCGTTGCTTGTCGCCGCTTTGGCGACGATTCCTTCGAGCGCCGCCGTGCCCCAAACGCTCAGTGACGCGGTCGGTACCTTTACGCGAAAGAGTAACGACAATGCTTCGGTTGCCGCTCAGCTCGATCAAGCCGCGGCCCAGTTGGATGCAGGCGAACGCAAGGCCAAGGAAGCATTCGAAGATGCTCGCCGGGAAAGTGCCGACGTGTCAGCGAGGCTAATCGCCCGGGGCCGCGCCTATGTTCGAATGACCCGAGCAGGCCTGTTGCCGCTCGGCGGCGGATTCGACCAATTTCTGTCGCGCGCAACACGCATCGAACGCTGGCATCACGCGCTCGAACGCGACGTGAGTCGGCAGCGGGAACTTCAGAAGTCGATTGTCGACCTTGGCAAGAAACTCGAGACATTGAGCCGCGCGCGCGGCCCCTTGGAACTCAAGCGCGCGAGCGCGCACGATTCCGAGGCGGCGCTCACCGACGCACAAGAGCGCGCCTCGGCTTTCGAGCGCGCCTTCGCGGGCAACAAGGATGGGCATACCGCTATTTACGGCACTAACATGCCGTTTGGCGGTCCCGGCATTGGCGGTGATTTTCAGTCACTCAAGGGGCACCTCGCCTTCCCCGTCGCGGGACGCGCGGAAATCGTACGCGCTAAACGGCGCGGCGGTGGCAGTCTCGGTCTAGAAATGCGAGTGCCTGCGGGTTCTCTCGTCCAAGCCGTCTACGGCGGCCGTGTTGCCTTCGCCGAAAAGTACGCCGACTTTGGTCGCACCGTGATTATCGATCATGGCAGTAACTACTTTACCGTCAACGCGGGGCTCGACGCTGTCCGCGTTCGCGTCGGTGAGGACGTTACTGCGGGTTCGACGCTTGGAACTGTCGGCGATACCGGGTTGTATTTCGAGGTACGAAGATCCGGGGATACGATTGATCCTGCACCTTGGTTTGGGATTTAGTTCGCCCCTCCCTAATGTCCCTCCCCCCCGGGGAGGGACTTCTCCCTATCCTAAATCCTTCCCCGCTGGGGAAGGACTTCGCCCGGCAAAAGCAGGACGTTTGGGCAAAATACTTTGAATTCGAACAAGGATAGCTGTCTCGATCACTAGCACATCGAGTATCGGTGTAAGCAAGTGTAGCCTGTGGGTTGAGTTCATGAACGTCTTGTTCAAGGCAACTTCGTCTTGTGGTATTCTAAGAGGCTACTTGGAATCGGGAGGTCATCACAACATGTTCCAAACGTCCAATACACACGGTCTCGGAGCTGCACTATTTTTATTGGGAGCTACTGCCTGCAGTGGCAGCGCTTCCAATAACGGTCAAGCGAGCATAGGCGGAGACCTTGGCACCGGTAGCACGTCAAGTGTCACGGGCGGGAATGGCGGCACAATCGGCGGTGCGTCTTCCACAGTTCCGACGAGCACCGTTGCCGGCGCGCCATCGACGGGTGGGAACAATGCGAGCGGCGGCACAAATTCGCCTGCAACTGGCGGCGCGCACGCAACCGGCGGACGCAACAGCGGTGGCACCGTTGGTACGGGCGGTGCCGCTACCGGCGGGTTGCCGAGCAATACGGGGGGTACATCAGCGGGGACCGCCGGCATGTCCTCAACGGGTTGGCTGTACACGAACGGCAATAAAATTCTTCTGCCCAATGGTAACAGGTTCCATGGTCGCGGCGTCAATATCTTCGACACGCGCGACGCTGGTGCCTGCGGTTGGGCTCCGCCCATCATCGACGAGTGGATCCGACGGGTAGACGTCTTGACAGACACCTGGCACGCTAATTTCTTCCGGCTGGATCTGACCAGCTGGGCTAGCAACCAGGTCAATGGGACTACGGTCGTCCAATACAAGGATGTCACTCAGGACGCATCGTACCTGGCGGACTTGAAGAAGCTGGTTGACCACATCGGGACCAAACCAGGTGTCTACGTAATGATCACGCTGTTCAGTCACCCAAGTCAAGATGCCAACGAACTCCCGACTGCCGCCACTCAGGCCGTGTACACCAAGTTGGCACAGACGTTCCTCGACTCGCCCCAAGTACTCTACGGCGTGACGAACGAGCCCCACGACGCAGCGGATACGGCGGTCTTTGCCGCAATGAACAACGCGGTCCAAACCTACCGCAACGCAGAGGCCGCTTCAGGCCCCCACCACATTGTCGCGGTTCAGGGAACCCAGGGCTACGCAAGGCAACTCGCCTATTACGTTACCCATCCAATTACCGCGGGCAGCGGAGTAAACGTCGTGTACGAAACTCATGTTTACAATCCGCAAACGGATTGGCAGGCCATGTTCATCGATCCATCCGCGACGATACCAGTGATTATTGGGGAGTACGGGCCGGATGGCACTTACATGAAGACGGTGGCGGACGCTCAAGCCCTGCAGGCGAAAGCCGAGCAGCTCGAGATCCCCTATATTGGCTGGTCCTTCTCCTCGCAGAATGGGCCCGATATGCTGGTCGGAAGCGATTCGGACGAATGCACGAAGATCAACTGGACGATTACGCCGAGCGACTGGGGAAACGCCATCATATCTCGGTTGGCCAATCCCTGGTGATCCATACGGCTTCCTTGTATGCCAATAATCGCTACGTTACCGCCTTCAACCAGGCCATACCGGGGCTCGTCAAGCAGCGCGCCGACGAAGCGCCTGCTGGCTGAATCCCTGAACGACCATCGCCAGAGCCATCGCGACCGCGATCGACGCAAAACTTTCCGCTCGTCACCGAGTACGGGGTCTCGTCGAACGGTAGCGGCACGTTCAACACGACGGAGATGCCAACTCGGGCACTCAGGTATTCCAGTACATCGCGAGCAAGTACGACGAGACGATGTCGCAGTGACTGCTTTTCTGCGGCGAGCTGCAGGTCAGTTCGAATTGCTTTTTCGACATAGCAGACATGCTGGCCCAACTGGCGCGCTTGGCTTGCGTAACGCTCCCGGGAGCGGTTGGTAGGCCGGAGCTCTAGAGGAGCTCTAGCTGACGAAGTTGTTCGAGTAACTTACGTTTGTCAATTGGCTTTACCAGATAACCGTCGCACTGTGCGCGAAAGGATTGCATGATGTTATCCTTGTCGTGTAGCGCGGTTGTCATGAGAATCCGCGCTCCGAGCTTTGCGACGCGCCCTTGTTGACTTTCGAGCTCTCGGATCTCTTTGAGTGCTCGCTGGCCGTCCATCTCGGGCATCATTATGTCAAGGCAGATGAGATTGTATGGGTCGTTGTCCTCAAGGGCCGCACTCACGGCAGCGACTGCTTCGATTCCGTTAGTTGCCACCTGGGAAGAGCCGTAGTCTCGCAATAGTTCCTGCAGCAGCAGTCGGCTGGTAACGTCATCTTCCACGATCAATGTCTTCATTTTGGCTATTCCTTTGCTTTGTCGAACAGTGGCGACGTTTTGATGGCCTTCTTGAATTGCTCGAATTGACGGCTAAGATCCACGTGTAAGGCTCTGGCCGTTTCCAGATTGCCGGATTTACCGGCTTCTTCCAGTTGCGAGGCAAGTCGAACCATTGCCTCGCAACTCACATTGGCTGCGGCGCCCCGAATTTTGTGTGCCTGGCGCTTAGCACCCAATTCGTCGCCGGCCGATAGACAGCTACTCAAGGTCGTTAGTTGCTCGCGCATGTCGTCCAAGAAGCAAATAACCACAGCCTGGGCAAGCTGGCGGTCATCCATTAGCCTGCCGAGTAAGGCAGCCTCGTCGAAAACGGCGGTGTTGCTCGCTTCGCACTCGCTAACTTCCGGTACCATGCTCGGTGTCGCGGGCGCTCCACTTGTCCGACCGCCAGCGTCCAATTTGCTAATCCACTTGTCGAGTAACTGCAACAGGGCAAGCGGCGTGACCGGTTTTGCGATATAGTCATTCATCCCAGCTTGTAAGCACCTGTCGCGATCTCCCGGCATGGCACGGGCCGTCATGGCAATGATCGGAATCGATCGATTCAGAACTTTGTTGTCTGCGGCACGGATGGCTCGCGTGGCGTCGAGTCCATCCATTACCGGCATCTGCACGTCCATCAGCACTAAATCATACTCGCTGTGCTGCAAGGCATCGAGTGCCTCTTTACCATTGGCCACGGCCAGCGCCCTTGGCCCAAGCTTGCGTAGGATCCCGAGTATAACTTCCTGGTTGGTCATGTTGTCCTCAACCACCAGAACACGGACGTGGCTCCGCCGCAGCTCGCGCAAGCTCGAGTCACTCGGCGAGTCGGCAGGCTTGGACTGCACGACTTGCCCCGCCGCTGGCCGCTCGAAGCGCGCCGTGAACCAAAACACCGAACCACGACCCGCTTCACTCTCGACCCCGATCTGGCCACCCATCAATTCGGCAAGTTGCTTTGAAATGGCTAGACCGAGGCCGGTACCGCCATATTTGCGAGTTGTAGAACTGTCAACCTGGGTGAACTTCTTGAACAGTAGATCAAGCTTATCCTTCGCGATGCCAACGCCCGTGTCGCGAATGATAAAGCGCAAATCAACGTGCCGCTCGGTTTGTAGATCGACATTCACCTGCACCGTCACTTGGCCTTCGCTGGTAAACTTCAGCGCGTTGCCCAACAAATTACCCAACACCTGTCGTAAACGGCCCGGATCACCCCGCAGTAGTGCAGGGATCTCCGGCGAGGCGGTCAAGACGAATGCCAGGCGTTTGTGCTGCGCCTGCAGTGCCATCATGTTGGCAAATTCACTAAGTAGAGCGTGCGGGTCGAATTCTAGAACCTCGAGGGCAAGCTTACCCGCTTCGATCTTCGAGAAATCGAGAATGTCGTTGATAAGGGTCAAGAGCGATTCGCCACTGACGCGAACGATCTCCGCAAACCGACGCTGCTCGGCGGTAAGCTGGGTGTCTAGCAAGAGGCCCGTCATCCCAATGACGCCGTTCATCGGCGTGCGGATCTCATGGCTCATATTCGCTAAAAAGTCGCTCTTAGCGGTGTTCGCCTGCATGGCACGCGTGGCCATTTCGTTGGCGCGAGCCGTGGCCTGCGCGAGCAGCTGATTGGACGCTTCTAGTTCCCGCTCGGCCTGCTTGCGCTCACTGATATCCAGAATGAACCCCCGTATGCCCACCGGGCGTCCCTGCTTGAAAATGGGCGCCGAATAAGCCATGGCGTCAAATACTTCGCCACTCCTGCGCAGGGCGCGACACTCCAAGAACCCGCCCACTAAGTGATCTAATCGTGCCTGAATCCTTTGCAAAACCTTCGGTCGATCTTCCGGCACGACCAGATCAACAATGTTGATTCCGGCTTCAAAGACTGACGGTACAATACCAAAGGCACGAAAGCCATGCTCATTGAGGTAGGTGACTTTTCCAGCAACATCTGCCTCGAGGATTGTTTCCGGAAAGACCTCTGCCAACTGGCGAAATCGTTCTTCACTTTCGAATAGCTGGGCTTCCGCCAGCTTACGCTCCGTGATGTCGTTCATTACGCCCAAAAAATAGGGCTTGCCGTGCCTGCTGATCAACGTGCCGGACAATAAACCATAGCGGAGTGTCTCATCCTTTCGCCTGAGCTCCAATTCATAGTTATCGATGCGTCCGTCCCGGGAGAGACTTTCAGCGATTCTGGCCTCATCGTCACGTCGTGCCGACATTCCAACTTCGAGCGAGGTCTTGTCGATGATTTCTTCTCTCGAATAGCCGAGCATGTCCACGAAAGCGTCATTTGCATCCACAAACCTTCCCTCTAAGGAATTAGTCAAAGTCATCGGCATCGGGTTCCAGCGAAAGAGCTGCTCGAAGTGCTCTTGAGCTTCCTGCTCTGCGCTGAGGTCTTTGGCGATAAAAAAGACGCAGTCTTCTCCATTCCATTTGCCAAACCAAACACGAGTATCGACGGGCACGAGAGTTCCATCTTTGGCACAAAGCGGCAATAGTAGAGGCAAGCTTTTCCCGCGCACTATCGTCGCAATCAGTGACTCGGCCTCCACCCTGAGACGGGCAGGATAGAAGTCAATCAGGCGCATCTTTGCCAGCTCTTCGGCGTTATATCCCAAAGTTGTTGTGACAGCAGGATTGGCATAAATGACTCGCCCCTCCAAGCTGCTTACGCCAATCATCTGAGTCGAGGTCTCGGACAGCGCGCGAAAGTTCGCTTCTCTTTCCCTGAGCCCATTGAGTAATCGCTCAGATTCGCTCATGTCTCGCACTGTGCCAAGAATCATGGTTTCGCCGGAGATCACCACCCTGGTTAGCAGAACGTTGGCGGGGAACTCGCGACCGTCCACAGTCTTATGTTGCCACTCGAAGAAATGGGACCCATCCTTTAGAGCCTTAGCGAGCATCTCCATTGCCATGTCTCTTGTGGTTCTGCCATTGGGTTGATATTTCGGCGAGGTGTCCCAAGGGCTCAAAGAGCAAAAGTGGGCCTCGTCTTTTGCGCCAAACAATTCCACCGCCGCCTTGTTGCCAGAAAGGAAGGTCCAATTTGACGCAGCGCTGACCATCATGGCGTCGCGAGAACCCTCGAAAAGACTGCGATACAGGTTTTCGCTTTCAATTAGTTTGTTTTCGGCCTGTTTTCGCGCGGTAATGTCAACCACCGTGCTAACGCAGTATTTGGGCTGCTCGTGCGCGTCGCGAACCAATTTCGCGTTGATATCCACCCACACGATTGTGCCATTTCGTGCAATGTAGCGTTTTTCGAACCGGAACGGTCCACTGCCAGCGAGCACCGCCGTGAGCCCGTCGTGGCTGGCCGCTCGATCATCGCGATGTGTTACCTCGTCGAGTGACAACCCGGCCATTTCGGCTGTCGAATATCCCAGCGACGAGGCAAGTGCTTGATTGACCCTCAGAAAACGTCCGTCAAGCGAGACCAGTGCCTGGCCCACGGCTCCGTTTTCAAGGCCAAGTCTGAACAGATCATTGAGTTCCTCGGCACGTTTACGCCCGGTGACGTCTTGGATTACGCCGTCGAGTCTTATTGGGAGGCCGATCTCGTCACAGGTCAATGCGGCTAGCGCGCGGATGTCGTGGACGGTGCCGTCCGGCCAGACACTGCGGTATTCGACCTCGTAAGTTGAACGGTCGTTGATTGTTCGCTGAAACTCAGCTGTGACGCAAGCACGGTCTTCAGGGTGCACGGCAGCAAGGAATTCCTCTTCGGTGCGCCGCTCATTTTCGAGGTTGGGTCGAACGGAGACACGATGGGACGCATCTGCGGATTGCTTGGCACAAGATCGCCTCTCGTCTTTGATGGCCACTTTGAATTGCACAACCTAACGGCCGCAATGGGACGATCTTCAGGTTAATCCCAGAACATTGCCACCTTAAGTGTAAGCCAAGCGCAGACTTTCTTAGCATCACACTGGAAGATCCGGTGCCGATTCCAGCGAGACCCGTGAAGGCCTCATTGCCTACCGTCTGCGCCATGTTCAGAAGGGACGAGCCACTCATTGGGTCATGACGCCGGTCGAATGCGGCTAAGGAAACCAAAGGCCTTCTAGGTACTTAACCCGGGTCAGGCATAACCTCCCGACCGCGAACAAGTGACCCTTCACCTGATGCCAATTTTAGATATCTTGATCGATTCCAAAGCAGAACTTTGCCGCCCGGCGGGCTGGCAGCTGCTCGCCGGTGACCGCGAACCGACTCGAAGATCATGAATCCCAATCCGGCGGACGCGCGCGGGTGACGGGCGGTGACTTGGCAAGCATCACAAACTGCTCCAGCAACTCCTTGGCGCGCTCCGCTTCGGTCACCAGCTCAACGGCTTTGAGTCGCCCGTCACAGGGACAAACCATGACGTCAATGTCGTACGTCCTTTTGAGTAGTGTTGCCCAATCCAACTCCACTTATTGATGACGCATCGAGACACTCGTGTGGAAGTAGCTTTCGTGTTAGACAAAGCCACGCGTTGAACATCGTTGGACTTGCCGCCATTCTGCTCGGGTAGCGAGGCTGCATTCTCACCTGGGACGTTCGACGAAGTACATCCGGGAAACCCTGCGTTTGTGGATGACTTCGCTTGCTCAGGGGCGTCTGTCGATGCCGATTGCTCACGACCCTCCCACTTCCGCAAGCAGCCAGCCATTGGCGGGACGGTACGTGGATAGGGGAAATCCTTCCACGCCTTTGCGCGCAAGGCGCGTCCCACTAGTTACTCGGACAGCTTTGATCATGAACAGCGGAACCTTACAAGAAAATCTGATAGATCTTGAGGTCGGGGCCCCCAACGTGATCAGAGCCACAGGGGCGAAAGCCACATTGGTGCGCTTGTTGGGACAACTGAGAGTATTTTGAAACATTGCGAGAACCTCGGCGATTGTTACGGAGGACAAAGTTTTCACGGATGGTTGTTTTTGCAACGCATAGGTATGCAGAAGAACGGCGACCGTCATGGGAAGCCCTCAGCGGTTGCTTGCCTAGACAATTTCTGACGTGGCCGAGGGGTGTTTATCCTGAGCCCCTCGGTCACTTCGAAATTCATCAGAAATTAGTCCTGACTCCGCTGGGGCCCTTCGGCACGACCTGAACTGAAGCGGAAAAATCCAGCGTGCGAGGTCAAAGCGTCCCTCGACATCTTCCTGCCTTCGAGGGTGGAAAACCACGACGCGTGAAACCCATCCGGCGACAAGGGTTTGGAGTGGGGCCATGCAAACGCAAGTTTCTCTTGCATCAAGGTTGCTCCTAGGTCTATTGCTCGGCTACGGTTCGCGTAGCGGCGTCGTGAGAAGGGGTCAACTGCTCCACGATCGGAATTTGCCAATGACCGAGAAAGAAATCGCTAACGTACTAGTCGACGCATTCAAACTTCTGCTCTCATGGCCAGTGGTCGCGCTGATCATCGTTGTCGCTTTGCGCGCCCAGTTGGAGGAATTGCTCAAATCCGTGGGAAGCAAACTCACCAAAGCCAAGTTCGGTTCGGTGGACTTGGAGTTTGCCGCTCCAAAAACGACCGTCACCTCTCTCGGCAAGACCAATGTCTCAGCCATTCCTACGAAATTTGATACAGACAGCCTGGCTTTTAGAAGCAGGCGCTTCGGTTTCGAAATTAGTTATCCATCAGGGCCAGGTTGGGACGCCAATTTGGATCCGGATGGAAAATTTGGCGCGCAGCCCGGTGATATCACTGCGCTCTACATCCTCTCGACACTTGAGATTGACGGCTTTCATCCAAACGTGAATGTGCTCGTGCAGCCCGTGGGCGACGTCTCGATTACTCAGTATATGGGAGTGTCGATTAAGAGTTTGGCGGGACTTCACTGGAGGCTCATCGCATACGATGTGGACGTCGAAACCAACGGCGCAAGTTTCTCTTACTTGCTTGACCTGGGTGAACTGCGGTACCATTGCGTTGCACGAGTGTTGATTGCCCGTGGCCTCGCGTTCTTGGCGACAATCACCACTCGTGAGGGGTCGAAAATACCGACGGAACAAAGGGCCCAGCTAAGTTCAATTTTGAATTCGTTTTCATTGCTCGAGAACAATCAGACCACTGTAATCGCTGGGGACGCCCAAGAAACACAGGCCTCGCAGATGCCAAGGCACAAGTGTTCAGCTGCTTAGTTACCGTTACAGTCGCAGCTCAACTACGTGCCCGGCGATTTCACGATGCACATATTCAACATTACCTTCATGCAGAGATTCTGGTTCTACCGGCACGGAATCTCCAAGTGAAGCGGGTTTGCCGTAAGGGCGGGCCTCGACTTTTTACCGCACCCACACGGGTTCCCTAACAGCCCGTTTTCGTTATATGGGGTAGCGGGAATGGGTGCACACACCGATCCAACGTTACATGCATTTGCGTTGGGAAAGGGCAAAGCACACCCGCGAGCTGCTGACGTAGCGTCGGAATCGTTGCAGGCCGCCGCAAACGCCCATCCAACTTCTTGGAGCACGTCCCAGTCGGATAATTAAGTTGCGTGGCTGCCCGACTGACTAGTGGACCGCCACAGACTGAGCTCAAGGAAGCGACTTGACAAAAGCACTATTACGATATATCGTTAATATATCTCGACATGCTGCGATACAACGCAGCTCGGGTCACCAGGAGCAAAGGTAATGTTCGGACATAAAAGACATTTTTCAGATCGCGCGGATCCCAACGACCCGACCCAGGGTGACGGCTGCCACAACAGGATGCTTTGGGCGATGGTCGGAAGAGGCCACCGGGGCGGCGGAGGACCAGGAGGTCACGAAGGCGGCGGACATGGCGGGCCTTTCGGCTTCGGGCGCGGCGGCAATCCGTTTCGACGCATGCCGTGGGATTTTCAGACGGGTGCGCGAGCGCGGCGTGGCGACATTCGCGCCGCGATCTTGGCGCTGGTCGCCGAGCAACCGCGCAACGGTTACCAGATTATGCAGGAACTCGAGCAGCGCAGCAACGGCATGTGGCGGCCCAGTTCGGGTTCGGTCTATCCCACGTTCCAACAACTCGAAGACGAGGGCTTGGTGAGTGTGATGTCGAGCGGCAGTGGTGCCAGCGGCCGCACCTACCAACTAACCGAAAGAGGTCAGACCTACGTCAAAGATCATCCCGATGAAGTGTCCGCTCCGTGGGAGTCGATGGGCGATGACATCCACGAGCAGATGGGCGAGTTCAGGGATTTGATCATGGAGCTCGGGTCAGCAGTGCGGCAGGTGATTGTCTCGGGCACCACAGTTCAGGCTGCAGCCGCCAAGAAGATTCTCAAAGACGCCCGCAAGGCTCTCTATCAACTGCTCGCCGAAGGCGAGAAAGAAGATTGAGCTCGGAAGCGCGCCAGCAAGAAAGGATCGCGATGCAACCCCTTCTGCGAATCGCCGCTCGAAATGCGGACAGCGGCAACGACTTCGGTTCGGCCATCCCGGCTGTCGAAGCCCGCGGTCTGACTAAGACTTTTGGCACGAACCGCGCGGTGGACAATATCGACCTCACGGTCATGGAAGGCGAGATCTTCGGGGTGCTCGGCCCGAACGGCGCGGGCAAGACCACGATGCTGAACATGCTGGCGACACTGCTGCCGATCGATGGTGGTGAGGCGAGGATCTTCGGTTACGACGTCCAAAGCGAGAGTCACCCGGTGCGACAACTCATCGGGGTCACCGGTCAGTACGCATCGGTCGACGAGAACCTGACGGCTCGCGAAAACCTCTGGCTGTTTGGTCGCCTGCAGGGACTGTCCTCAAAGAAGGCACACAGCACAGGCGACGACCTGCTCGCGCAGTTCGACCTGACCGAGGCCGCACACCGACCCATCTCGCAATTCTCTGGCGGCATGCGCCGCCGCCTCGATCTCGCCGCCAGCCTGATCACCAGACCCGCCCTGATCTTTCTCGACGAGCCCACGACCGGACTCGACCCGCGAACTCGCGGCCAAATGTGGAACACCATCCGCGACTTGGCAGCCGAGGGATCGACCATCCTGTTGACCACCCAGTACCTCGACGAAGTCGACGTACTTGCCGGTCGGATCATCGTGATCGATTGCGGTCGAATGGTCGCCGAGGGAACCCCCGCGGAGCTCAAGGCCAAAATCGGCACATCGAGCCTTCGCGTCCAGCTGGTCAAGGGCTCCGACACGGCGAATGCGGTCGCGCTGGCTGCCGAACTCACCAGCAACACACCTATTCTCATGCCGACCGGCTCAGGATTCAGCGTCAAGTTGGGCGATGCGAATCAAGCTGCCGATGTCCTCATCGCGCTCCGGGACCACCGCCTCGACATCGCCAGCGCCACCGTCGAACAACCGAGCCTCGACGATGTGTTCATGGCCCTGACCGGCGGCGCCAAAGCCCGTGACTGCAAGCGGAGCTAGCGAATCATGAGCGCAACAACCAGCATCAACCCGACACGGGCCATCTCCCAACCGTCCGCACGCGCCGTCCATGGGTCGGTGTCCATTCGCGACGCATTCGCGCAGATCACAACATTGGCATGGCGCGCCCTCGTCAAGATGCGCCGAAACCCCGAGCAGCTCGTCGACGTCACAGCGATGCCCGTGCTGCTCACCTTGATGTTCGGGTTCATGTTCGCTGGGGCCATCTCCGGCAACCGAGCGAGCTACTTGCCTATCCTTATTCCTGGCATCATCACACAGACCATCATCAGCGGGTGCGTAGGCGCCGGAGTCCAACTCCGCGAGGACAT
>PMCK01000476.1 GCA_003154095.1 Myxococcales bacterium | reverse complement strand
TTGAGGGCCTGAACGTCAGTATTTACGCTGATGAACTCGACGCCTTCGAGTCCAAAGTGAATCATCGTGTTGATTGCGTTGCCACCTGAACCGCCCACGCCAATTACTTTGATGCGAGCCTGGTATTGCGGTGTGTCGTCTGCAAATTCAATCGAGAAACTCATCTTGCCGTTCTCCCGGGGGGCGACCCATGGGTCGTCTCAAAAAGTGATATTTCGAACTTAGAAAGCTGCGCGAAACCAATTCCAAAAGCCGCCGCGATCGCGGTCGATTGAGTCAATTGGGGGTTCCGCGATGACGGAACCGCCGACTGTGTCCCGAACGTGGGCGTCCGCGAGTAAATTTCCACCGTGTCGCAGCAGGCCAACGCCAGTTGCATACTGGGGACCCTGGACCAGCTGGTACATGCCTTCGAGACCAATTGGGAAACCGAGTCGAACCGGCATGCCGAGGATTTCTTCCGCACACTCCACGACACCTTCCATGAGTGCGGCGCCGCCCGTGAGTACACATCCCGAGCTAATTTGTTCGAGTAGGCCTGTCTCCTCCATGCGGCTGCGCGCGGCGGAAAATATCTCCTCGACGCGAGGCTCTATAATGTCACTCAATAGTCGGCGGGCGACCCTTCGAGGTGCGTGCCCACCCACCCCCGGAACTTCGATTTCTTCGTCGTCCGCAATCATGCGACCGAGAGCGCATCCGTAATTTCGTTTCAAGCGTTCAGCTTCGGCTACCGGCGTTCGGAGGCCTGCCGCAACATCACTCGTAATATTGTTACCGCCCGCAGGGATGACTGTAATGTAGGCAATGCCACCATCTGAATAGAGGACGACATCCGTCGTTCCGCCACCAATGTCAATGACCGCTACGCCAATTTCCTTTTCGTCTTCGCTAACGACAGCGTCCGCACTCGCCAATGGCTGCAGCACGACTCCTGCCACGTTCAAGCCGCAACGTTGCACGCATCGCTCCACATTTTGTACGCAGGACGTAGCTGCAGTAATCAGGTTTACCCGCGCCTGGAGTCGGACTCCACTCATGCCAATGGGGTCCCGAATGCCGTCTTGGTTGTCGACAACGTATTCCCTGGGCAGTGCGTGAAGTATCGTTCGGTCCGCGTCGACCGGAATCGCGCGAGCTCCTTCGAGTACTCGTTCCAAATCTGAACGCCGAACTTCGCGACCGGATATGGCGCATATTCCATCGGATGGCTGGCTACGCACGTGACTTCCGGCCACCCCCACGTACACCGTGGTTATCTCGACTCCCGCCATTGTCTGGGCCGCGTCAATTGCTTCGCGAATTGAGCGGACGGTCCATTCTATGTTGCTAACTACGCCCTTGCGCAATCCGCGGCAGGTGACGTTACCGACACCCAGAATTTCAATTCGGTCACCATCAACCTCGCCGACGACCGCAGTTACTTTGGTGCTTCCCAAATCTAGGCCGACGACGATCTCGGGATTAGCAGCGCTCGGTTTCGTCATGGTCGTTCCGTAAGTCTCGTTCTGGCGCGCCGGGGGCGCAGCGAGGACCGACGCTGCCATGGGCAGTTTAATTTGGCCAACTTTCGGGGGCCAAACTGTTGCCATCAATTCACCCGCACCACGACCCGTTCCGGGTGCGCGCGGTTGTCGAGAAATACCAACGATGGAGTCGAGCGCTGTGCCTGCAGCTTTGAGAAAATTCTCTCCGCCAGCGCGAACTTTTTGGACCAAGGGCCGAAACCCAAGTAAAGCGCAATGCCCTTGTGCCCGACCGTCAAAACGACCTCGCCACCAGGGGACAGATGAACTTCCTCGGGTGGATAGGTCCGAGACAATTTCACCTGCGAGTAATGGTTAAGAACGTCCAAGGCAACAGCAATACGTTGCTTTTCCAAGCTCAAATCTCGAGGTGTATCATCGACCGTAACGCCCGTAATCGTAGGCAAATCGTTCGGATCTTCATTCGCAAACTCTTTAAAGGTCTCCCCCTGGCGAGTAACGAGCAGCAAATGTCCGTCTAGAACGGCAACCGCCGTGGCTTCCCGCTCGTCGATATCGACATGCAAGGTTGCAGGCAACTGACGGGAGACCTTGACACTTCTAATCCAAGGGTCCTTGAGCAATCGATTCTCCGTGACGCCCAGGTTAAGCTTGAACAGGTTGTCCCCCAACGTCACGCCGCTTAGTTTTACGAGCGAGTCGCGGGTGGTCCGCACCGCGCCGCTGATTTGAATTTCCTTAACGGCAAAGCGCGGTGAGGTCGTCGTGTAGCGGTATACGCCCCACGTCACACCTACGGCGCAACCGACGACCACGAGAGCTCCCCAGACTAGTCGGACGATTTTCTTCGATATCGCTAGCAAGCCGCGCGAAGCTCGGCCGCTTTCGGCCACGCGCGAATTCTCCTCGAACCGCTCGTCCACTGACTCGTCGGCCCAATTCTGTTCGCTAGGCGCAGTGAGCAAGCGCCGCGCATTTGCATGCCGACCTCGGGTCATTTTGCACCTTCCCGATTCTCACTAGGATTTGCAATTTCATTTTGAATGATTTTTAGAACCTTATTCACATCGCCGGCACCGAGCGCAATCACGACGTCGCCCGAGTGGAGCTGAGGGGCAAGCAAGGTCGCCGTCGCTGAGAAATCACGCATAAAACTAACGCTGTGATGTCCGTGGACTGTAATGGCATCCGCCAGCCGCTCACTCGTGGCGCCGGCAATTGGCTGTTCACCCGCTGGATAGACTGGAATTACGACCAGTTGGTCACAATCATTGAATGCCTTCGTAAATTCTTCGAAAAGACTCTGAGTTCGAGTGTACCGGTGCGGCTGAAACACGACTATGACTCGACCGTTGTAGGCACGCCGAGCTGCGGCAAGCGTTGCACGAATTTCGGCAGGATGATGCCCATAGTCGTCGACGAATACGATGCCGTCGAGTACGGCCGTGACCGTGAAACGGCGAGCCACGCCATCAAAATTGGCCAGCGAATGTCGCACGACGTCATACGGAACGGCTAGCTCGTCCGCAACCGCGATGGCCGCGAGGGTATTGAGGACATTGTGAACTCCCGGCATTCGCACATTGAATTGCCCGAGCGGTTCACCGCGCCTGAATGCCGAGAATCTGACGCTGGTCCCTTCGAATTCTATGGAGCGCGCCGAGTAATCTGCTTGAGGGGAAAGCCCATAAGTTACGTGCCGGCGGTGGATTTGGGGTAACAAATCCTGCACATCTGGGTGATCCAGACACAGTACGGCCAAACCGTAGAACGGTACCTTCTCGATAAACTCAAGGAATGCCTGCTTGAGACGCTCGTGGGTGCCGTAATAGTCCAGATGTTCGGGATCGATATTTGTCACAACGGCAATCGTTGGCGTCAGTCGCAAGAACGAGCCATCGCTTTCGTCGGCTTCGGCAACCAGCAGATCCCCTTCACCCAGCCGCGCATTGGTTCCGAGTGCCGCCATGCGTCCACCCACGACCACTGTGGGGTCGAACCCTGCTGCACTCAGGACTGTAGCAACCAAAGAGGTCGTCGTGGTTTTGCCATGCGAGCCTGCGATTGCGACGCCATATTTTACACGCATCAATTCTGCCAACATCTCAGCGCGCGAAATCACAGGGATCCCAAGATTTCTCGCCCTAACTATTTCGGGATTGGTCGGGTCAATTGCGCTCGAGAATACAACGACATCCGAGCCCATTACATTCTGTGCCGCATGACCGATGTCGATACGAACTCCAAAGCGCGCCAGTCTTCGCGTCGTATCGCCCTCTTTCAAGTCTGAACCGGAGACGTCGAACCGCAAGGTTCGAAGAATTTCAGCGAGGCCGCTCATGCCAATGCCTCCTATTCCAACGAAGTGTACATGGCGAACTCGACCGCGAAACATCTATACCTCCGCTCGGGGCGTAAGCGAAGTCGAGGGTCCGTTTTGGTTACCTCTGGCCCGTTTTGCCTTGGCAATTTGAAGCAGGTCCTCGGCAATCGTATATGCTGCGTTGGGCCGACCTAACCGCTGAGACGACTGACTCATTTGCATGATCGAGTCACTATTTTTGGCCAATTGCACGAGTTTATCCCTGATATTGTCCGGCGTTGCCGACTTTGAATCCAGACAGAATGCGGCGCCGGACTGCGCTAGCACCATTGCGTTCTTGTGTTGATGCGCACCAGCCGCAAACGGGTAAGGTATGAGTATGCTGGCCCTTCCAATGGCGCAAATTTCACTGATCGCGCTCGCGCCGGAACGACTCACGACGACATCCGCCCATCCGATGGCTCCTGGCATATCTTCGATGAACGGCAACACGCTAACGTTAGGTAGCCCAAGGTTCTTATATATGTCGTGAACTCTATCTACGTGGGCATTGCCGCATTGGTGCATGATTTCGATTGGGATTTGGCTGAGGCTCGCAGCGGCGGGCACAGACTCGTTCAAGGCCGACGCTCCCTGACTACCTCCCAGTACTAAGAGTCGGAGCGGCCCAGCGTGCACGGCCCACGGACGCGGAGAAAAACCCGAGCGCAGTGGGACCCCAGCGCGGAGCACTCGCGAGACGCCAAAATGCCGCTCAACAGGCTCGAATGCAGTATATGCCCGGTCAACGAGAGACGCCAAACAACGATTCGAAAGTCCCATTTCAGAATTGGGTTCCAATAGCGCCGTAGGGATCCCTTGAGCCCAGGCTGCCAAGGTGACTGGGCCCGCTGCGTAGCCCCCCACTGACAATACGACGTCTGGCAGAAAACGCGCGAGAAGTCGCACGCTTTCGGGCAACGCCGCAATCGCTCTGCTCGCGCCGCGCAATGCGCCAGCGAAACCAACCCCTCGAATCGGTCGAATGTCGAGAAATTCTATCGAATAGCCTTTGGCCGGCACGATGCCCGATTCAAGACCTCGGCGAGTACCAACGAATAGCAAGCGGCAATCACTGCTGAGTGACCTAAGCGCCTCGGCAATAGCAAGCAACGGGAAAACATGACCCCCGGTACCCCCACCGGCCAACATTATCGCCAATGTCATGCAGCGCCCCGGGTTGCTGGTGTGGGATTATTGTCTGTCGGAGAAAAGTCTGCCTTGTCTACCAGAAAGGCACTCGCTTCTGGACACGCGTCTACCTCGGTCCCACTAGCAGCGGCTGTCGTTCGCCTCAAACGGGACACGTTGAGCAGCACTCCCATCGCAGTTCCATTGACCAATAGCGATGATCCCCCATAACTCACGAACGGAAGCGTCAACCCCTTGGTCGGCAGCATCGACATTGCCACCGCCAAATTGACAAGTGCCTGAACGCCGAACATAACCGAAATGCCATAGGCTACATACGCGCCGAAATCGTCTCGTGCAGCGAGCGCCGCCCTTACGCCTCTCACGACGATTGCGAGATACGCAGCACAAACGAATAGTATGCCTAGATACCCCAATTCTTCACCGATAATTGCGGCAACGAAATCAGTGTGTGCCTCGGGAAGATACAGGACTTGAAGACCTTTGCCCAAGCC
>PMCK01000598.1 GCA_003154095.1 Myxococcales bacterium | reverse complement strand
GCGCATGACGACGATTCATGCCATAATGAGCCGCATCGTGACGGCGGGCAGGGCCTGCGGCCATTCTTATTACTTCGCTTCGATCGCGCGAGTGGCGCACCGCGCCATTCGACAACTAAGGAGACCTACTGTGGATCGCAGAGTGAAGGCAACGCAAAAGGACAAGAACGGAAACATAATCGCGCTTTGCAATCCGGGGGAAAGCTGGTCACCCTTGAGCAAGCGAGAGGCTCTCAAAGATATTAAGAGCGCAAAACGGAGCTACTACGTTCACGAGCTACCTCAAAAAGCTTACGTACGTGTCGTGTCTGGAAATTCACTTCAGACCACTGCAGACAAATCGAGTAGCAACAACTTGGATAATCTGCCCACGCTCTGACTATTAAATGAAAAGGACAAGCTCAATTTTCGTTGGAAATTCGAGCTTGTCCTTACCCAGCTGAGTCTAAACTTACCAGCGGCCGCCACCGCCGCCGCGGTTGCCACCACGGCCGCCGCCGCCACCTCCACCACCGCCGCCAAAGCCACCACGACCGCCGCCGCTTTGACGTTCCTCGGCCTCGTTAACCTTGAGAGCGCGCCCTTCCAGCATGGCGCCGTTCATGCGCGCAATTGCTTTGATGGCGGAATCCGAGGAGCCCATTGTCACGAAGCCGAAGCCGCGCGATTGTCCGGTCTCGCGATCGGACACTAGGTGCACGTCAGTGACCTCGCCGAATTCTGAAAACGCCGTGCGAATTGTGTCAGCATCGGCCTGAAACGAAAGATTGCCTACGTAGAGTCGGTTACCCATGAGTGAAATTCTCGATTCGTAAATTCGGCTCGTGAAAAACCTAGCCATCCGTTGAGCCGTAGGGATCGGAAGGAGGGTCACGGAAATCATTCCGCGCCCACGCGTCGTTGCCGTTTGCAGCGAGGTTCGCGATCCCAAACAAATCGAGAGTGCGTTGTCGTCGTATGCGGTGAACGTCAGTGAGGGTGGAAAGGATAGCTACGGAATTTGAAATTGCAAGGGGTGCAAAGTCACCGCCGGGGCGTATGGTGCTCCGCGTGAGTCCAGAACACGGCAAGTGGCCACCTGGCCGCTCGAATCTTCACGTCATCGACTGTCAGAAGAATTCTGCCCAGCGAGGCCGCCGTCGAAAGTGGAACCTGTGGATCTGTGTCGCTTTTGTCGGCGCTCACTTCCCCATTAGATTCGCCCTCGATCCTTGGCTCAATGCGGCCAGTGATTTCAAATTCGCGTCGGCCTTGGTTCTGTCGATCTTGCCGTTGCTGCTCGCCGCATTCGCTCTCTACCGTTCAATCGTCCCCCAATCACACCGCTGAGGAACCATGTCCGAAAGATCCAATCGCTTTGATCCTGACGCCGCAGGGCGTGCCGTAAGACGGTGGCTAATNNACAACAATTACACGCATCGATCCTGCACATGTCGGCATTCGCGTCAAACTCGCCGGCAGCAATCGTGGCATTCAGGACATGCCGGTGGTTACTGGTTGGGTATTTTTCAATCCGCTCACCGAACAAATTATTGAATTTCCGACAAGCATCCAAAACGTGGTGTGGATGCAGTCGCCCCACGAGGGGTCCCCTCACGACGATTCGATTACGTTTTCTTCCAGTGAAGGAGTCAATGTCAACGCGGACATCGGGTTATCCTTTGCAATTGAACCGAGCAAAGTACCTCATTTGTACCTGCGCTTTCGCAAGACAGATCTGATGGAACTCGCCAATGGATACGTTCGCAATTCACTACGAGAGGCTTTTAGCGACGTTGCCTCACGCATGCCAGTGCAGGAAATCTACGGCGCTGGCAAACATAAGCTCGTCGTCGATGTCACGCACAAATTGCATGAACAACTCGGCCCTGACGGGTTTGTAATTGCGCAATTGACGATTAACGGCGCACTACGTTTACCGGAAAACGTGGCACAGGCCATCAATCGCGCCATGGAAGCCACTCAAAACGCCATACAGGCAGAGAACCGCGTACGCCAAGTGCGCGCGGAGGCCGAGCAGAATATTGCACAATCGCACGGTCAGGCCGAAGCCGCACGCCAAAGAGCCCAAGGTGAGGCCGATGCCGTGCTCATTCGTGCTCATGCGGATGCGAAGGCAAATGAAATTATTCGCCTTTCAGCTTCAGGCACGGTTTTACAATGGCGCGCCATCGAGCGGTGGGACGGGAAACTGCCGATGATGCAGTCAGGCGACAAGTTGCCGATGCTTACGTTTGACATTAGCAGGCTGGCCGGTAACGATGCTGCACGCGAAAAACGACTGCGCGAGCTCCTAGAGGAGACGACTCCGCATCCCACCGAAAAGGCGAAAGAAGAAACCGCCGAAGGTGCTACCAAAGACAAACCCGCCGAGCAGAAAGCAGAGTTCAAGCCAGCAGAAGCACCCTCGGCAGCCCCAGCCGAGCCCGTCGCCAAACCTTGAACTTCGAAATACAGAGCTCAATCGATTCTTCCGCCCAGCGTCCTAGGCATGCGGCATTTGTGGTTTCCTATCCGGGAAGTACGCCAAAAACTCTGCGCACAAAACGGGACATTTCACCGAGTTTGGCGGGCGGGCTTGCACCAAACGCACCTTGCGCCAATCTTTGCCCCGCCCTACCCCGACTGGGGTAGACATCGCTTGACCAGCAGCGATCGCACAACAAGGAGAACTCACTTATGGCCAAGACATACAAAATTGCAGAGCTCGGCGGCGACGGCACTGGACCGGAAGTGGTCCGAGAGTCACGCAAGGTTCTGGAGGTTGCCGCACAGCGCTTCGGTTTCAAGCTTAGCTGGGAGAACTATGATTGGGGCGGCGACCGCTATCTACGCACCGGAGAGGTACTTCCGCCAAGCGCCGCGGAAACATTGAGCCAGCACGACGCGATTCTGCTGGGAGCCATTGGTCACCCGGATGTAAAGCCTGGTATTCTAGAAAAAGGAATTTTACTCAAGTTGCGCTTTGACCTCAAGCAGTACATCAATTTGCGCCCCGTAAAATTATATCCGGGCGTATGGACCCCCTTGAAGGATAAGGGTCCTGAACACATCGATTTCGTTGTTGTACGCGAAAACAATGAAGGGCTCTATACCGGAGCCGGTGGATTCCTAAAGTACGGGACCTCCGAGGAGGTCGCAACTCAGCTCTCAATTCAGTCGCGGGCTGGCTGTGACCGCTGTTTGAAATTTGCATTTGAACTGACTCGACATCGAAACAAGAGAAAGACGCTAACATTGGTCGGGAAGACCAACGTGCTCACGTACGAATTCGACTTATGGGAGCGCGCGTTTCACGATATGGGGAATAAATACCCCGACATTAAACGCGATTACAACCATGTGGATGCTTGTTGCATGTGGTTCGTTAAGAACCCTGAATGGTATGATGTCATAGTCACCAACAACCTCTTCGGCGACATCATTACGGACCTGGGCGCCATGATTCAGGGAGGAATGGGGATTGCGTCCGGCGGCAATATCAATCCCGAAGGTGTCAGCATGTACGAACCCATCGGCGGCTCCGCACCCAAATATACTGGCCAAAACATCATCAATCCAATGGCTGCAATTGGAGCGGGTGCCATGCTGCTCGAGCACAGCTTGGGCGAAATTGAAGCGGCGCTAGCAATCGAACGCGCCATCATGAAGACGACAGCTGAGAAGATGCAGAGTCAGTCTGCCGGCAAAATGGGCATGGGCACCACCCAGGTGGGCGATACTGTCGCACAACTAGTTGCTGACGGTATCTAACGGCATAGGCCCACCGCTAGATGATGAACGGCGAATCGGAAACTTCGATTCGCCGTTTCTTTTGTTTGTGCGGCACGCGCCAGCGCCATCATCGGCGAGCACGCAGCCTCATACCAAGCTAACCTGGAAAACCTTAGGCGTGACCGGCTGAGCCCAGCACACTTTGATTCTTGTGCTTGTAGAGCTCTTTGAGTGCATCACGCGCGGGACCCAAGTACTTTCTCGGATCGAATTCAGCCGGCTTCTTCGCGAATGTCTCGCGAACGGCCGCCGTCATCGCCAACCGGCCGTCGGAATCTATGTTGATTTTGCAGACGGCGCTCTTTGCCGCTCGGCGAAGTTGCTCTTCTGGGATGCCAACCGCATCCTTGAGCGCTCCACCGTTGGCGTTGATCGCCTTGACCTGGTCCATCGGCACGCTCGACGCGCCGTGAAGCACGATTGGGAATCCTGGAAGCCGCTTTTCAACCTCCTCCAAGATGTCGAAACGAAGGGGCGGCGGCACCAAGACGCCTTCGGCGTTCCGGGTGCATTGCGCAGGAGTAAACTTGTTGGCGCCATGCGATGTGCCGATTGATATAGCGAGACTGTCAACATTGGTCCGTTTTACGAAGTCCTCTACCTCTTCTGGTTTCGTGTACGTGCTCTTGTCCGCAACTACGTCATCTTCGATGCCCGCTAAGACGCCGAGCTCGCCCTCGACGGTTACGTCCCTCGCATGTGCATACTCAACGACCTTCTTCGTCAACGCGATATTCTCCTCGTAGCTGTGGTGCGACCCGTCGATCATTACGGACGAGAAACCCGAATCGACGCAATCTTTGCAGAGCTCGAAGGTGTCGCCATGATCCAGGTGCAGGGCAATGGGAATGCCGGCGCCTTGATTGAGTTCTTTGGCATATTCCACAGCACCTTGCGCCATGTAACGTAACAAGGTCTGGTTGGCGTATTTCCGCGCGCCTGATGAAACCTGCAGAATTACAGGTGAATTGGTTTCAACACAGGCCGCTATGATCGCCTGCAATTGTTCCATGTTGTTAAAATTGTAAGCAGGTATGGCATAACCGCCGGCAATTGCCTTGGCGAAAAGGTTCTTGGTATTTACCAGACCCAACTGTTTGTAACTGATTGTCATAGACACACCTCAACGAAACCGACTTTCAAAATGAAATACGGCTTTCGCAAAATCTAACTCATGCTTCTTAACCATTCCGCCGTAAGACGGTTGAACATCAAACTAGAGTAAAGACGCAACTGCTTCAAGCCGCGCTTGTCGAATTCTCAGTCTTTGTCGACATCGGTCTTTTGGCCAACGCGCAAATTTTGTTACGTGAGCTGATGCCTTGCGCTCATTGTATCAAACGGCGAACAACGCCTCGGTGGTCGTCCGTTATAAGTTGCCTGCCTCGCGGTAAAATACCCATCCAATGTTCTTCTTTTGCACGAAAATGGCGCCACCCTCGCGCAGGTATTGCGGCCGATGATTGCACGCTGAACAATGCAACAGTCACGTCAGAAATACCGCGATAGCAAGCGCCGGCTCTTGCTATCCAATCGATTTATGTCTTTGACCAAGTACCGCATGCCATTCGAATCGTCGATTACGAATCGAACCTTGCTAAGCGCGCGCACATGATCGTCGTGGCCCAAAGTGAATTGCGTCTCGCCTCGATTGGTGGAAACATGCCATTCACTGTGCGCAGATTCTACGCTAATTCGATTGATGCCTGTAACTACAGGAAGAAATTCACGTCCTCGCAACGCATCTTCAATGACTTCCCGGCGCGCATCCTCGATCTCAGCCAGGGACTCGATTGTGATGATTTCCCGCCCCAACGCGTCAATCAGCGAAACCCACGTTAGTGGTTCCGTCAGTGGAAAGCAGCGTACGGGACGAACGATACGCGCCTCACCATTCGCCCTAAGCAACAACTCGCCGCGCGCCTGGGGCACCAACTCGACGCCATCCAAAGCTCGCCTGCGATTGACATCTTGCAAAGGCTTGGATTCGCCTTCCGGCGCGTTCGCGGGATCGTATTGCATTTCATCGGAATCTCTGCCGAGAGCGCTTTGCATTTGGGCCCTGTACAGGCGCGCATATTCGCCGCCGTTCGCCAGTAAGTTGGCATGCGTGCCGATCTCCACGGCCTTACCCTGATTCAGCACGATGAGCTTATTTGCTTTACGCAACGTACTGAGTCGATGCGCAATCGCAATCGTCGTGCGGCCCTTCACAACATTGTCCAGGGCACGCTGGATTTCTCTTTCCGTTTGAGCATCAACGGCCGAGGTAGCTTCGTCCAGAATCAATATCTTAGGATCAATGAGCACAGCACGAGCAATTGCGACGCGCTGCCGTTCGCCACCGGACAACGATTGACCCCGCTCTCCCACAAGTGAATCATATCCATCCGGTAACCGCAAAACGAATTCGTGGGCGCAAGCAACACGCGCGGCTTCAATTATTTGCCTCCGTGACGCGTCGGGCTGACCGTAGGAAATATTCTCGGCGATTGACCCGTAAAAGAGGAACGGATCTTGAAGTACGATTCCAATGTACTTTCGATATTGCTCGATTGCCAGATCTCTGATGTCGACCCCGTCGATTCGAATGCTTCCCTCGGACACGTCGTAAAATCTGCAGGCCAAGTTGGCGATCGAGCTCTTGCCGGATCCAGTATGACCGACTATGCCCACCATTTCTCCAGCACTGACGTCGAAACTGACGTGGTCAATGACGGTGCGACTTCCATACCTGAAGCATGTGTTTTCGAACTTTAGTGCGCCTACGACGGTAGGCAGCAGTTTTGGATGCTTCGGCTCGACTACGCTGGAAACTCGGTCAAGAATCTCAAACAACCGGTGTGCGCCCGCTGACGCTTTCTGCGTTGCAGTCAGCATACGGCTCATGCTTTCCAAGCGTGCATAGAATCGCCCAATGTAGGCGATAAATGCCGTTAGTATCCCGACGGTTACGCGATGATGAAAAATCTCCCAGGCGCCGACAGCCCAGACCACGAGCAAACCCGCTTGGTTTAGCAGCCCCACCAGTGGCCAGAAAAACGTCCATAAAGCGTTAATTCGATCGTTGATATCGAAAATTTTCTGATTAGCCTGAGCAAATCGTTCGATTTCACGCCCCTCCTGCGCAAACGCCTTTACCACACGCACACCGGGGATCGTGTCCGCCAGAATATTTGTCATCGAGGACCAAGCGCGGCCCGTCCGCAAAAAGCCATGCGTCAGCCGGCCTCTAACGCGAAGAATCAATGACGCAATGAGCGGAAATGACGCCAGCGTCGCAACCGCCAGCCAAGGGTCCAAAGTAAAGAGTACAATCGCTGACCCGACAATCATCAGAACATCTGTAACGAAATCCACCAGCGTATCAGACAGAAACGAACAGAGGTGCTCTGTATCGTTGCTAATCCTTGAAATTAGATCGCCAGTACGCTTGTCGCCGAAGTACTCCAGCGATAGGTGCTGAAGATGTGCGTAAGTGCGATTGCGCAAATCTGCACTGATCCGCTCGCTGACGCGCGAAAGCACGAAACCTTGTCCCCAGGCCAAGAGCCAAGCGAGAATTGCCGCGACGCCCAAGCCACCAAGATAAACGGCGACTCTTGGCATTCCGGTAGCGTCGCCAACCAGTGCGTCGGCTAAGCGTTGCGCCACTCCTCGCGACTGAACGGAAGCGACATTGGGACCAACTCGAACTTGGGTCGGCACTAACACTTCGTCAACCAACGGCATGGTCATGTAGGGCGGAATTAGGCCGATGCCCGTAGCCGTGAATGTGAGTACCAATCCAAGCAAAATGGCTTTGATTCTGGCTCGTGTAAATTTCAAAAGGCGAAGCAATGGGCTACGGAAAAATCCATGGCCTCGTATGTTTGCTGGGGATGCTTGCTCTGCAGGACCGCGACCTATAACGGCGTTTTGCGTTGAGCCTCTTTGCTTTAGAAGTACGAATGCTTGCTCAAGGCCGTGGATAGCCGTCGCCTGGCCCAGCGTGGCGTGCCAAGCGGTATGACAGTCGCCGGATTCGACTAGTTCGAGTGTA
>PMCK01000379.1 GCA_003154095.1 Myxococcales bacterium | reverse complement strand
CGGTAAGATGCAATAGGCTTCGACGACAGGCGAAACCCTCGAGCGCGCCCCGCATTTCCTGCCGCACGCCTTAGCTGACAGCTGATAGCTGATAGCTGAAGGCTGTGATAGCTGACAGCTGATAGCTGATAGCTAGTCCGCCCCGAGCGGCGGCGGGCTCGTTTCGCGGGCTCGCGCTATTGCTTTTTCCAGCAATCCCTCGCCACGCACGCACGGTGTGCAATCGTACTCAAGCCTCGGACCACAACCCGTCGCCTTGGTCAAGGCCTCTAGGGCCTCGAGGCTTCGGCTGTCGGCGAACTTGGCTGCGCGGGTCACCACACCCTCCAAGTTCGGGCAATTTTGGAAGAAATCAAGCTCTATCGCAACGCGTAGCGACGGTCGAGCCCGATGACTAAGTACGGCCAACTTCTTACGAAGCTTCTCGGCATTTTCTGCCTGATCCGGATTGTGCCGAATTTGCTGCCAGACCAGCCAAAGCAAGTCCACACCGTATTGTCCAAGTACCGTCTCTGACAAATTCAATGTAAGCTTGAAACCCTCGGGATCCTGCGCAGCTAACTGCATGTCGCTCAGGAGCAATGGGTCTGACCTCAGACTGGGGCGCAGAGACAAGACCGACCGGTATGACTGTGCACACTTCTGCCACTGCCCCAATTCTGCATAGCCACGTGCTAGTAATGTCCAGTCTCGCTCACTGCGCTCGTACGCTTTGAGCATTTCGATGCGTTCGACCTGCCGTTGAAATTCGTCTCGCGTTCCCTTGGGCAACACGGATTCGGGCTGCGCTACCGCGGCACCAGCGCTTGCTGCAGCAACTGCGCTCGAACCGCCCGCGTGCCAAAGGCGCGTAACCAACAGAACGCAGCCGGCGCCAAGTAGCACTGTAACCAGTGCCAAAATTCCCAACGGGATCTGCAGTCCCCGTACGCGGATGCGCAGGGCTGCATGCCGCTTGCACCAGCCAAACCCCGAGTACGAACGTGTGCCTAGCCAAGTCCCCAGTGCCTTCAACCGCGCAAGTCCACTTCGACCATTCAAAATCAACGATTTCGCGCGAATGCCCTGACGACCCGTGTCAAGAGGCAATACCGTCGCCTGATGACCAAGCACGGCCGCATCGATGAGCCCCAGCAATTCTTTCGCTGTTTGAACCCGATCTTGTGGATCCTTTTCGAGGAGCCTAACTATGACGTCGGCCACCATTGATGGCACATCCTGATTCATGGGTGCCGGAGCCGCAGCCATATGGAGCGCAAGCAACGCAAGCGCGTCATCGGATTCAAATGGCTTTCGTCCGTTCACGCATTCATAGAGGATTATCCCGAGTGAGTACAAGTCACTGCGTTCATCTATGATACGCCCCGAGCATTGCTCCGGCGACATGTAGGAGGGCGTCCCGAGCACCGAGCCAATCGCCGTTATTCCTTCCGGGGATCCTTCCAGCGGGACCTTGGCGATTCCAAAATCGAGAACCTTGACATGCACTTTAGCCCCGGGCCGAGTTACCAACATCACATTTTCCGGCTTCAGATCGCGATGAACGATCCCGTGCACATGTGCCGCTTGCAAGGCCTCGGTAATCTGGTGAGCAATGTGGAGCGATAGACCAGGTTCGAGACATTTCTCACGATAAAGTTTCTCGCGAAGACTTTCGCCTTCCACGTATTCCAAAATTAGATAGAAAGTACCGTCGTCGAGCCTTCCAAAGTCGGTCGCTGCCGCTACATTCCTGTGTTCGATTCTGGATGCCGCAATCGCTTCGCGTTCGAATCGGGCCACCGCCTCCGGCAGGCGCGTCATTTCCGGGTGGAGCGTCTTTAGCGCCACAGTTTTGCGCAATTGCACGTGGCTGGCACGGTAAACGGAGCCCATGCCCCCGACACCCAGCAGCTTTTCGACAAGATATCGGTCGGCAATTAGTTGGCCGACCAAGGTCTGTACGTCATTGGATGTCTCCGACACGACCTATGGCATACAGTAAACGGCCCGCTCGGACCAGATCCAAGGGGCCTGTTTCCGCGGACTGCGTCGGGTGCACCCAAACTGGACGACCTAGACCCAATAGGTCGCTTGGCTATCAGCTTTCAGGTATCAGCTTTCAGCCTGAAATTCAGAAGTCCTGATTGCTGACAGCTGATCGCTGATCGCTGATCGCCATGGTAACACTTGACCGATTTTTTGCGCGAATTGGTCAATACCTCGCCGATTACCGACTAAATGTCGTAATAGAGGTAGTACTCCATTGGCGTGGGATGCATCCGGCAGGGATTGATTTCCTTTTCTCGCTTGTAGTCCAGCCACATTTGAATAACGTCCTTGGTAAATACGTCACCGCGAAGAAGGAAGTCATGATCGGCTTCAAGTGCGGCCAACGCATCTTCGAGCGAACTGGGCACGTGCGGCACGCTTTCCAGTTCTTCGGGACTTAGCGCGTAGATGTCCTTGTCCAAGGGATCACCCGGATCAATCTTGTTTTGGATACCATCCAGGCCTGCCATCATCAAAGCGGCAAAGCCAATGTAAGGATTGGTAGTTGGGTCAGGGAAACGAATCTCGATTCGACGAGCCTTTGGGGATGCCGAATAAGTCGCAATTCTAACTGAAGCAGAGCGATTTCGACTTGAATACGCGAGATTTACGGGCGCCTCGAAGCCGGGCACCAATCGCTTGTAACTGTTCACCGTAGGGTTAGTGATAGCGGTTAGGGCATTGGCATGTTTCAGAACACCACCAATGTAATAGAGCGCCAATTCACTCAGCCCACCGTAGCCATCCCCAGCGAATAGCGGCCTGTCTTCCTTCCAGAGCGACATGTGCACATGCATGCCATTGCCGTTATCGCCGAACAGGGGCTTGGGCATGAACGTGGCGGTCTTGCCGGCTGCACGGGCCTCATTTTTTACGATGTACTTGAACCACATCAACTTATCGGCCATGCGAAGGAGCCGATCGAACCGCATGTCGATTTCCCCTTGGCCAGCAGTGGCAACTTCGTGGTGACTTGCTTCTATCTCAATGCCCACCTTTTGCATTTGTAGAACCATACTCGTGCGAAGATCGTTCATCGTGTCTTGTGGTGGGACCGGAAAATAGCCCTCCTTGTGCCGTACCTTGTGACCAAGATTGGGCATCTCGTCGCGTCCGGTATTCCAATCGGCTTCGATGGAATCAACCATGAAAAACCCCTCGTTGGGGCTAGTCTTGAACCTGACATCGTCAAATATGAAAAATTCCGCTTCGGGCCCCACGTAACAAGTATCCGCGATACCCGTGCTTCGTAGGTAGCTTTCGGCCTTTTGTGCAATGTACCTAGGGTCGCGAGAGTACGCTTGCCGAGTAATCGTGTCTTGAATATTGCATTGCAGTGACAACGTCGCATGGGCTGTAAACGGATCCATTACGGCTGTGTCGGCATCCGGGATCAGCAGCATGTCGCTCTGATTGATCGGTTGAAAACCTCGAATTGAGGACCCATCGAAACCGAAACCATCTTCGAATGAGTCCTCGTCAAGGCGATGAAACGGCACGCTCGTGTGTTGCCATTTGCCCACCAGATCGATGAATTTCAAATCGACCATCACAGCACTGTTTTGCTGACCGAGTGCAATCGCTTCCTTGGCATTCATCGACTGATTCCTCCTCTGAAGTCGCGCGGGCTCTAGATGGCCGCCTCGCCCCGTTCGCCCGTTCTTATCCGAACCGCTTCGTCGAGGGATACTACGAAAATTTTCCCGTCGCCGATACGGCCAGTCTTCGCGCTCTTTTCAACGGCGTCGATGACCTGAGCCACCATGTCGTCCGTGACGACTATCTCGATTTTTACCTTGGGTACGAAATCAACCACGTACGCCGAGCCTCGGTAGACCTCTTTCTTCCCGCCCGTACGGCCAAACCCCTTCACCTCCGTCACAGTCATGCCCTGGATGCCGACCTCTGACAGAGCATCCTTCACCTCATCCAACTTGAATGGCTTAATGATCGCCTCAACCTTCTTCATCTTTTCGCTCCCGGAATTTCGGCTGTTGCCTGAATGCAGTAGTTTGACCAGCGGGTCAGATCACGGGTCAATGACAGTAGCTGTCACGCCATCCTAGGTAAACCGCACAATGTTTCTAAAATGTTTCGTACACGAGTCACCCGAAGGTTTCAGGGGAACTGCCATTTGGCCCCACATTTATAGGGTGTTTTGATCCTCGGCGCGGATGATTTGGCTGTATTTGTAGGAAAATCTGGTGCACCGTGAGTGAGGTTCGCTCGCAAGTTGATTTATCCCCGGCAATTTCCAATGAAACAGCAATTATCGATGTTTGAGGAAATTGCTATACCCAGTCCGGTTCGTTGCCTCGAGCGGACTCAAGGGGGCACAGCCCTTTGGATCAAGGACGACAGTCGTATTCACGCGGTGTATGGCGGAAACAAATGCCGAAAGCTCGCCCATCTCTTGTGCGACGCTGAACGCCGCGATAAGTCTCGAATAACCACGTTTGGGACGGCTGGCTCGCACCACGTGCTGGCAACGGGCTTGCTCGGCAAATCCAGGGGGTTTGCCGTGAGGGCATTTCTCATCGCTCAGCCCTGGTCGGCTCATGCCGAGAGGGTACTGTGTGCGAGCGTCGCGAGCGGCATTGAATTGATTCCCATGCGTTCACGTTGGAGTGCTTTCGCTGCAGTAACTCAGCTGTGCGAGTCCAAGTCAGCGGTCATACCTCCAGGTGGCTCGAACGTATGCGGTTCCCTCGGCTACTTCGAGGCGGCCATCGAATTGGCTCAGCAGGTAAAGAATGGCGATCTACCCGAGCCGGACTATATCGTTGCCGCACTTGGAACTGCAGGTACAGTTGCCGGCTTATTGGCTGGCGCAGAATACACGGGCCTCAAGTCAATCGTCGTCGGAGTGTCGGTGTTGAAGGCTGTGGGTCGTTCGTTGTACGTAAGAAGATTGGCTAACTCAATTTTGCGTGCAGTCGGTTCGGGATCCACCGTANNATCGCGGCTTCGCTCGACCTTCCACTCGACCCAACTTACACGGCCAAGGCTTTTGCGGGAGCACTATCTTTGTTGAAAGGCAGAAAAATTGGGCAAAATACCGATGTCCGTGCGCCAAATATGGCAGGGTCTCCAATGCACGTGCTCTATTGGCATACTTTGAACGCATCGCCCTCGGACATCCAAGAAGCAGCCCGAGCGACGATTCTTCCTCAAAAACTGCGCGAGCTGCTTCGGCCTTGCCCGGAATGCTGATCCGAGCAATTGATTTTCCAGTGTTCCCGTGACGATGGCTGCCGACCCCACCTCCAGAGTTCCGATTGGGACCGTTCTTGTCGGCAAATATCGCATCTCCAGGGAAATCGGCCGCGGAGGAATGGCGGTCGTCTACGAGGCAGAGAACATTCACATCGGAAAGCGTGTCGCCGTCAAGGTACTCGCAGCAGAACTGATAACTTCGCGGGTCGTACGCGAAAGATTCCTGAGAGAGGCACGCGCTGCTGCCGCCGTTCGCAGCCCTTACATTTGCGATGTATACGACGCCGGCGAGTTCGACAATCGACCTTTCTTGGTCATGGAATTGCTGGAAGGCGAAAGCCTGTACGACTTGATGTCGAATGTTCGGCGACTAGACACCGAACAAACACTCAAGATCATAGTTCAAACCGCCAAGGGCCTAGCAAAAGCTCATGCTGCCCATGTCGTCCATCGCGATCTGAAACCAGAGAATCTTTTCCTAACAAAAACAGAAGAGGGCGAAATTGTCACGAAATTGCTGGATTTCGGACTCGCCAAATTCTACGTGCCCTCCGATGATTCAGCCGATCAGGTGCGACTGACTCGTGAAGGAGCGCTGTTTGGTACGCCGGCTTACATGAGTCCCGAGCAAGCGCGCGGGCGGGGCGAGGTCGATCATAGAAGCGACCTCTGGGCGCTCGGATGTATCGTGTACGAGTGCCTGACTGGCCAAACCGTGTGGAACGTCGATCAGGGCGTCGCAATGATCCTGGCCCAGGTCGCCAGTTCTCCAATTCCCGTCCCTTCCCATCTGCGGCCTGATCTTTCGCCCGAATTCGACGCTTGGTTCGAAAAGGCGTTGGCGCGCGACATCAACGACCGCTTTCAAACCGCGCGCGAATTCGCGCTTGCCTTGGCCGATGTGTTGAGCCCCGCAAACAAGGCTTCCGTACAGACGCCTTCACTTCTCGTCGACGTCGATGAATTGTCGACCCGGCTCGGTATCGGTGACGATCGCGGTCCTCAGAGCGCTGGTCGGAGCGCGGCGGGAACGTATCCGAACCCCTCGGGCGCGCAATCACGCACGACGGAATCTGGCAAACCGCTGGACCCATCCGAACCGGTATTGGGCGCTTCGATCTCTCCACTCGGCCGTGCTCGCGGCGGTGGCTTGTTGGCATTGATGGTAGTTGCGGCTGCCGCGGGCGGCCTATTCTATGGCTACCGCAACTGGCGGCGCTCTCCGGCCCCCGCAGCCTCTGCAAGCCATTCTGCAACAATATCGGGTAGCCCTGCCTCCGCCGACCGGGCAAAACCCAACCTCGACGGGCTAGCCTATGCCGAATCGATTTTTCGAGCCCAAGATGCGCTGGCACAAGGCAACCCCCAACAGGCACTGTCCGAGCTTGAAGTGGCAATCAAAAATGGTGGAGAAGGGTTGGCTACCAATCTTCGCGCCCATGTTCGGGCGGCTCTGGAAAGCCCGAATGCCCCTTGTCATTTGGCAGGTCTTGCGAGACCTCGGCCATTTACCTCAAACACATCGGAAGATGTCACTAGACCGTCCGTCGTCGAATCCAACGCAGGAATCATCTTTGGTTGGGCTCAGCATCAGGTATTTACGACATTGCTCGATGCAAACCTACGGTCCAAGGAAAAGCCGTTCGCCGTTGCGCCGGAAGCCGCGAATGCCCGGCATCCTCAATTGATTCGAGCGGGCTCGAAACTGATACTTCTATATTGGAACGGCATCGGCAGCGAACCGGGCATTTTCGTACGCGCACTCAATGACGAGGGCCGAATTTCAGGCCCCGTGCGGCGCGTTGGACCCATTGGTCATGGCAATTATTCCCCCTCGATGAGCGTTGCACCGGACGGCACGTCCTGGGTGGTGTGGGAAGATGATTCAGTTGAAGGTGTCACGAATCTTGTGGCTCGTCACCTTGACCGCGATTTGGCACCAGTCGGAAGCGTAATACAGCTGACTGCATTGAAGCCGGATAGAGTTGCCAAACCCGGCGCGACCAAGCCGGCAATTGCCGTTGCGGGTGGTCATTTGAACGTCTCTATGGTCCTGCGCCGACACAACACTAGAAAAGTTCAATGGATGAGTCTGGACCTTGGCGGCACTGAACTACAGTCAGGGCTCTCGACCGCCAAAGGCAAACCGCTTACCAAAGATCGGTTCTTGGGGAAACTTCGCGCATTCGATTCAAGTGCCCAGGCACCGGATGATAACCGGACGGACGCGGCTGAGCCTGCATCGACGGGAAAGAAGGCCGCGGCCGGCGCGCAAAGCTCCGATGACGTGCGCCTGGCCTGCACCGCTAATTACTGTGTCGCCGTTTGGAACGACAGCAGCGGAATTCAAGTAGCCTACTTGGATACGCAATCAGGCGATACAATCTGGAAGAAAAGTGTCGGCAAACATGGAGCCCACGGTACAGTGTCGGTCTTCGAGAACGAAGCCGCCATCGCGTGGTACGAAACGTCGCGTGTTCAAATGGCGATCGCGTCGCGCAGCGGCATTGGCAGCCCCAGCGTCATCGCCAAAGTGAGCGGGACGGGAATTCAACCGTACCCCGAGGTTGCACCTTCTAAGGGCCCCCATCAATGGTATGTTGCCTGGCGCGATTATGAATCTGGTCACATTGAGGCCATGCTGGCTAGGGCCGAATGCAAGGGTAATAGCCAATAACCTGTTTTGACGCGGGGGTAGTTTCAATGCTCAACATTCCTTCGCGAACATACCTTCGAAATAATCCAATCGTATCGCCGCGACTCGTTCTTACTCCACTGGAGCTGCCCGATACACGGGAGCTCTGGGAAGCAATCGAGAGCTCACGGCAACACCTGCAACGTTGGCTGCCCTGGGTACCTTACAATGATTCGGAAGACGCCAGCCAGCGGTTTGCAAGTGGAAGCGCTTCGGATTGGGACAGTGGGCGTGCCCTCCGCTTCATTGTTAGGGATACCTCCTCTCAGCAACTCCTTGGCCTGGTTGGCTTCGACAATTGCGTGCACCTTCACAGGTCCTGCGAACTCGGATATTGGCTACATCGCGACGCTTGCGGCAATGGTTACATGACGGAAGCGGCGGGCGCCTGCCTCGAGTTCGCGTTTGTTCGAGCCGGCGTACACAGGGTCCGATGCGCTGCGGCGACGACGAACCATCGGAGCCTGGCCGTCATAGGCCGCCTCGGGTTCCACTTCGAGGGCATTGCGCGCCAGGCCGAGTTCGTCGATTCTCGCTGGCTCGATCATGCAGTATTTTCCCGACTGGCAAGTGACGCCTGACACTCGTTTTGTCGCTTGCACGCTCGGAAATACCGAACAATATGTCACGCGCAGGGTCGGGCCACTGCGCGAAAGACCTGCAATTCCAAGAGGGGCGCATTATTCGCCAGGGACCCAGCTGAGCATTGTCAACATAAACGACATTGGCGATTCGGCCGTGGTTCGGTAGCCTGTAGGCGTGCGTTGGCAATTGCGTCCCCTGCCCTTCGTCGGTTTAGCCCCGGCAATCGTCGTCGCGCTCGGCACGTTCGCTGCGGCAGCCTTCGGGGTTTTGGGCTTTAGCACATTGGCCAACCACAGTGACGAGTACTCGCTGCAGCAAGCGAGTGCCCTGGCGGCAATTCTGGCCGAACGATTGCGCGTAATTCCGCTCGAGCAACGAGCAGTCGTGATCGAGCGAGCCGCTCGGCGTGCAGGCGTGGAATTGCTCCTCGTGGATACCTATGGCGGGATTCTCGTCGATGGCACAATTCGGCCTCCATCACGCGAGCAAATCGCCAACATGCTGGTGGGCGAGACCGGCATTTCGAATACGCAGCTGGGTCGAGTCAGTTTTGCCGCTGCTCCTGTGCGTACGCCCCGCGAGTTTTCGAATCTACTTGTCTTCGCTCGCGCTCCCAAACCCCCAACGCCCGCGGTTCCATTAGTAACTTCCTTGGGCCTGCTATCGTCGCTGTTGATTGGCGCGGCAACATTGGTTGCTTATTGGTTGGCTCGTAACGTGCACGCCGACGTCGACTATGTGCGCGCTCGAATCAGCGGCATGTCGGCCCGCGACACCGAACCTTTAGGGCAAACGATTCCCGTGCGTTCAACCGACGTGGTAGGCGTTCTAACCAGCGCATTCAACGAATTGGCGTCACGCTTCTCGGAAGCCGAGCGCCGCTATCGGAAGGACTTACAAAGGACGCTGACTTACGACAAGGATCGCAGCGCGTTTCTCGCGGCGCTCAGTCACGAACTGCGCACACCGCTTAATGCCATTTTGGGATTTACGGACGTCCTTTTGGCAGAAGTCGACGGGCCGCTCAGTAGCGAAGCCAGGGAGAATCTGACGATTGTTCACCAGAGCGGCCGTCACCTCGCCGCACTCATCGACGATATTCTCGACTTGTCCGCCATTGAATCCGGGCAATTGCGACTAACCCGAACCTACGTGGATGCCCTCGAAGTGACCCAAGCCGTGGTCCGAGAAATTCAGGTTACCGCGGACAAGAAAGGGATCGAGTTACGTCTCGACGGCGAGCACGCCCCGGCATGGGCCGATCGGCGGCGTTTGCGGCAGATACTGAACAACGTCATTGGTAATGCCGTAAAGTTTACGCATCAGGGGAGCGTGAACGTTCGCGTTGAGCGAGTCGGCCGCGACACGACGGCGGTATCGGTCAAGGACACTGGCCCCGGTATTGCGCCGCACGATCAGGCGGCAATCTTCGAAGAATACCGCCAATCAGGGGAACAGCGGTGGCAACGTTCCGGAACCGGGCTTGGCCTGGCCATCAGTCGCCGATTGATCGACATGCATGGCGGCAGAATCACTTTGAATAGCGCGCTCGGAAAGGGTTCTACGTTCACCGTGCTGCTACCCAGCGAATCCGAAGAGGACCGCTGGCAAGACTACACACCTGTCGAGCCCGTCAGCTCCGAGACGAATGCAAGGGTGTCACAGCCATGAACTCGCATGTCAATCGCTTATTGTTTCGCATCCTCGGCCTCGAGCTACTCTGCTCACTGGCTGTATTCCTGATCATTTCGATGGCACGTTGGCTGCTAGTACTCGAAGCCAAGGCGGCGGATGCTAGCGCTTACGTCCTCGGAATGGCCATTTTATTCGGAGCGCTAGCGGCACCGCTGCGTTCCCTTATATCTCTGCATCGCTACCGATTCTTGCTGCGTGCTCTGGCTCTTGGTTCAAGTGCCGTGGAGGTCCAAGAGCTAGTGGGCCTTTCCCGCGAAGCCTTCCGCTCGACCGTCACCTGGCTGATTTCGAACGTAGTTGCCCTAGTGGCCATGGCACTATTTGCACGTCCCAATCTGCTGGATCCGGCAACCACGCTTGGCGTGTGTTCGCTCGCTTTGCTTGTCGTATCCGCCGCGGCTCTAACGCTGTACGCCGCCCTCCGCGCAACCTTACTCGGTATCATCGAACTGGCGCCACCGCAAGTCATGGGCGAACTCGTGGCGAACGAGGAGCAATCGTTACGGGCGGTTCAATCGATGCGCTTTCGGTTGATCATTGCGGTGGTAGCCCCGGTCGCCTTCGTAACGCTGGGGGCGACCCTCGTCGTGAGTTCTCATATTCGGCGCTCCGACGAGCAACAGCGCGAGGCCACGGCACTGGCCGTGGCTCGCAGCGCCTTCGAAGAATCTCCGGGCGTGGTTACGACGGCTGGCCTCTCCGCGGCAACGGAGGTCGCACAGCGCTTTGGATTCCAGATCTCCTGGTCGTCCGAGCCCGAAGCGTACTTGCGTCGCCACACACCGGGTGGGGACCTTCAGCTTGTTGCGCCCCTCGATTCGGGCAGTGTAACCGTGCACCTGCAATCAGGTCGATTTGGCGAAATCGGCTGGTTTGCCTGGATCGTAACGGTAGCCGCGGTCTTAACTGCAGGTTGGCTCGGGACGCTGCTCGCGCGATACTTGGTCGAAGATCTAGCGAGCGCGACACGTGAAGTCCGTGCGCTGGACACGCAGTTGATTGTGGAGGAGGAACAGCACGTAGCCTATGTGCCGCGCTTCGATATCGTGGCAGAACTGAGCGCTTCGGTCGAAAAGCTAGCCGGACGTTTTCGAGTCTTTGCTCAGGCACAAGAACGAGCCATTTTGGTCGGTGAAGCCACGACACGAATGCGCGGCCTATTCTTTGCCAGCGTAAGCCATGACCTCAAGAGTCCGCTCAATTCAATCCTTGGATTTACGGAAATCGTACGCCGCAGCGAGTCATTGACCGAAGGACAAGAAGAAAGCCTGGCCGTTATCGAGCGCAGCGGTCGCGAATTGCTGGCGCTCATCGAAACCATTCTGGACGCAGCCAGGGTCGAGGCTCGACAATTGCAGCTCGTCCGCGAAGCCGTAAGCATTGACGACTTGGTCGCGGACATCGTCGAAAAGGGGCGACACCTGGCGGGCGATAATGCAGTCGATGTTATCGGTGATATCGCGGACGGCGTAAATTGGGTTGAAGTCGATCGTGTCCGCTTCTCCAACGCGCTCGCTACCTTCGTCGGACACGCGGGGAGAAGTGTTCCGGGCGCCCTTGTACGACTGCACGTCGCGCCACTCGAAGGAGGCCTTGTCGGCTTTGCACTCGAAATTCCGGCGCCGCGCGATGTTCGCGATAGCGACTCGGGTGAAACTCAGGGTGGGTACAAATCGATGCCAAGTCCGCATCGGGGTTTAGCTCTGGGTATGGGACTCGCGCGTTCGATCATCGAACTTCACGGCGGCACGATTCATCGAGTCGATCGCGGCACGAAAGGGTTGCGCTTCGTTGTTAGACTGCCCGCGTATCGCCCATCGGTCGAACTACCCAGCGCCCCTTTGTACACCTCACCGCTGCCACCTAAAGCGACGTGACGGCACCCGAAGCTCGCGGCTTTCGCCCGGGGAACGACGCGCATGACGGTTCAAACGTCACCTTGCGCACACAACTCCGCCTCGCCCTTCGCGCTGCGCCTCATCGCGCGTATCGCGGGATTCTCGGGATTTTTAGCTCGGAGCTAGCTAATTCGGACTTTGTCCCGGTGTCAAGCGCCGTTTTTTCGGCTTATTGAAAGCGCTACAAGGTAAGCCCTGGCTTATTCGTGCCGGTAATACCAAAAATTCAGGCGTTTTCGAATGTTGGAACGCTACGTTTCGAGCGGAAAAGGCTAATCGGCCACGAAGATTCTTCCGTCCCGTGAGAAGTGGTTGAAAACTCGAGCCCTTGGGCGTTAGTCTCAAGTCCTCTCAATGGAGGCAACATGAGGTTAGTGACCGGTATCGTTGCAGCACT
>PMCK01000056.1 GCA_003154095.1 Myxococcales bacterium | reverse complement strand
GGACGTATTTGACGACTGCTCTTGCGGTGGATTTCCATAATTCAATATTGACCGTTGGCACGTCCGCTACGACGGCAAACTCTATACACTCGCCGATACCTAGGAAGAGAGTGAGTTTCCTCCAATTTGTGGCCGGCCACCCACAAAGACGATTATTGTGCCTCTCAATCCCGAGGTTGCAAAGTCTCAGCCGCTTCAAGTGCTGTTTCCTCCGTACTTACCGTTTGGGGACGAGGGGATCGAGCGGATTGAGAAAGCGTTGAGAAAAATGAACGAACATAGTGAGCTTGAGAACGCGACGCTCCGAGCTGAACTCATGCGGCTTCGTTCAGCCCTCAAAAACGGGACCGATGTGCTCATGAACGACTGCGACGTCCTTGACGAACTAGACCCGGAAAGTATCGAGTTCTAGCTGCACACACATGACGTTCTGAGGCGGCCGTGCAAACATGCGCAAATGTGGTCAGATACCAATGAACACGGCTCGCATCGTTGCTGCTAAGGAAGCGTCGCCAAAAGAGTGGCACCTACTGTACTGTCTTCGGCCACCACTTACCACCTTTGGCTGTTGCAACGCCAAGGCGATTGAGTTCATCCGCAAGCGTTCGGTGCGTGAACTTTCCAGTTGCGTGCATATCCTGTGCTAGCCGTACTGGCTTGACCGCAGCTTGAATAGCCCGGTCGACCCGAATACAGCACGTAAATCCAGGGGGACGTACTAACGCTCAGGAAACTCCAGAATGTGGTGACCGGCAGTTGGGTGGCGCCCCGAGGGGAGAGAGCGTCCCCTCTAGCCGCACGCTCTTGTCGGTGATTTTTGCGTCGCACACCACCCGTAGTACTCAATTCGACCTCGTCTAACGTTGTCTCAGAAACACGCCCGTGCCGTGCAAGTTGAAGTAACGTTCGTCCTCGAGTAGACATTTGGCGGCAATACGCTCTCCTTACGTGTAGCGGAACCGATCGCGGCCAGTAAAATGATCGAACGTAATGGCGCCCCCGACGACAACGCGTTTCTGGTGACGGCAAGAGCAGCCGCCGCTGATGTAAAGTTGTCCGTGTCAATGAACGCTAGCACAATATCCTCGGATTCCAGTCGGCTAGCCGTCAACACCACATCGCCCGTCACGATCTCAATATTGCGACCTGCCAGGTGTTGACGTATGGCATCTATATCGCAACAGACGCAGTCGGGGTAATCGTACATGTCCAGCACGCTTCGTCGGGCTGGAAAACCGGCGAACGTATCGAACCCAATTACCGGCCAGCGCTGCCCGAGCCTTTCAATAAATCGGGAGAGTAGCAACGTTGTGCCTCCCTTGAACATGCCGAACTCCGCGACCACACCTTTGAGACCGAGGCGAGCGGCGTTCCATAGGCATTGGTAGAGGTGAATCAGTATATTTGGATATCCGTTGGCGAGGGAGGGCACCAACGCGGAATTGACGACTTCGTCAAATACTGGGTCACGGAACGTAAAATGGGCATATCCCCCGAAGAGGATCCGCGTCGTTGGCGTGAGATACGGTTCCACTTCCGCCAGCAACCGCTCCTTCTCGGGGTCGGATGCAATGATCGCCACGTCCGGCCGATCTGACCTCAGAACACTTAGTGGCTTGTGCCAAGACTCTGGGCAATCAGTTCCACCACTCTGGCTGTATGCCCCAAGAAGTCGACCCTCGGCGCCGACAGCACGGAAGAACGCGACAATGTCGTAAGTCACGGGCGTATGGCCAATAATGGCAAATGACGTTCGTGCGTCGTTTGCCAAAGCAATCTTTATGTCACTGATCAATTGGTCGTATTCTATTTGTTTCATTTTCAACTTGTGGTCAGTTGCAGTTCTAAAACCGGGTGACAGGTCTACGATGGCATTCCAAGCATGGCGATTTGGAGCACATCTACATCCTCTGGTGCGTGTTGCGAGAGAGAGATTACAATCCGCAACGCGAAGTCAGCAACGATATCGGCCGGCACGAATCGCGTCTCCGACATCGGAGCGGAACCGCTTCCCATAGCGTGAAGCGCTTCAAATGCCTCGAAAATCCTGCCCGCGAGATTGTCCTCTGACTCAGCCACTTGCCGCGGCGCCGCCATACCGTAATCCATAGTCACCCAGCAAATCGACCCTGCACCGCGAGACGTCCAAGCCCAAGACTCACAAGCGCAGCAATCTGGCTCGGGCGGTGTGTAGCGGCAAGTAGGCTATTCTCTTCATCACTGAGGCCGTTCGCGATGGCTTTCCAACCGCGATCAGCCACCAAATCCGCAAGTCTGCCTAGGGCCACCGCGCTGCGCGTATCGACTGTCGTAGCCTGTTCATACGGAGGGAACCAAAGGGCCGCGTCGCCATGCAATGCACGGATGATGTCCAAAGTCACCCCACCAAATCCACCGGCCAGATACAGCGGCTGAGCTGCTTCAATCGCGAGCAACGTTTCTTCAATCAAACCTGGCATGGCACCGCGAAATCCGGATCGGCGGCCACCAATAAGAACCCGACCTTGAGTTGCTCGACACATGTGGCGCCTGAGTTCCGTCAGGCCACGTTCGACTTGGACCGAATCGGCGACTGGAAGTGGCTCCTCGCCTCGGTCCATCCAAGAATTAATAGGACGGCCGTCCACATCTAAGCACACAAGTGTACCGAAAAGGCCAAGATCGAGAATCCAACTCCTCAGACGGCCCATTGGGACTCGACGGTGCTCAGACCAGGCAAGGCACACTCTGAGTGGACGATCTCGGCGGCCGTAACGTTTCAGTTCCGACACGAGAAAGGCGGTGTAGCCGTGTGGGTCGAGGTGACCCCCGTAGGCAAGTTGGCCACCAAGTACCAGAACACTGCGCGCAATCTCGCCAAAAGCTGACCGGAAATGCCCTTCAAGCAGCCCTAGACGAGAAAGATCTTCACTTTCCGAAACAGAAACACCCACGCAAATACCTGACAGTGTATCTGGTGGAAGAATCGTCGACTCGTTCATTGCGGAGTCTATCCCCCGCGAGCGGAGAGCATCCGTGGCGTCATAACATCCAAGAGCCCACGATGGCCCATAAGGCCCATCATTTGACGAAGAACTACGAGTTCGTCGGGACCAAGCGGAGGATCCGGGTGCAAGACCCTTAGATCTGCATCACCGACGGCGTAGGTACCGGCATTCTGTGCGTCGTCGAGCCACTGTGTAAGCGTCACGGGCTCCGGTGCATGCGGTGCCCACCAACTCACTCCGAGCGAATATTTATCGGCTGCGAGCTTTTTTTGAACGTTCCAGAGTGCACGTTTCAAGCACTCGTCGACAAGGAGGTTAAGGACTCGTCGTATGTCCTGCTTGCTCCAATTTTCATCCTGTCCGCGAACCGGAATCCGCGGAACGTGATCCATCAAGAATGAACCCCGTTCCTCTCCATAACCAAGCGAATCGAGTATCACAATCGGCATACCATAGCGCTTCGCGATCACCATTTCGCGCTGGCACCAGGTACGACTTGCATAGAGATCGGTCCGAATCGCGAGCATTGCGCTTGTGCTGGCTTCGCTGCGCAGTCGATCGTCCCAATCTTGTCCCGGCTGAAGGTCGTTGGCATCAAAGAACTGCTGCAGGCGCGTTTCCCCGATGATGGTTCGAACAAGCGCGATTAACTCCGGAACGTCCCCCTCCTCCCCATGACGAAAACGCTTTGTGTGGCTGATAAACACTTGAAGCCGCGCGTTAGAGCCCGTTGCAAGCTGTGCCATTCCTTGTGCGAGATCTCGACATCTCAATTCCGCCGGAGGTTCGGGCTCGGCGAAAACAGCAGGGACCGCA
>PMCK01000388.1 GCA_003154095.1 Myxococcales bacterium | reverse complement strand
GAAGAATGTCGTCGTGAAAGATCGGCAGGCTTAGCCGAGCGCCTATTAACGGACGGTCGCGGCTACGGTGGTTCTCGACCTCCTGGAAGCACCTAGCTTATTTGACGATACCTGCCGTGTATCCTTTCGCAACTCTTGAAGAGGACTCCCCCGTCATGGTACTCGACGAGGGCATGGCCACTGTTCTTGCAGTTATTGGCGGCAGCGGATTTTACGCAATTCCGGGCCTAAACAATCTCGAAGTACTAAGCATCGAGACGCCCTATGGTCTCCCCAGCAGCGAAGTATTGAAGGGTCAGCTGGGCAATGCGACCGTACTTTTCTTGGCGCGTCACGGCAAGCATCACGAAATAGCCCCCCATTCAATTAACTATCGGGCAAATGTCTGTGCACTCAAAATGGCCGGCGCGACTCATTTAATAAGTCTGTCGGCAGTGGGCTCGATGCGTGACTCAGTGCGACCATCCGATGTGGTCGTGGTCAGCGATTTCATTGACCTAACGCGCAAACGATTAAGCAGCTTTTTTGATGCCGGGGTCGTTGCCCACGTAGCAATGGCCCCACCAATCTGTCCGGACTTGGCACGCGCCGTCAGTCTGGCTGCAACCGGTGCTGGCGCAAGGGTTCACCCTCAAGGCACGTATGTCTGCATAGAAGGGCCCCAATTCTCGACGCGAGCGGAAAGCCTCCTTTACCGCAGTTGGAATGTTGATGTTGTCGGTATGACGGCAATGCCGGAGGCCAAGTTAGCGCGCGAAGCGGAGCTGCCGTACTCGACGATTGCATTCGTTACGGACTATGATTGTTGGAATGAGGCGGAGGCAAAGGTATCGGTTGAAGTCGTGTTAGCAACGCTGAGGCAAAATGCTGATCTTGCACCCAAGATAATAAGAGAGCTCATCGACAAGATTCCAAACCCTGAGTTCAGCCCAGCGCATGATGCGCTCAAGAACGCCGTCATTACCGACCCGAGCCATCGCGACGCTGAGAGCCGGGCACGTCTGGCTTGGCTCCTTGGCACCAGTTAGCCCCACACAGAAGGATAACAGTCGTGATCAATTGTACGCTAATTGTAGGAAGTATGGCCTTCGATGATCTCGAGTTGCCCAGTGGTAGCTTTCGAGATGTCGTGGGCGGCGCCGCCACTTATGCATCCCTCGCTGCAAGCCTTTATGCCAAGGCGAAGATTGTCGCTGTGGTAGGCAACGACTTTCCCGAAATGTGGATGGACCGTTTGTCGGCGCGCGCCATTGACATTTCAGGGATCGAACGAGCGCAGGGAAAAACATTTCGCTGGCACGGCGAGTATGCGGCCGATCTTTCCAGTCGAACGACGCTGGCTACGGAGCTAAACGTGTTCGCGGACTTTAATCCCAAGTTACCGCCAAGCTATCGCGAATCTTCGCATGTACTGCTAGGAAATATTCATCCTGAATTGCAGCTGCGAGTGCTTGAACAGATCATCGAACCTAAATTCGTGGCGGCCGATACGATGAATTACTGGATTCAGGGCGAAAGGACTCAACTCGCGAAGGTGATCTCCCGCATACATACGCTCCTGATCAATGATGAAGAGGCGCGGCTGCTAGGGGAGGACCACAATATCGCCCGCGCCGCACGCCGTATTAGGTCCATGGGTCCGAAAGCACTGGTGGTGAAACGAGGTGACGCCGGAGCACTACTATTCGATAACGAGGGCACGTTTTTCTGCCCAGCCCTGCCGCTCGATTCAGAATTGGATCCCACCGGCGCGGGTGACACATTTGCTGGCGCGCTGCTGGGGCAACTCACGATGACTGGAGCCATCGAGCCTAGGCAACTTCGAGTGGCCCTCCGGGGCGCCGCGGCGGCCGCGTCATATTGCGTCGAGGGGGTGGGACCCGACCGTCTCTTTACGGTTACACGCGAAGAAGTAGATCGCCGACGCGACAGGATCGCTGAATTGTCGCACTGCTAAAATTGCGCGAATATCACCGGTGTTCCACGCCTATTGGGCGCGAAGTCATGCAGCCAATGTCGTCTCGGACTGCAATTCCTTAGTGGCGGGGCCGTCTACGATTCGTCTCTGATCGACGACTAGCGCCAACAGCTCTCGTTCGCTCGCAATGCCCGCGTCAATTATTGAGCGCATGTAGCCGTCAACGTGACCCTGCGCCCGCGCCAAATTCGCGTAAGAAGCCCCCTGATTTCTTAGGTTAAATACGTCTGTCAGCATTGCACGTAAATTGACAAGCATTTCAACCTTGTTACTGGCAAAAGGCATAGAACTCTCCGGCAATTGGCAACGTCTAGTCTCGTTGTACAAGGCGGCTTCAAAAGGGCCAAATTGTCTGGCAATTCTTACCAAACAAGGAGCGCGGCGCGTCGGCCGATCGCCGCCGTGCGTCAATCTCGAATTAGTGGGAATCGGCCGCAATGCGTAGGAAATAGCGCACTGCGGCGTCCTGTTTGCACCAATGTCGGCAGTTACTGCGCAAGCGGGGACCCCACTCTTTTCGGATTTTCTCATGGGTCCCTATTGCAAGGGCGGTATTGGATCGTATCCTAAATCAGTTGCACAGGCGGACCCAACTCGCGGCCGCCATGAGGCCACGCAGAGATCGAACATGAAACTCAATGTCTTCAAATCGAAGATTCATCGGGCCACAGTCACACACGCCGACGTCGACTACGAAGGTAGCGTCGCCATTGACGCCAACTTGCTCGATGCCGCACAAATTCTGCCCTTCGAAGCTGTACACATTTGGAATGTCACCCAGGGCACTCGGCTCATAACCTACGCACTCGAGGCACCGCGCGGCAGCGGCGCTGTATGCGTGAACGGGGCTGCGGCTCACTTGAATCGGCCGGGAGATCTGGTCATTCTGGCGACTTTCGCCGAGATGACGCCCGAGGAAGCTCATTCCTACCGGCCGGTCATCGTGCGAGTCGACGAACACAATCGACCCACGGAGGACCTGTCAGAAGAAAAACTAGGCGCCGTCCTCTGCAGCATCCCCCTAGCATGTTAGAGCCACAGCTCGCATGACGGGCCACACTCACGAAAACAGGGGACTGCCCCCAGCGGGCGAACTCAACGAAGGGGCAGTCGTGACTCAAGCTTCGGCATTTCTGGCCAACCTCGACGCCCACACCGAGGCGAGCTGGCTTTCCAGTCACGTGCTCGACTTGGTGCTCAGAGCGTTTGCCGCTAGAGACACTCTGTTTCCGAATCCTGGTTGCAGCACCATCGCAAATGATGTTTCAGGCAAGGTCGTTGACGGTGCGGATGCATTCGTAAGCACCGCCAATGCTTTGATTCGGGTGGGTGCATCCGAANNTGGAGAGCAACTCTAAACTGCCAATTCTGACGTTTGCCGCTGCTTCAGTCGGCTCGAGTGAACTTACGATTCTTGCGAAGAGCTTATCGAATCTACTCAGCGGTTCGATTTCTCATGTGTCCGCCCCTGCCCTTTCTCGCGGAGAACAGTACGTCGCTGCAACCTGGCTTATCTCACTGGATACAGCGCTGCGCCAACAGCTAAATTTGGAGATTATTCGAGAGATTGTGCCGCCCATCCCCACCATGCATAGTGGCGATGATGGCCTGCTGCTGCCCGGATTGGCAAACCATTCTTCCCCCATCTTGGTCGGCAAGATCGCCGCGGTCCCCAGAGGTCCCGTGGGGACCGCTTTCGGTGCAATCACGGGTTGGTTGCTGGCCCGTCACTTGTGCACTTCGATGTTTCGCTTGTTTCTCGCCTATCGCACTCGGGCAGAGGTGCGCGTTACACATGAAGGGCTGGAGATCCGCGAGCAGAAATCATTGCTAGGTCGAAGACTACGTGAACGAATCAGCCTGATTACACTAGAAAACGTGCAGCGGCTCTCCCGAGAAATTCGTTATGCCCGCGCCGGGACTTATGCAGGCCTCTGCGCGCTTGCGATCGGGAGTTTCCTCGGAATGCGACTGTTTGTGGACGGCCTTCGGGTTCCCGGCATGTCACTTCCACTGCTTTGGTTGGGACTCGCGGCGGTGGTCGGCGGCTTGGCTTTGGATTTCCTACTCGCCAACTGGTTGGATGCTTCACAGGGACAATGTCGATTTATCGTCGTCACGGAGCGGGGACCGGGCCTCTGTTTGGCCGGGGTCGAACCCACCGAGGTTGACGCGGTACTCTCAGCACTGGCCAAGAAATTGGTCAAGCGCGATTGAGAGCAAACTCCGTGTCCAAGTGACTCAACGACAAAAAAAAGAACGCCACATAGGTGATTGTCACACAGTAGCACCGACTAGCGACTTTCCTGGCCGAGAATTTCGCGACTCCTCGTCATCCCAAGCGGGTTATGGCGATGTGGATTCTGCAGGCGACGCCTTCGGAGGTGGCGAACCCGCGTCCAGCGCTGACGCAGCTCGCTCAGGAACCGATCTCGCGGGTGGTTGATTAGCAGCATCGGAATTCGTCGCCGAAAGGGCGCTCTTGGCCTCGCGCTGACCTTCGGGCGTCAGTAGACCCTCGGCAATCTTGAAGATGCGCTCGGCTTGCGGACGCGTGACGCGCATGACCGCGTGAATCGTGCCGTTATCGACCCGAATCTGTGCGGGCTCCGCGAAGCGCGACCCCGACAGAAGCCAATTAGAAGCCAAGGTGACAGTATCGACATCGCGCTTGATATCCTTGGCATCTTGTTGCGCTAGCGTTGCAGATTCATCTTCGAGTGTGGCCTCGATGTGCGCGCCGCCGTCTTCATCTGGAAATACTCGAATTGTGGCGCTCCGAATCGTTTTTGAAAGGCGAAAACGAGTGCCGAGCAGCGCCCGCCAAGGCGTCTTGACGAATACACTCGCAAGTTCATCGCCCTTGGCGGCAGGCAATTGGAATGAGGGCAATGCGAGAGCATCCTTTTCAACCTTGGGCGGGACGACGGCCACGACCTGACTCGGGTACATCACGAACGATCGCTCCGCACGATCGGCCATCGCGCGGGCTGCCGGGTACTTAGTGCCTTTGAGCCAGCTGCTCCCGGGTCCAGAGTTTTTCACTAGCCTATCGATGGCGCCACGGATGCGTGGTGGACGAACGTTGTGTTTCAGGAATGCGGCCACCTGCGATGAATCACGCAGTTGAGGGCCAAATAATTGAATTTGATCAAAGTCCTTTACGGGATCGAGCCCCCCTGGCGCAAAGAAGTCACGCCACTGATATACGGACTTCAAGAGATTTCCAAGTGGAACTCCGAGGGGTTGCTGCCTAACACGATCCATGAACAGATTGATGCGAATGTTGGCGTTCGAATCCGCAATTCCATGGGTCGCTGCTGCAAGGGCCTGCTCCGCGCTTACTGATGGTGTCGCGGGGGGGGCGACGCCGGCGTCCGAATTCATGGCAATTGGATTTTCAGCGGTTGAGGCGTCGAGCTCTGCGATCGGTTGCACTTCGATACCAGCGTCCCCGGATGAACCTGCATCCATTGCCGACGGTTCGATTTCTGGACGCTTGTTCTTCTTGGGTGAAAACAAAGCAGCTTCTGCCGCAGGCTCATCTTTTTCGATGCTCGCGGGCACGTCAGTCTTCGTTTCGTCCGCGTGCTTCGATTCATCCAGAAGCTCCACGGGGATGCCGTTCAATTCTTCGATCGGAGCTGCAGGCTGCTCGGAACGCGAAACCAAGGCCACCAGACCGAACAGCGGACCCAGCGGAGTGAAGGGTAGGTGAAGCGCAATTGAAATCAGCAACCAGCGTAGAGCGCGGCGCCGGTCCTGATCTTGCGCGAACCAGCCATTCATTTCACGCGTGACCATAGCTCGTGGCGACGCTTTGGGCGAATCTTGCCCGCAAAAGTTTCGGGCCACCAGGTTCCCATAAACTGGCTTGGTAGCAAAGAGCAAGGTACACAGGCGGAGCCCCAGCCACATGGACGGATCGCACTAGTGGCCCTTCGCGTGACAAGGTCCCCCTCAATGATAGACCGGAACTCTGGAGTTTTTTTGTTGGATGGCATGACGTCACGCAAAAGGCAATTGGGAGCCGTCGCGATGGTGGCTCTGCTCGTCGCCGGCTGCGATCGGCTTTGGCCATCGCCAACAAGGCAGAAGTCCCACGGCTTACCTGCGGACGCGGCTCCGCCTGCATCAACGCTTTCACCCGTAAGCCAACCGTCAGCGCCAACGGCAGCCGCAAGTGTGTCGCCCGTCGACGCCGGATCGGTCGCTATCCCCCCTGTTCATCCCGGACCCTGGCTTACGGTGTTGGTCGCTGCTGCAGCCATTTACGCCGAGCCCAAAAGCGAAAAGGACGCAAAGTTGGGTTATGCACAAAGCGGTGCACGGCTCGCGGTAAAGGAGAAGCCCAAGCCAGGCGAGCACTGTCCCTCCGGTTGGGCGGAATTGGTCGACGGCGGCTACCTTTGCACATCCCTTGGCACCCTAGACGACAAGGATGCTCGCACGAGATTCACGCTGCGCATTCCAAACATAGACGGCCTTTTGCCATACACCTATGCGCGCAACGCCAAGAACGGCACGCCCCTATATCGCACCGTACCGTCGCGCGAACAAATGCGGAAATACGAACCGTACTTGGCCGCCGAAGCTCAGGCCAAAGCCAAAGATTCACANNGCTCCCCCTAACGACGAAGACGAAAATACGCCTTGGTGGCAGCGGCAAAACGCCGAAGACAAGCTGCACGAAATGAAACTGTCGGACCTTCGCACGGATTCCGACGACATCCTTGCACAGCGAATGGTCAAAGGCTTCTACGTGGCCGTCGACCGAACTTTCCGCTGGAATGGACGCACCTGGTACAAGACAACCAAGCAAATGGTAGTGCCGTCGGATCGGTTCGGAATTGCCGGTCCATCGGACTTCAAGGGTGTCGAATTAGGAACCCAATGGCAGTTACCTGTTGCCTGGGTTTATGGCGGCTTGGAATCAGCGCCCACCTACGAGATTGATGCTGAACACAAGCGTGTGCGAGCTGCCGGCAAGATTGCGCACTTTGTACCCATCCAATTGACGACGGAGACGCTTGAAGTCAACGGCACTACTTACCTAGGTCTTAAGGACGGCAAGTGGGTTAAGCGAACGCAAGTTCGAATGACCAACCCGGGGTCCCCGCCTGAGGGGCTTAAGCCCAATGAGCGCTGGCTCGACGTAAATCTCACACAGCAAACCTTGGTTCTATACGACGGCACTCAACCCGTTTATGCAACCCTGATTTCGTCCGGGAAGTCATCAAAAATCAAGGAGAAGGACCATTCTACGCCGACGGGCACGTGGCGAATCAGGGAGAAGCATATTACAACGACCATGGACGGGGACGGGACTGCTGCAGGGGATCTTCCCTACAGCATTGAGGATGTGCCCTACGTCATGTACTTTTACCGCTCCTACGCTGTACACGGCGCGTTTTGGCACCGAAACTACGGCGTGCAAATGAGCCACGGCTGCGTCAACCTTTCCCCGCTTGACGCAAAACGACTATTTTTCTTTGCAGAACCGCAACTTCCCAGCGGTTGGCACGGAGTTTGGTCGTCAAGCGCGCATCCGGGCAGTTGGGTTGTAGTTCATGAATAGCGGCTCGGGCCGTATTAATTTATGATGGCCACCCGGGCGACTTGACTCTCGTGGCTAATACGGCAAGTAAAGGTTGAACCATGGATCAATTCTCGGCGCATCTGGACAGAGGTTGGGACTTAGTTCAACGCGGTGACCCACTCGGCGCGGAACAGTCCGCGCGCCGCGCGTTGGAGCTCGATAGTCAATCGCCGGAAGCATTCAACTTACTCGGATACGTAGCAGCACTGCGCGGCGACTACGAGGACGCGATTGAGAACTATCACCAAGCGATCTCCCTTGATGACACGTATCTCGAAGCCATGCTCAACGCGGCAGAGGTTTACGTTCACCCCCTAGGCGACTATGACGAAGCGATTAGGTTGTGCGAGCAGGCGCTCGACCTGGCAGAGACGGATGACGAGACCGTCGACGCATTACTTTTGTGTTTCGATGCATATCTCGGTAAGGGCGATATGCCGCGCGCAGAAGAGCTTTGCTCTCGATTTCCCAGCGGCCCATTCGACAACCCAACACATACTTTCCTGGTCGGTCGGGCCTTCTTCGAAGTCGAGAAAATGGGTCGCGCCGCCGAATTGATCGAAGAATCCGTCAAGGCCAATCCGAACAACCCGGATGCCTACTACTATTTGGGTTTGATCCACGATGAACGAGGAAATATCGAGGAAGCGACTCGATCATTCCTGCGCTCGCGAGAATTGGACCAGGAATTTGCACCTCCGCCATGGTCGCTATCGCGAGACACATTTCAGCTAACCGTCGAGCGGGCCCTTTCCAATATCAGCAGCGAATTGCAAGAATACATTCGGCCTAGTGAAGTATTCGTTGCCGATCTACCGGGTGTCGAGGTGGTCGTGGATGGTGTAGATCCTCGTGCATCGTTGCTCCTCGATGCGCTTCGGCCCGACGACGGGCAACCTCACACGGCTCGATTGTTCGTATATCAACGAAATGTTGAGCGACTTGCCGGAAGTCTAGAAGGTCTTGAATCCGAAATACTCGAGTCGCTGGAACGCGAAATTCGCAACCTGGTTGCGCACCAATCGACTGATAGCGGTAGTGTCGAACCGAATTCGTCTGATTAGAGCGGGGCTTCGGATTCGTTGCGCCCCCCAATGACTTAATCTCTAACCGAGCCTCGCCACCAAATCCTCGGCAACACCCTTCAATAACCTCATTGAAGCTGATTCCCCTATCGACCGAAGTTCGAATATTGCTTCCGCCGTCAGGTTCCGGGCACGTTCACGAACTTCGTCGCACGCTCCCGATCGCACCACGCTCGCAGCTACAGCGTCGATTCTAGTCAAATCGCCGGCGTGAATTTTCTCCAAATCGACCGCGAGTTCGGGGCGGCGTTTTACGGCAATAACCAACGGTAACGTGAGCTTACCGTCACGCAAATCAGCTAGGCTGGTTTTCCCCGTCGTGGAACCCACGTAGTCCAATACATCGTCCACCAATTGAAACGCCACACCCAGTTTGTCTCCAAATTGACCGATTGCGTCTGCCTGGGATGAAGTCGCCCCAGCCGTTCTTGCGCCGCTTCTCGCGGACCAAGCAAATAGTGATGCCGTCTTGCCACGAACAATTTGAAAATAGTGGGCTTCAGAAAGGTGCAGTTGCGAGCGTCCGCGAAGTTGCAGCACTTCGCCATCCACCATTTGACGCAATGTAGCCAGGAGTTCGGGGAGTGCTGTCGGTATGTCCGCCAGGGTTCGTCGCAATGCGTGCACCAACAGTAANNCCACGTCGCTGCATTCCATCATCGGCCACATCGTCGTGGAGCAATGTTGCCGTATGAATTAGCTCCGACACTAGTGCCAAAGTTCGAGCGGTCGCCGGAACGGGACCGAAACACGCTGCGCTCAAAAGCACGACGAGCGGCCTTACCCGTTTGCCACCCTGGGCGACAAGGTGGTGGGCCGCTTCCGTGGCCGGCGAGGTCCCCTCTCGCGCAACTTCGTCAAGAGCGCACTGAACCCAATCGAGGTCGTCACCGACCAATTCCTGTACGTCGATAAGACGCTCGATAAGACGCTGATCGGCATTGGCTGCAATCGCCGAATTTTGGAATACGTCTAGCGCCTCACTAAATGGGATATCGGGTTGAAATTGTGGGTGATCCACTTGGAATCCTTCAATCGGAGGCGTTCGGCGTTGGACGCTAGCACTACGATCAACCAGACCCAAACGACTCAATCCGTTAGCAAACGGCCCCCGATTAGGCCGCGTGGCCGCATATCTGCAGCTCGATCTGTTTGACGTGCAAGGTGCCGACGAGTACTTGGCGACGATGGACGCCAATCGACAACAGATTGTGCAACGTCTTGGCCGGCGCATCGGTATAGCGACATTCGCGAGCCTGATGGCGCTGTTCGTCGCGGTATGTTCGGTTCAAATTCTTTATCAAGGTTTTCGCTCGGCCAAAGTCGAGACACAAGCGAGTTGTCGCGCTGCGATCCACCAGCTTATCGCTGAAATTCGCAATGCTCGGGCTGGTGCTGCCGTTGAAGTTCAAGGTGAAAGAGCAGCAATGGCGAGGTTCCGCAGCGCCTTGTCATTGGAAAAGACAACGCAAAAGTCGATTGAGGATAAGTGCCGAACCGATACCTGGGGAAGGCACGCGCTCGAAGCAGTAGACGAATGGCGCTGGGCTGAGGAGAATGCCGTTAGATACGAATCCGTGGACCTGGCACCCAGCCGGCGTCGGATACAGGCTATTGAAATCCAACTGGGGCATCAAACCCCAAACCAATGATTAGCGATCATTGAATGGAAACATTCACTTCTAAAATCTAAGCTGCCGGCGCCCGTAGATGACGACATCAATTGCAAATCTAGACTGCCCCGAAACCCTTGAATTGCCCAACTTCGATGTACTTCCTTTGAGCAGTGAACTGCGCAAGGCCATCGATGAGCTCGGGTATACGCATCCAACTCCGGTTCAACGAGCCGTATTTGAGCCTGCTTCACGCGGATTGGATCTGGTCGTGCAGGCCCGGACGGGCACTGGCAAGACCGCCTCGTTCGGTTTGCCGCTGATGGATGTTCTGGTTCGACGGAACCAACCGACTACGCAAGCTTTGATCTTGTGCCCGACTCGCGAACTTGCGCTGCAGGTTCATCGTGAACTTGAGCGACTTGGAAAGTACCGGGGCCTTAGTATAGTTGCGATATACGGCGGCGCTCCGATGTCTCGACAATTCGAGGAACTTAGAGCTGGCGCACAAATCATTGTCGGCACTCCAGGTCGCGTACTCGATCACTTGCATCGCGAATCGCTAAGTCCGAGCAATATTCGAGTTTGTATTCTCGACGAAAGCGACGAAATGCTCAGTATGGGCTTCTTGCCCCAGATCACCGAGATTCTGGGCTACCTCCCGTCGCCCCATCAAACGTTGTTGTTTAGTGCGACATTGCCGGTCGACATTCAGCGAATGGCCGAGAATCGGCTAAATGAGCCGGTGTTTTTGACCTTGAGCGGCGACAATATCGGGGCACTCGACGTTCAACACCTTACCTATTTTTCGATTCGCGACAAATTGGATGACTTGTTGCGCGTACTTGAGGTTGAGGATCCGGAGAGTGCGATCATTTTTTGCAACACGAAGGACGAGACGAAGCGCGTGGCGGCTGCGCTCGACAAGCGAGGGTTTACCGCGGAATGGCTCAACGCGGACTTGGCGCAGTCCGACCGCGAAAAAGTAATGGAAGCTACTCGCAAAAGCAATCTCAGATTCTTGGTTTGCACGGACGTGGCCTCGCGCGGAATTGATATTTCACATTTGACACATGTAATTAACTTTGATTTCCCCGAGTCACCCGAAGCATATGTGCATCGCACCGGTCGCACCGGTCGGGC
>PMCK01000392.1 GCA_003154095.1 Myxococcales bacterium | reverse complement strand
GAAGTCGTTCGTCTTGGTCTGGTCGATCAGGATATTGCGGTCCGCAAGGAACAGAATCCGCTTCTTACGCTGGCTTTCCACAGTCGCCAGATGATTTGAAATGCGGTGTAGGTCTTCCCCGTGCCGGTGGCCATCACGAGTAGAATCCGGTTCTGCCCTTTCACGACAGCCTCGACCACACCATTGATCGCCTGGCTCTGGTAATAGCGCGGCGACTTACCGGACGCGTCAGTGTAGTAGTGCTGGGTTACAATCCGAGCGGCTTCGCCGGAGAGCTTCTTCCAATCGCAATAGCGGCGCCAAAGATCGTCGGGTTTCGGCAGCTCGTCGAGCTTGAGCATGGACTCGACTTTGCTCGAGGCTCCCGTGCCGTCATGAAATAAGAAGCCTGACCCATTCGACGAAAACGCAAAGGGCACACCAAGCATCGCCGCATACTCAAGCGCTTGCTGCATCCCCGCGCCGACGGAATGCGCGGCATCCTTCGCCTCGATCACGGCGAGCGGTACGCCTGCCTTCAAGTACAACACGTAATCCGCCCGCTTCGACTTGCCACGCGCAACGAGCCGCCCTCGAACCAACACCTCGCCGTCGGTTAACCTGACCTCTTCACGAATTTGAGTGAGTACGTCCCAACCAGCCCGCTCGATGGCAGGGGTAATGAACTTCGTGCAAACGTCGCGTTCCGATAGGTGATCGGGTGGCATTGTAGAGTGACGTTGAGACTACGCTCGAAGGGCAAGCGATTGCAATCCGATTCAAGACTCGCTCGGTGAGCTCGCGTAAGCCGCCCAGGTGCCTGTCAATGGCTGAAATCCGCTTGGTCGCGCAGCGACCATGTCGCAGGCGGTCAGATTGCGATGCTTCCGACGATGAATCGACAAATTCGTAGTGGACTTTCGGATCCAAGCCTGAGTTCGGCGGCGGCTATGCGTCTTTGATGTGTTTGGGAGGAAGATTGACGACGAGGTGCGCGTGCTCTGCCTGCCTTGCTTGTAGATCGGCTACGATCGCCGCCAAGTCGTAGTTGAGAGATTTAGCGTATGCGTCTCGAATGGCCCGCACTTCCTCGACTATCGGATCGGCGATGTCCGTGGAGGTCATCCCAACAGCTCCTCCGGTGTGCAAATCGTTGGGGGTTCCAGGCGGAATGTCCGACATAGCGTCTCCAGTCTAGCACGGATCACGGCGTTGCGATGTGCGAGCAGTTCCAGGTGACGAGGAAATCCATGCCGTGGATTGCCGCCGCAGCCACATGAATCGCATCAATTGTCGGGTAGACGACGGGTCACGATACCACCAGAAGGTTTTGGGGAAGAGCCAGTATAATGGTGAGACGACCGAACCCAGTCACCCCCGTTCGATCTTTACGCGTTGCGCATACTCAGCAAGCGCCTCAAGGTCACGCACGTCAGACGTGAGCACAGTTCCACCAGGCTCAGCATAAGCGATTACAAGAGCGTCTACAGCGGAACCTCGACCAGCGCGCCGCCGCAGTGTCGCAGCGCGCCGTGCCAGTGGTTCACTGACCTCTTCAATGACATCACAAGTCTTTAGAAATCGATTTGCGACGGCATCACGCCCAGCATGACCCTCCAAACACTCAACGAGCACGACGGAAGGCACCAGGGGCGGCCAAAGCCCATGGTCGCGAAGCGCAAGTATCAGTGCGGCAGCCTGTCGCGAATGCTCGGACAGACGGCTCACTCCGCCAGAGTCAAGAACAAGCATTGCTGTCAGCCAGCCTTGCGAGCTGCGCGACGTGCAATGCGATTCGCCAGTACGCCGGCCCGATTACGTTCCGCCATCGTTGGCGAACCTACTTGAGCGACCAAAGCGGTAAGGTAACGGTCGCTCTCGGAAAGAAGGTCTTGGCGCCGCAGCTCGGCGCGCACCGCTTTCTGGAGTAGTTCCGAAGCTGGCAGGCCGCGAGACTTGACCAACTCATACAGATCGTCGGGTAAATACACCTGCATGCGAGGCATACGCCTATCTATACGCCCATTTCTGGAATTCGCAACTCTCCGCCACGGCTTGCGCTATGGATCACAAGATGCCGTCGCAACCCGCCAGTACTCTCAAACTTATGAAGACGCTGAGTGGTCTTCGCTATTCTGTTGCCGGGAATGCGGCTGATGCTGTTTCTGGGGCAGTTGCCGATTCTGCAGCAGACTGCAGCTAATTCCGAACCAGCGCCCGCCGATCTCTACGTCGCGATTGTTGGCGGGGCGATTGCTGGTGAAGATGCTCGACCTTTGCAGTTGCGCTGGCCCCGTTCTAGGTTCTGCTTCTCAAGAAGGAATAACCCATGCTCAACGTTGCATTGGCCGTTCGGCTTGAAGCCGACGAGGACGAAGTGGAACCTAGCGACGGCTGCGAAAAGATCGGGCAAACCGTTGGCGAACAGGACTCCGATGGTCTCGGTGAAGCCGGTGATAACGACGAGAAACGCGGAAAATACGAAGGCGGCAAACCGGGCACCCACGGCAAAAAGTGAGCACGCGCCTTGGTTCTCTGAAACTTCTCTTTCTTGCCGCGGCCCTCGTTCTGCTTCCAATGCGCGCACTGGCACAGGATTCAGTTGGCACCACTCCGGCCAGTCCAGCTCCAAGTCCTACGCCCGGCGTGAGCGTGCCTGCCGGAGCGGCAGCCGCGACTGACTTGAGTGCGCCGCGACTGCCCAAGACCGATCTCGACCTTCTCACATTGTACAAGGACAACTACTTTCTCACTGGTTTCAATGCCGCGACCGAGGTCAAATTTCAGTTCAGCGCCAAGTTCGACATTTGGCCCAATCGCGGCCCGCACGCGGTTTACTTCGCTGTCACTCAGCGATCGCTGTGGGACGTGTATCGAGCATCGCAGCCGTTCCGCGAGAATAACTACGAACCGGAGCTTCTTTACACTTACTACCACGTCCCGGGTCGTTATGATCCGCTCGCTGGCTGCGGATTTTTTCTGGAACGCCTCGGGTTTCTACACTCTTCGGACGGCCTGGGCGGCGACACTTCACGCGGATGGAACCGCGCCTACGGCGAGTCGCGCTTTGCTTGCTACAACGCCGCCCGGAACTACATCCTCGCGAATCTAGTATTGTGGGCTTCGCTGCTCCCCGAGCACAACAACGAGAACATCACCCAGTATCAGGGCTACGGCGAACTTTCACTAAGCGTGGGTAGTGACAGCGGCCAGGGCGCGCTCGGGGATTGGGACTTTACCTCGCACGGTCGCAAGGGCACGCTCCGTCGTCTGGATGTGGGCAGTGTCGAGATCGATGTTCGTTGGCGCCCTCACTACGGCAACCTGATTCGATTCACGCCGTACCTGTACGCTCAAATTTTTACCGGCTACGGCGAAACGTTGCTCAACTACAATCACTCTCTCACCGCAGTTCGCGTCGGAATAGGCTTCACCGACAGCAGCACGCGGTCCGAGTGACGTCGCATTAATCGGTAGCAGCCCGGCGGGTGCCGCGGCACGACACTTTCTAACGAGAGTTCCAAGATCTTGCTAGGCGACCTTTGACGAGCAGGACGATCGGTGACGGCTGGTTGGGCTATGCTCATATCATGACGTCGCAATCCGCCAGTACTCTCAAACTTATGACGACTCTGAGTGGTCTTCGATATTGCCTGGACGACAAACCACTCCAAGGTGGTGACACGCTTGCCCTTTGCTTCTCCGGTGGGTGGGTCATTGGACGGTTCGAATGGAACTCGGACCCATCAGAGCCTCCCAGGTTTCATTGCTCCGTCGAACTTGTTGGAGGCAAAGCGGAACCCTTCGATCTTGCCATCCCAGAAGGAGCACTCCTGCGTCGCTGCTCCACGGGAGCCATTCTGTAAGACGAGAAATTTTGCATGCCCACACCTGGGCGCGGCATTCATGCCACCGGCAGTCCGTAATTCGACGTGAAATTACGACCGGTGGCAGGAATGGTGCGCCGACGGGTATGCAAAACCCACGAAGCGGCGGTTGACTCAACGGGGCATCGTCGGGATGTCGATCGATTCTGTGGCTGCTGCCGGTGCAGGTTCCGGGGCAGATTCGGCTGCTGTTGCCGGGGCAGGGACTGTGGCTGATTCCGCTACAGGTGCAGGTGCAGGTTCTGCAACAGGAACTGCGGCAGATTCCGATCCAATCCCTGCAATAGCAACAGAACCTGCCCCTGTCCCAGAACCAGCCCCCGCAACAGCTGCAGAACCAGCCCCTGTTACCGCCCCAGCAACAGAACCAGCCCCTGAAACTCCACTCGAATCAACACGTCGCCCCAGCCAACGCACGTCGACTCTCTCATCACCCCGGTCGACGCGCGCAATGCGTGCCGTCACTTCCCCAAATAAAGTCGGTGCCCAGGGTCGGAATCGAACCAA
>PMCK01000052.1 GCA_003154095.1 Myxococcales bacterium | reverse complement strand
TCCCAATTATAGATGGCTGATAGCTGAGTGCTGATAGCTGACAGCCAAGCCGTAGCCCTACCGCCAGGAGATTAGCAAAGAATTAGCCGTATCTTCCCTCGATATACTCCGCAGTCTTCACGTCTTTCGGCGTCAGGAAGAGATCTTGAGTCCGGCTGTGTTCGACTAGTTCGCCGAGTAGCATGAATATGCACTCGTCGCTGGCGCGGCGCGCCTGGGCCATGTTGTGCGTCACAATCACAATTGAATAACGTCCTCGAAGTTCCCACATGAGTTCTTCGATGGCCCGAGTACCCTCGACGTCAAGAGCCGAACAAGGTTCATCCATCAAGATGATATCCGGTTTTACCGGCAGCAGACGGGCGATACACAGCTTTTGCTGCTGCTCGAGCTGCAAACTCGTGGCTTTGTGTTTGAGCTTGTCTTTGAGATCTTCCCAAAGGCCCACTTCGCTCAGGGATGTTTCGACGGCTTGGTCTATATCGGCCTTCTTGAGCTGGTTTTGGGGCGTGTGCACCCGCATGCCGAAGACTACATTCTCATAAACTGAAACGGGGAGGGGATTGGGGCGCTGAAAGACCATTCCGACGGACTTTCTTAGCTCTGAAAGCGAAATATCTTCGTCGTATATGTTCTTATCGAGAACCCGAATCTCGCCTGTCGTGGTCACGCCACCGTAACGTTCGTTCACTCGATTGAAGCAACGAAGTAGGGTGGTCTTTCCGCAACCTGATGGGCCGATAAGGGACGTGATGTGTCCGTGTTTGATGCTCGTCGAGACACTCTTCAATGCTTGAAATTTGCCATACCACAGGTTCAAGTCGCGCGTCACGATGGCCGGCGAAGGGCCCAATGAGCCATCCTCTGCGGCTCCAGCAATATTCGTTGGGTCTTTGGCCACTGAATTCACGCTGCAGTTTGCTCCTCTAGCCGAAGATTCCGTGCACGTAATCGTACGTCTTCTGACTCTGCGGTTGTTCGGAAAATATCGCATCGGTCGGGCCAAGTTCGACTACTTCGCCGTTCCAGACAAACATCGTTCGATCGGCCAGACGCCGCGCCTGCTGTACGAGGTTGGTGACGAGAACGACGGTTAATTCAGCTTTCAGCTCCTTCAAGACATCTTCGATTCTCATTGTCGTCACCGGATCGATGGCGATCGAGAACTCGTCCAAACACAGGATGCTAGGCTGGTGAGAGAGCGCGCGTGCTATCGTGAGGCGTTGTTGTTGCCCGCCAGAGAGTTTGGTGCCAAGGCTATTCAGTCGATCCTTCACCTCGTCCCAGAGGGCTGCCTGTTCGAGGCAACGCTGGACCAAGGCGTCGAGCTCGTGCTTGTCGCGCAGGCCCGAAGCCCTCGGTGCAAATGCGACATTGTCGAAAATCGAAAGCGGCAGACCGACTGGTAGCGGCGCCACCATGCCAATCTCTCGGCGCAGCTCGTACACGTTGTGAACCTTCTTCACGTCCACCCCGTTTACTTCGACGGATCCCGACATTTTGGCGTCCGCAATGAACTCCAATGTTCGATTGAGACACTTTAGAATGGACGATTTACCCGATTGAGCGGGTCCAATGATAGCAAAGATCTCGTTTTTTTGTACATCGAATGAGATTCCGTGGACCACCTCACGGTGGCCGTAGCGCACCTTGAGATCCTGCACGCGAATCAGTGGATAGGTATGCGACTCGTCGTCCATTACCACTTCTTTCGAGAGCGAAGGTAGACTCGTAGGCCAATTGATAGTGCATTAACGATTAGAACGGTCCCGAGCAGGACTACGGCGGTAGCAAAGGGCAGGGCGCGGGGTGCGTCGGTTACTTGCGTAGTGATAGTGAACAAATGCATGGAGAGGGCCATGCATTGATCCCAGATGCTATACGCAAAAATATTGCCGGCCTCGATCTTCTTGAAGAATACTGCTCCGGTAAACATGATCGGCGCCGTCTCGCCCGCCGCCCTAGACACCTGAAGGATTACCCCAGTCAGAATTCCGCTGATCGAGTTCGGAAGCACGATTCCACGAATGGTTTGCCAGCGCGAGGCGCCAACATTCCAGCATGCCTCACGAAATGAAATGGGGACGGCGGACAGCGCCTCCTTGGTGCTGGCGATGATGACGGGCAGAGTCATGATCGCCAAGGTAAGGGAGGCTGCAAGAATCGAGCGTCCAATGCCTGCGAACAACACGAATGCGCCCAGGCCGAATAACGCGTGAACGATGCTGGGTACGCCGGCAAGGTTGACGACCGCGAGATTGATAATTCGAGTGAACCACGAATCGCGCGCATATTCGTTCAAGTAAACCGCCGCTAAGACGCCAATCGGCGCCGCAATCAACAGCGAAAGAGTCACGAGATACAATGTGCCCAGCAGTGCCGACCAAATGCCGCCGTGCCGCATGCCTCCCGTTGGATTCGTAAACAGAAAGTCCAAAGACAATAGAGGCCAGGCCTCTTTCACTAGGTAGCCGACAATCAGAAACAGGGGGATGATCATCGAGGCGACCATCATTCCAAGTACACACTTAGCCAACAGCTCCGCTCGTCGCCTGGATTTGCCGAATTGGGTTTCGGTAAACATGGACGGGTTAGCCCTTTCGAACCCCTCGGACGATGAGATCCGCGCTTAGGTTCACGACGAATGTGATTGTAAAGAGCAAAATGCCCACAATGAACAGCACCTGGTAATGATCGGAGCCCACCGATGCCTCCCCGAGCTCGGCGGCAATGGTGGCGGTGAGTGTTCGCACCGGGTCGAAGATACTATGCGGTATTTTCACGGCATGACCGGTTGCCATCAGTACGGCCATCGTTTCACCCACCGCACGACCAATGCCCAGCAATACGGCTGCCAAGAGCCCATTTTTTGCTGCGGGAAGCAGTACCCGAACGATCGTTTGCCAGCGCGTGGCCCCCATCGCCAGGGCCGCCTCGCGAAACGAGTCGGGCACGGCCTTTAGGGAATCTTCCCCAATGCTGACCATGATGGGAACGCTCATCAACGCGAGCAGAGTTGCTCCGTTGAATACGTTAAGCCCGACAGGGACACTGAACACGGTCTGGATCAACGGATTCATTATGGAAATCCCGATGAAACCCCACACAACAGAGGGAATTGCGGCCAGCAATTCGATGATAATCTTGAGTATTTCCTTTATGCGACCCGTGCAGAATTCCGAAATGAATATTGCCGCGCCAAGGCCGAAAGGGACCGCAATTGCCATGGCCAGAATGGTTACGCTGCCGGTCCCGACGATTAGCGCCAGTACGCCGTAGCGGATATTGGACATCGACGTCGGGTACCACTCCGTCGTGAACAAGAATTTAGGCAAGCTAAACCTGCCGCTGAACAAGAAACCCGCGCCCTCGCGAAACACGAACGCGAATATTCCGAAAACGAAAAGTATAGCACTTATCCCGCACAGACGAATCAACCATTCGAGGCCCACCTCGAAACCGATCTCCCAAACCGGTCGTTTTCGCCCGTGCATCATTGGCTTCGCGCCCGGAGCCTTAATTGGACCGGGTACTGCGCCTTCGGGGAGATCCAGGACTTCCTGTTCCATCAACTCAGCTAATTCTTGGGGAGAGGAACGTAGCCCGTCTGTTCGACGATTTTTTGGCCTGTATCCGAAACAATCCAGTCAATGTAGTGCTTGACCTGCGCCGACGGTTCACCGGGCGTGTACATGAACAAGGGCCTGGAGAGGGGGTAAGTCTTATCGTGCACGCTCGCGATGCTTGGCTGGACTCCGCCCTCCCCCTTTTTGGCGGATATCTTGAGTATCTTTACAGCCGCCGTCGCATACCCTAGGCCGCTATAGCCAATTGCACCGGGAGTCTTGCTGACTAACTCGACAACATCCTTCGAACCGTTCATGTCGAGCGAGCCCTGCTTGAAATCGGCCTTCTTGCCGACAACCGTCTCTCGAAAGTATTGGTAAGTGCCCGAGTTGTTTTGACGACTCACTCGAATTATATCATTGGACTTGGAACCGGGAATCGCGCTCACACCAACTTCAGACCACTTGTTGATTTTCCCGCCTTCTCTATATATTTCTGCGAGTTCTTCGAGGCTAATCTGCGAAAGTGGATTGTCCTTGTGTACATAAACTGCCAAGCCATCGAACCCGACTAAGAACTCCTTGGGATCCCTACCTTTGGTCTTGGCCTTGGCCACTTCTTCGGG
>PMCK01000082.1 GCA_003154095.1 Myxococcales bacterium | reverse complement strand
GCAGCCTTCCCGCCGGTGGCGGCTACCCCTCCCGTGGCTCTTGTTCCACCAGTCGCAGTTACACCACCGGTCGCAGTTGCTCCACCGGTCGCAGTTGCTCCACCGGTGCCCTTAGCGCCGCCCGTTGCCGCTGCGCCGCCCGTACCGTTACTCGTTTGCCCGCCGCCAGTGATGGTCGCGGATACGAGCGTCGGGCGATAGTTGGTGCCGGTCGCCGTGCCACAGAACCCAAATGAGGTTGACGCGCCAGCAGCAATCGTCTGGTCATACGAAACTGCCGTTGCAGTCAATTGCGTTCCAGACGTCGTCGCGGTGGCGCCCCAAATCTGTGATTCTGTCGATTGGTTGAGCTGGATGACCACGGACCAATTGGTTACAGCCGTCGAAGAACTGTTCTGCAAAGTAACGCTTGTACAATAACCCGATGTCCAATCGGACGTCAGGCTCAAGGTTACATTGACGCCGCTGGCGGTGAGGGCAGACTGTACAATTGACGGTTTCGTTGTCGGGGCTTCGCTGCCGCACGCGCCAAACCCGAATCCAGTTAATATCACTAGCAACTGTGCGTATTTCATGGGTCTCATTTCTTCTGTCACTCCTTGTCTACTAGTCACGAATCTTCAGTCTTGAAGCACAACGGGCATCACTGAGCTGGCACCTCGGTGCTACAACTAGCTGCGTTGTCCGGGCCCATAGGTCGGTGGGCAGTGACCTCGGATTCGGTAATCCGTTATGAATTCGCACTCATTCAGCGAAGTACACTGCAGTCTCGGGCGAAATCTAGGCATGAAACCTGTTGCACGCGCCCATCGGATTCTTCGCAGCCTTCCGAGCCGGATCCGTCGGGTAGCCGGATGCCATCGGGTTTCGATTCACACTCGCGCGCGGCTGCTGGGCATTTTGGTTCAGGGCGCAACGCGGCCCAGCACAGGTCTTCGGCTGTTCATTGGGTCGTCTCGCTGATGACAATTCCCATCACCGGGTGGGTTGCTAGCGCGGCGACTCCAGCATGTTTGGGCGGCTCGGTTACCGCCTTGCCGCGTATTGGACAACGTTGGTCAATGGCAAGACTCATCTGCAGCGCAATGGCCCTTAGAACTCTGCGTGGCCTCAAGATTCGATTTCTCTATTGCTTCTGCGTGTATGGCACGCCGTTGATGTCGCAGTTGTAAAAGGACCGGTACTGCGGGTCCGTGGTTAATCCGAAACCGGAAATCTGACTGTAGGAGGCACAGGTTGGACGGCAACAGTCTTCCATTGTCGTCGTTTCGTATAGATTGTTGGTGTTGCCGGTCTTCGACCAGAAATCGGAATCCTTGGACGCCTGCGCGGCTGTCTTGACGTCCGGCTTCACCGCCTTCACACCAGCCTGCGTAGCTAGCTTACACCCAGTGACCCGCGTGAGGTGCTCGGGGCATTGGACCTTCATTGCGTAAACCGACCAGTTCAAGTGATAGAACGTGTCGATTGTGTTGGCCTTCACGCAACCGGTGCGGCCCTGCTCGCTTAGGCCCGGAATGGTCGACGTGATCTTGTTGCACGCGTCGGTGAAGTCCTTGATGCAGGCCGGGGATGTGATCGTCGCCTGCGTGACCCACATTGGGTGGAGGTCAGGGGACTTGGTCTTGCAGTCGGCTGCCCACTCGTCCAACGAGGCTGGCTTGACACCGCCGTTTCCGGGTTGACCGTCGAGCGGATAGTTGGTGTACATGTATTTGCGTTGGGCCGCATCTGCTCCGCTGTTGGGCAACAGGAAGCAACCATTCTGGGCACCCATGCCACCTGCAGGCATGTAGACATCGAATGTCGTTGGTGAGGCTGCCGTGTTGAACGCCTGCACGATGAGCGGAGCTGGCACTGGAATTGCGGAAGTGGGATTAGTAGTGGGATGGTCTGGATCGACCAGCACTTGCTTATCGTTGGACGGACTCGGGTAGGCGTAAACGAGCTGGTAACATTGGCAGCAAGGGTGCGCGTTGCCGTCAATGCCTGCCGTGTCTGGATCGTGACCAACCACCGCATAGTGGAAGCCCTGCAAACCATCGTCGATCACCGCCTGTTCCATCTCTGGACTGAAGAGCAAATTACGCTGGCACATGTATAACCGATCGGCAGTGGGTTTGGCGGTGGGGCTTTCGCAGACGCTGGCGGTTTCGCACTTGCCGCCGCACTCGCTGGTCGTGTCTCCGCTAAGACAGCCTGTCTTGAGGTAAGAGTCGCCTGGAATATAGTCTCGGTCGTGACACTGGTCGGGCGGAGGCAGCATGTAGCTCCCCGTCGCGCCGCCCGTCGCGGCGCCTCCGGTAGAGGTGCCGCCCGTGGATGTCGTCGTGCCAGTCGAACCTGCAGTCCCGCCACTATTGCCCGTGATGCCGCCACTGGCTCCACCTGCGCCACCGGTCGCTCCCGTTATACCGCCCACTGCGCTAGCGCCACCCGTCCGCGTTCCTGCCGAACCGCCGTTGCCCAGCGTCGCGCCGGTGCTAGCCGTGCGGCCTCCGGTCGTCGTGCTGACTCCGCCGCTCGCGCCACCGCCCTGGCCAACCGTGCCACCCGAGCCAGCGAACACGCCGCCCGAGGAATTGGAAGTGCCACTTTGGCTGGCGCCGCCGCTCGGTGACAAGCCGCCCGAGTTAGATGAGCTCCCGCCCTTGCTTGTCCCGCCGAGTGCGGACGCCGATGAACCGCCCGATCCCGTCGTGCCTCCGGTGCTCACGCCTCCGCTACCGCCCAAACCGCTATTTGCGGGCCCGTTGCTGCTCGGCGAGCTTGAACACCCAGTGCCCAGGAGTCCCGCGGTCAAGCAACTAGCAAGGCCAATGGCCATGCATGATCTTCGCAATGTCATCGTGAAGGCTCTTTCGTAGGAAGCTCTGTGGCTTCTCGGGGATTGCAGGGCGACAAATTCGGCGGCCGGTTCTGCGTTAGCCCTCAGTGTAGCCGAGCGCCCAGCTCCAGGAAAGAGTCAACGGTCCGCAAGGTTTGCGTTTCGGTCCCGGAATTGCCGAGCAGGCTCGAGGCGCGCTGATTACTGCGGTCCTGCGCCGCTTTGCACGGCAGCAGATACCGCGCCGGCAGCATCCAACGTGAACGCGTACGTCGGAGTGGTAAATGGCGTCCCGCCGCCACCAGTGGCCTGCGTACCGGAGCAATTCGTATAAACGTTTCCAGTTGCGGTTATATACGCTGTCCCCTGATCGGCGGTGCTGTTGAATTGCTGGGGTGTCTTCACACCCGTAAACGCATTGTTCTGAAGTAGAATATGTGCCTGTATGCCCGCCCTGACGCAATAGTTGTCGCCGGCACAGGTATATAGATTATTGAACAAATGGTTTTGGCCGAACCTCACGCGCGGTTGGCGTTCCATGACTCCGTCTGCCCACCAATTGTGGTGCCAGGTGATATTCAACGCGTTGGCATCACTGGTAGTAGTATCCGAGCCGCCTACGAGGTTACTAAATCGGTGACCTGATGCCCCCGTTGAGTCACTCCCACTGTTGTCTGTGCGTTGTGTGTAGTGAAACTTGGTATAGGACACGGTGACATTGTTGGCACCGTTCGTGATATCCATGTTGCCGTCCGTGCCGTCGGATATGTCGCAATGATCGACCCAGAACTGGCTCCCGTTTTGAATCGAAATTGCATCGTTGCCAGAGGAGCAACCTACCGTTGAGTCATAATCAGGATCGAGGGCACAGTTGCCGACGGCGTATCCCACGACCTTGATGTTGCGAAGAATCACATTGCTCCCGCCCATTCCCAAGTGACCGTGGATTTCAGCGCCACAAATACCGGCGATAGTCTTATTCGAACCCACCGCTATTTTGCCTGCTGCCAATACTCCCTTGACGTAGACGACCGCCGAATTCGTGCCGGCGACCGCAGCTTGTAGTGCAGCGAGCGTTGTGACCGTCACCGGCGTGGCATTACCCCCACCGGTGGTAGCTGCGCCAAAACCAATTATCGCTGGGGCCGCAGGTGGAGCTGTACAGTCTGTACTCGCCGCGCCGCCAGTGGCCGGAGTACCTCCAGCATTCACGGCTCCACCGGTTGAAACGCCTCCTGCAGACGTCGCGCCGCCATCAACGCCACTTCCCCCGACCCCCGGAGCGCCGCCAACATTCGCTGAACCACTTGTCACGTCTGAACTACTGCTGCAGGCCCCGAGCAGACCAGCGAGCGAGAGTGACGTTACGACTCGGAATGCGCGACGATGAAACATAATCCTCCAAACAAGGCACCAACATCTTCCCATCTGGGACGCTATTAGGCCCGGGCAAAGGCTCAAGAATCGTTCCGGTGCGTTGCCGGGGACGTGGCCGGCATGAGCCTTTCCGTGACATTTACGTCATTCACAGAGATTGATTTGCGCTGAGGCACGCCGCTCACGTTTGCATACACTGAGGATGTGTCCCTCGGGAATAGTCCGCAATCTGTTGTGACGGCACGGAACCCGCAGGTGACAATCACTGATTCGCTAACGGGTGTTTCAGGCAACGCCGCATTCGGCATCTCGATCGCCTAGTGAACGAATCTCGAATTGAACGATGGCATTGGCGACCCTAGCCTTAGAGCCAAGTAAGAGGCATCAATTGCCGCGCGCTGTTGCTCTAACCGATCAATGGGCGAGCAAGCCTCAGCGCGGCGTCCGCACGTGGTTTACCTGCTTCGGCCAGTCTTGGAAATTAACGTTCATTCATGATGATGCCCGTGAGTGAACTAATCATTCAGTCACAAGGCGGGCTAGCTCAGATTCACAACTTAGCTGCCGGCCATACGAATCCAGCGAATTGCCACACTCGGAGCAATCTCGCTCATTGGTATGGCTTCACGTGCCGTTCATGATCTGCTTACCCACTTGTCGGCGCACCAACGAATGCCGTATGAGTAGTAGTATGAGTGTGAGGCAGTCGATGAGTGGCGCATTTCCCGAAATACCGGTGCGGTCGTTTCTCGTTATCTGCCTTCTAAGTCCAATTTTCGTGGCATTATTGGTGCGCGCTTGGTTGCCGCTCTGGCATTCGATTCGGAGGCAACCGCCCCTACAAGCGCCTGCGTTGCGCGACAATCCGAAGTTCGATCTGAGCCGCGATGACTCGATCCTTACACCATGTACGACCCCTGACGTCGGATCTGTCTGTGTCAGATCGGGCCTCGCTTGCCGATCGGTTGAACCACGCGGTGCGCTGAGGTCGGCAATTGCAGGGTAGTCAACGGTACTACTAATCGAATCGGGCGCGAAATTGCGCAACTAGATTTCGCTTGCCGAAGTAACTCAATAACTGGCGACTAGTCCCACGGTTTTAAGGTTATTTGGTCATGATCAATGCTCATCGGATTGGGTTCTTTGGATTTTTCCTAACGATTCTTGGCGTCGTCAGCTGCGGAAGTGTTGCCAATAATTCATCGAGCGGGCCTCCGTCAGGCGTGAGCGGCGTGGGCGGAAAGACCGCGGTAGGCGGTGCTTCTGGCACTGGCGCATCGTCATTTCAAGTGGGATCCGGTGGCACTACCAGCAACGTTTGCTTGGGCACGAATCCACCAGTTGCCTGCAATATGGTGGCGCCACCAGGCTGTGGCGATGGCAAAGTGAATCAAGCCAGTGAGCAGTGCGACGACGGGAACACGCTGGCCGGTGATGGTTGCAATGGTGCTTGTCAAGTCGAGCCCAACTACAGTTGTCCCCCTGCGGGCGGCGCTTGCACAGTCAGCTTCAAGTGCGGGGACGGCATAGTCAACCCAGGTGAGGCCTGCGACCAAGGGCAATACCAGGGCAGCCCCGGATGCTCTTCCGACTGCAAGACTCAAGATCCGGGATACAAGTGCGTTGCGGGCCAGCAATGCGTGCCGTTATACGTTTGCGGCAATGGTCGAATCGAGTCGGGCGAGACTTGTGATCCCCCAAACCCCGGAAACGGTTGCAGTGCAACTTGCCAGACGGAATCTGGATGGCGATGCAAGCCCGGTTCGTGCAGCCGCCTGCCTTATTGTGGCGATGGCATCGTTCAGGCTTCGCTCGGCGAAAAATGTGACGAAGGAAAGTTCCAAGGCAGTCCCGGGTGTTCCGCAGATTGCAAGACAATGGATGCTACCTGCACGTGCGCGCCGGGCCAGGCCTGCGTGTGTCAGACCCCAGTGTGCGGCGATGGGATCGTCCAGATAGGCGAACAATGCGACGACAAGAACAGCGCGTATCCCGGCTGCTCGGCTACGTGTCAGCTTGAACCGGGTTACAAGTGCCCGTTTGCAGGCGCGCCGTGCGTGCCGGTTTGCGGCGATGGCATTTTGATCACACCCGCCGAGCAATGTGATCCGGGCATCGCTGCCGAAGCTCAGGCCTGTAACTCGGATTGCTCGGTGAAACCCGGCTGGGCCTGCAACAGCACCGGTTGCCATCAGACCGTGTGCGGCGATGGCGTGGTCGAAGGCTCCGAAGGCTGCGATCCGCTGCCCAAGAACAATGATCTGGGTGATGGTTGTACACCCACTTGTATGGCCGAACCCACCTGCCCTGCCGGTACGGCCAGTAGCCCCGGCGGAGCTTGCAGCACCATCTGCGGCGATGGTCTGGTGCTTGGAACGGAGCAATGCGACGACGGCAATGCCGTGAGCGGCGACGGCTGTTCCTCGACGTGCCAAGTCGAGGCAGGCTTTACCTGCACGCAGCCGCCGCTTGGCAACACGATGGTCGTACCGATGGTCGTGCGCGATTTCAACGCGGGTGGCGATTTCGAGAAGGGGGCATCCTTTGCCACCGGTCTCAACTACGCCAACCAAGGTCTAGTTCAGAGCTACTTGGGTATCACCGGTGCGAAGCCCGGCTTGAAACCAGTGCTCGTGTCGACGACCGGCACGTACAATGGCGCAGCCGGCCAAGCCTCAGGAATTGTTAGCCCGCAAAGCTATGCGCAGTTCTACGACGACGCAGCACCCGCGGCAGGTAACACTCGCAACCTTCCAACACTTGCCAGCACGCTGATGCTGTTCCTCAACGACGCTGGCAATGCTTATGTGAATCGCTTTGGCGTCAACGGCAACGGGCTGACTTCTGCCAAATACGAGCGCACGCAGTCACAGACCTGCATCAGTGCAGCCCAGGTTGCCAAGGACGCAACCGGGGCGCCCATTCCCTGCGTGGCTTGCTACTACGACGGCGACCCGACCACACCGCAATGTGATGGCGGCGGTAGCCCCCAGGCCTGCAATATCGGCGGCCAGGCACCAACCAGCTGTGCGCTCGTCGGAACAAACTACGTGGGCACGGTGGTCCTGGCCTCCTATGACGGCAATCCGCTGTGGTTCCCGGCAGATGCCATCCTTCCACAATCCTCGTGGAGCCCCTCGACTACGGCGCAGATTTCAGGCAACTACGACCCGAGTTGGCCAATGGATCCGACCGGGGTGAACCACAATTTCAGTTTCACCACGGAGGTCCGGTTCTGGTTCAATTACGATTCTACGAAAACGTATAACTTGACGTTCGTAGGTGATGACGACGTCTGGGTGTTCATCAATAAGAGGCTAGCCGTGGATCTTGGTGGCATCCACACTGCAGTGCAAGGCGTCTTGACGTTCGGAGGCAGCGGGGCAACCACGACTGTCGTAACTCCCACCAACGTTACCGGTGCAACGGGCATCACGACCAACCCAAACCTTGGCCTTCAGAACGGCAAAGTCTATGAAATTGCCGTTTTTCAGAACGAGCGCCAGACCAAAGCCTCGAGCTATGAACTCAGCTTGAGTGGATTCAATGCCGCACACAGTGTCTGCAAACCTGTTTGTGGCGGCACGAACCCGGCGGTATCTCCCGGGGAGCAATGCGACAATGGAACGGCGGGCAACTGCGACCCTACGGTTTCGGATTGCTACAATCAATGCACGACCAGCTGCACGCTGGGGCCGCGTTGTGGCGATGCCATCGTACAGAAGGCCCACGAGCAATGTGACAACGGCACGAATACGGATGGCTATGCCGCTGCCGGCTCGAATGCCTGCAGCCCGGGGTGCACTCTGCCTCCCTATTGCGGCGACAGCAAAGTGCAGCTCGACTACGGCGAACAGTGCGATAATGGGACCGCCAATGCTGACGGCCTCTACGGCGGTTGCACGACGAGTTGTCAGCTGGGGCCGTATTGCGGTGACGGTGTCGTCAACGGGCCCGAGGCCTGCGATGATGGCGTCAATGACGGCACGTACAATACATGCAGCCCTGGTTGCGTGCTCCCGCCCAGGTGTGGGGACGGGATCGTTCAGACTGACTGGGGCGAACAATGCGAACCAACCTCGTCCAATGACCCAAACTGCACAGCCGATTGCAAGCTTCCTGGCTACTGCGGAGATGGTGTTAAGGACACTGCCGCCGGCGAGCAATGCGATTACGGGACTGCCGACAATACGGGCGCCTACGGAGGCTGCAATTCAAACTGTACTCTGGCGCCGTACTGTGGAGACGGCATTAAGAACGGCCCCGAGCAATGTGACTCAGGAGCGGCTCTCAATACCGGTGCCTATGGCGGATGCACGTCCACATGCCAGCTTGCGCCCTATTGCGGGGATAAGATCGTTCAGTCAGCGTACGAGCAGTGCGATGACGGAGTTGCTGCCAACGGCTCCGGAGGCGACATGTGCTCTAGCGCGTGTAAGTTGCTGGTCAACCCGACGTAGCTGTCACTGCACACAATCATGCGGCTAACGGGATCGTTCGGTTTCACCGTCACCGTTCAATGCTTTTGGCACACGAAGTTGAACAGACCATCGTAGCGATCCTTTGCTCGTGCGTGTTACGACGGGCATGGCATGACCAGTCGCGCGATACCTGACCCGACTTCACGCGGTCATCATCCTCAACTCCTCTTTGTTGGGGTCGTGACGGCACGGGGACAAGGTCTGCGGCGAGCGAGACGCCCAGAGGGCTCAACACGTGCAGCTCTCAGCGGATCAGGGCTCGACCGCACCCGCCGCGCAGTTGGTCGAAGGACGCGTCTTTCCGCGCTGGTCGGTGGTGGGGCAATTCTTACCAATGCCTAGCGCAGGGCTGCTGGCGCCAGGCAGGCAAGTCTTGGTTGGGCCACCATTGTCGCCCAGCGCGCCCAATGCAGCGTCCGCGAAGGTCGTGGTGGGTGTGCACTTGGTGTCCGCGGTTGAGCAAACAGCGTGAGCCGCCGGCCACTGGACGTTCCCGTCGCCGGTACTCTGGCCATCGGAGCAGGCCATCGGCGCCCCGCAATCTTGTGATGTGTTGCCGTCAAAGACCGTGTTCCGAATTGTAAGCGCCGTGCCACCCGCGATCGCGGCGGCGAAGTATCCCGAGCCGAACGAGGCACTGTTGTTCGCGAAGGTGCAATTGACGATACTGCCACCGTTTCCGAACAATGATAGCGCGCCGCCCAGCCCCTGGGTCGCGCTGTTACCGGAGAACGTCACGTTAGTAAAGTCGAGGGTACTGCCGTCGGATTGGATCGCTCCCGAACCAGTAGCGACGTTGTTCGAGAATGTCGAGGCGGTGATTACGAGTGTGGAATTGTGGAAGTAGAGAGCTCCCCCGCCGCCGGAGTGATTGCCNNGACACCGTGCCGAGTTCGTTAGCTGTATTGCCCGTAAAGGTGTCGCCGCAGAAAAGATCGTCCCCGTCGTCGCCACCGTCAATACCGATCGCTGCAGCGTTACCGCCATTCCCGATCTCACCCCCGCGCGCGCTGCACTTCGATGTGTCGATTGTATTTTGGCCTGTGCCAAGCGCTTTGTTGCCGGTAAATGTGCTATTCACGACCGCGAGATCCGAGTTCAGCATATAGATGGCGCCGCTGTTTGACGCACTGTTGTCCGTGAACGTGCTCCCTTGGACTTTCACCTCGAGCGATCCGAGGGCGGAAAGCGCGCCCCCCACATCGGGTCCCAGCTCTGGCGCGCGGTTGTGGGCGAACGTCGAGTCGATCACATGCAGCACACCGTTTCGAATCGAGATCGCCGAACCGCTGCCGTCCACGTCGGTCCCCTGAGAGCAAGGCGAAGGTGCGGTAGGGATTGCAGTCCCCGATGACTTCCCATTTTGCAGCGTGAGGCGCTGCAACGTGACCGTGACGCGGCTGGTCCGGTAGTTCGGGTCATTGAAACTCAAGATCCGGACGCTGCTGCCGCCGTCGAGTGTGATAACGCCGCCGCCGTCGACAACCGTATCGAGGTTAGTCGGCAGGACGATTGTCTGAGTGACCGTGATTGTAGCGGGACCGCCGCAGGCAAAGGTGATCTTCCCGCCCAGGGCTAGTGTCGTGCGCACCGCCGCGTCCGTACAGCTCGCCAACGTGCCGGAACCGACCACGTGATCCGGTGCGCTGGTATCAATCAGGGTCAAGATCGGTGAACAGGTGCTAGCCGTGCCGGTGCCGCTCGTGCCACCGCTTGACGCGGCGCCGCCACCAGCTCCGCCCGCGCCCGCGTCGGTGTTCGAAGAGCCAGGGACACCACTACAGGACACAATCTGTCCGGCAAACGCAATCATCACCAAGAGTCGAGCAAGCCTAGACAAGGGGACCTCCCGGGTAGCGGCTCAACGCGCAACGCACGATGACCGCCAGCATATCGTACACGCGATCGATTCACTGAGCGACAAGTTCAATCACGAAACGTCTTCAACGTGAGCGGCTAGTAGACCGGGGTTCCGCCGCCACTACATTTGATAAGCCCGCAAATGCGGCTGCCGCAACCCGCGCCACAATCACCGCTCATCATTCGACTTTCGCGATTGGGCCTTGAGTGACTTCGCAATTTGACTTGCGAAGAGGGGCAGACCGAGGAGCATCCCAGTCAGTGAGCGCGCGAGCTCGGCCGGTGTCTTACCCTCGGCCTTCAGCGCGACGTTCTTATCGTTGACTAGATCTTCCAATGCGCCACGTGCGATAGTGCGCGAGCCATCCGAACGAATCTCAACCATGAGACGAGCGACCACCGGCGGTTCGGGGCGCGGATCCGAAAGTGAGGCTGTCTCGGTTCGAGTGAGTCCCGACTTGACATCGATTGCGCCTTTTATCCCAGTGAACAAACGATCGCCGGCGCGCCGCATCACACGACTCCCCTGATCGATCAGTGACTGAACGACTGCGCGACCTTTGCCGGATTCGTCTCCCATCAGCCGCTCTGTAGCGCGATTTCGCGGTCCGCGCACGGAGCGACGAGACATATCTCGAACCCAAATTGAACGCGACCGACGTCATGGCGTTTCGGCCGTTTCCCTGCCGCTGTGGCCAAATTGCAACACACTTGGACCGATGCGCCGAGCGCAAAGGCCTCAACATAGTCGAGACCCCGCTGCCGGACACTCAGCGACTCGAATTGGTGACGATTAACCCGGGCTTCATATTGGGTCCGTCGCTCGATCGCGATCACGGAGTTAGCAATGAGCTCGTGCGCAAGATGATAAAAAGGGATCTGCCGGGTCTGCCCGACCTTTATTTCCCGTTAGTGCACGTGCTGGACGTGGCGCAGCTGCACTGGCGGGCCATGTGCGCACCCTCGGCTGCGGGGCAGCGCTTCTGCTGTGCGTTGCCAGTTCTGTCGCTGCCCGAAATTGGTGAGATCCTCGCGCAGGCTGGCTATCGAGTGTCGCTGCGCAAAATGCCCAACTGGACTTTACGCATAGCTGGCCTCTTCGACCGCCAGGTGGCGGTTATTCTCCCGGAACTTGGTAAACGCGATGATTTCGACTGCTCCCGAGCAAAGCAAATCCTTGGGTGGCAACCACGCACGGCGCAGAGTGCAGTTTTGGATGCGGCGTCGAGCCTTCAACGGCACGGGTTGGCTTAGTTCACGGCACACCGAGCACCGGTGGTTCCAAAGCAGCCGGCAACACGCATCGCTGGGGTAAACAACGCCGGTTCCGTGCCGCAGCGGCAAAGTCAGGAAACGCCAATGGCTGTCCTGCAGGTCCGGCGGCAGGGCGCGCAGGACGGAAAGGTTCGCCAGCAGGACAGCTGGCACCTCACGCAGCCGGAAGTTCCGCTGTTGCAGGACTCAATCGACCCGCCACAGCCACCCGGTGACCCTAGCTGGACGTCTGCCGAACCTCTGGAAAACCCCGGACCCGGGGACGGCTGCGGTCCGCCAGGGAATAACGAGCGAGGCCGAACGTATATCCAATATGCATTGGGGCATGACGGCCCAGTTGGCACGAGCTTTCCCGATTTTCCGCAACCAGCAATCCCGCCTGACCGACGAGGTAACACGATGACACGCCAAGCGTATGAAAAATGGTTACCTGCTGCCACGGCGCTCACTCACGTTCGGGATTCATTCAGCACACCCCTGCACGTAACGCTCAGCGAAGCGGTCGAATTGTCCAGCTATGTGCACGCGTACTGGGAGCCCGCGCGAGACAGCGCCGGTAATGAGGTCAGGCCCGGTCTGTCGCAAGCCGGTTCCAAGCTGCACTTGGCAATTGCCGACGAGTTGCTCGAACTCGGCGAGGCACTGCAAACGGCGCAGACTAACTACTTGCTCACCGTGGCACCGGTGCAGACCAATCTGCGGGCGCGCGCAGAATTCGTGCTCAGCGAGATTAGCGCTGCCCTCAGGTGGTGGCTGGAAGATGGCACCGTTAGAAAGCAGCATCCTCAATTGTCGGCACTGCGCTCGGAATATGCCGATGGCTCGGACAGTGTGGACTCGCTAGCGACCGAGCTTTCAGATTACGCAGCGCTGGCACGCCAGGAGGTCGAAAATCTCAAGGGGCTCGGCGGCTTTAGCCCAGCGCTAGTTGACGAAGCTCGAGGGCTAGCCAATAAGCTGCGGGAACAAAGGAGCCAGCATGTCGTGCCGCACCATGCCCGGCGCGCGCTTGACCTGCGCCGGCGCCTGGCAACGCTGCTGCTCGAACGCGTAATGCGGGTTCGCGCCGCCGCCCGCTTCGTGTTTCGCAACCACCCCGAGATTGCTCGCAAAGCGTCGAGCAACTACGAACGCCGCCGTCGCGCCCTCTCGCGACAGGCTACAGCTAGGGTCCGATCGCTGAATCGCGGTGCGTCGTTGGGGACCGACACACCGAAAACGAACAGGCGAACCCCTTCAGAGCACCCCTGATCGTTCGGGCAATTGTGGATGCTCAGAACTAGATGACCACCGCCGGTCCGTGTTTCCTTCGACTCGTGCTCCGCAGGCGGGTGAAACCCGAGCGCCCATCATAAGCAATGCGATGCAACGAGAATTGAGGCTCAAACTAATTCTCCAACCGAACTCCGGCATATGGAGGTTCAACGCAATTGGAAAGCAACGCTTCGAGATACTCTGCCGGTAGATATGAACATTGCCTTTGAAGACACTCAATATGGTTCATAACTTCGTTGCACGTTTTGCAGGCCAGTAGCGCGTTCAACCCATCGCGCCACGATGTGTTTAGGGTTTGCACACAGGCGGCCAGCGACGCACTCGCCAAACCGCAGGTGTCAATTGCCCCTTGCAAGTCCGTAAAATTGCAGCTTGGTGAGCCACCAGTTCCCAGGGACTGGCCACCGGTGCCACGGGTTTGGCCGCCAATACCGGCAACTCCTCCCGCTCCGAAGGAGCCCCCGACATTCGAAATTCCGCCGCTGTCGGGGTCGTTGTTCCCGTCAAGATCCATTCGCGCGCCACATCCCACGGTCACTGCTGCTCCGAGCAGGAGCATCAAGACGGAACAGGGCGGTGAAACTCGCCGCACCAAGTCGAGAAAGCCGCCGCTCGAGTCCGCTGCAGAGTGGAGCTGCTGTTGGATTTCGGCGAGCAAATCCTGCCGTACGAGAAGCGGCAGGACTTCATTGTGCTGGGCACCACCCGCCAGGCGTTCCTTCAGATCATTGCGCAACGCCTCGAGCAGCGAGTGAACACCTTGCCAAAATGCAGGATCGGCCTTTTGAGTTGCCAACAGTTCATGAAACTCGTCGAGGACCTGCTCCGCTGGTGCCCAGGGAACAATCGGCATCCCGTGCTCAAGCAGGAAGTGACGTACTCTGAGCAAGGAAGGCGGCACGAAACGAATGGCACTGGGCCCGTTCGAAGTAGGTTCAACTTGGGTTTCAATCATGGTTGGTATCCGAGACCGGTGGTTCTTCAATTATAGCCAGACAGCGTGTGTTGATGCCGGTTTTCCCGTGAAATATTAGGCTGCACGCCGTACAGCCCCCGCGGCAAAGTTCGGCGTTTTTGCAGTTTGCGCAGGGGCCGCTCAACGACTCGCGGCGATATTGCCGATTGTAGGCAAAACGCGAGGGATCTTCCCAAGTCTGGCGCAAGGGCACCTGGCGCAGATTGCCTTCGATGAATTCGGCAGGCAAAATCAGGCAACCCTTGACTTCCCCGCGACAGGTAATACCCACATGACGAATTCCGGCNNCCCAATGCGTCCGTGATAATGGGTCGCAGCTTGGTTCTTCGGGTAAGTCGCCGCAAAGTAGCGAGGACTTCCGGCATGTCTTCCTCTCGTAAAATAAGTGGACTTCCCGCTGCCCGCCCCATGGGCAGCGTCGGTTGTAGCTGCCAACCTAGTGCGCCAGCCTCTAGCAGCTCGTCACCCAACGCTTCGAGTTCCGGCAGTGACATCCGGTTGACCTGAGTGGTTGCGCCCGCTGCAATGTGTGCGGTCCGAAGGGCGGCAAGCGCTTCCATGGCCCGATCATACGCACGAGCAACGCCCCGCTGCGCGTCGTGGCTATGCCGGAGGCCATCAATGCTCACCGAAACGGAGTTTGCACCCGCCTCCTTCAACTGCTTTGCACAGTTTGAGTCCAAACCCATACCCGAGGTAACGATTTCGACGAGCATACCGTGACCGCGAGCCACTTGGATGAGCTGCATGAGGTCGCGATGGATCAGTGGTTCTCCTCCAAGAAAACTCACGCGCCGGCACCCGAGATCTTTGAGATCGGAAAGGAGCGCCAGCAATTCATCGGTCGATAGCTCGTTGTCAACTGCTGGCCCGCAGTCAGAGCCGCAGTTAATGCAGCGGCATGGACAAGCCATCGTAAGTTCGATTTCCGCGGCATCGAGATGGGGCCTACGAAGCAGCGATAAGACGGGATTACCTTCCGACTCTGTTGGCTTCGATTCTTGTCCAAGTTGGAATGTCATAGTTTGTCGTCCCCTTGGCTAAGAGCATCCTCCAAAAGGCGCAGGCAATGCCGATTTTCGTAAATGGTGCCTGTTGTATTGTAGGACAGAATTGGGCAACCTGCACGGCAGATTTTTCCAAGCGCACATCGCGCGCAGCCGCCTGTAAGAAGGTTAGAATCGAACTTCGTGACGTAGGAGAAGCGGTCGGCATCATTCCAAATGTCTGCCAACGTCTCTTCATGAAGCGAACCCGCATCGAATTCGGGCGGTAGTCCCGAACAGCCACTCACTGTGCCCGAGCAGCTGATCGATATTAGCCGTACACCTGCATTGCAACCTAGCCACATCATAGGGACCGCTCGGCTTCGAATCTCCATTTCCTGCTTGGAACAGTAGCCAATCGTGTCTGTCACTTCGATTGCGGGGTATCGCTCACATTTGCGGGCAGAAACTATGAAATCGGCAAGTGCCGGCAATTGATTAGGCGAAAGGACATACGGGCGGCCGAGGGATTGCACGCGCCCGCTCGGAATTGCCAGCTGCAATATCCAATGAGCGACACCGAGCGACTTGAGAAGTTCGCCGAGCGTCGTAAGCTCATCGATATTGTCCTGATTGATCTGTGTAATCACGTCGACTGGCAACAGCCCTCGAACGCACTTTATCCCGTCGATGGATGAATCGAAAGCGGAACCCGGAAACGCGTGAAGCGAGACGCGAGTTCGATTGTGCGTGTGGCGCAGACCATCGATTGAGATTTTGAGCCCGTCAACGCCCGAACTTATCAATCTTTCGAGCATCGCCCCATCGACAAGTGTACCGTTGGTAACCAGGTGAACGCGCAAACCCAGTCGCTTCAGATGTTTGCTAAGACCTTCCCAATGAGGCGACAGCAAGGGCTCGCCCCCGGTTAGGCTCACGTGTTGGCAGCCGAGTGCGCCCAGTTGATCGGCAACCGATTGCATTTGAACGAGCGAGAGTTCGGCAACGTGAGGCACCGAGGCATGTGTTTCACAGTGGATGCAATCAAAATTGCACAAATCCGTGATGGCCCAGACGCAGCGCTCGGGGATCCGGCGGACATCGCCGAGCGGGTGTCGCCACTTGAGATTGCCAAATTCCATCGATTCGTTAGCCATCGCTCCTCATCGATGATTCAACTGAGCCAGCGAAGGAGGGCATTCGATACGGCCTGGAGCACCTCTTCGGGAATCGAGTGAGTGCCGTCGAAGGGAACCCAAGTGACGTCCCATTGCGCCGCAGTCAACTGAGCACATAACGATTCAGCTGCGGCATACGGCAATATCGGATCCAATCTGCCATGGCTGAGCAGTGCGCGCATTTGACCCTTCCGCAGCGCCATCCGCTCAAGGGTGTCGGGCTCGACCGATGTCCCGCTCATGAAAATTAGCCCCGCCAACTTGCGGTTGTAGTGCAAGACCGTGTCCAGGCTTGCGATTGCACCTTGCGAGAAGCCACCGATAACGATGCGCTCGGAAGTGACATCGAATTTCGATTGTATCTCGCCTAGCAGCGAGGCCATGACTGGGCGAACGGATTCGATTCCTTCGTTCGCATATTGCTCGGCCAATCTGACTTGCCCGGTCAGCCTCGCGAGGTGAAGCCTTCCTGCACTCGTTTCCCACCAACCTCGGGTTCCCAAAAGATTCTCGCCCCAAGCAGCGCCCAAATCGAACGGCCCCTCCGGGAACAGAAGCCAAGTGTTGGGCGGCACGGCCAACTCATTTGTGGCCGAGATGAGATCGGTACCTGGGACTGCGAAACCATGCAGGAGTACGACGACCGACAACGGACCACGCGCATGTGCAGCGTCGGGGCGAACGGCGTGAACTTTGAGGCCTGCAAGCTGCAGCTCTTCGGTCATCCCCGTCAAACCATGCGAACGCCGTTGTAAATTGAACTGCAGTCGCAGCAACCGATCGTGGCGGCACATCCGAGCAGTAGCAATACAGCGAGACTCCTAGGTGATAGCTGCCGCGCGAGGGCTAGAAAGCCTCCGATTGAAGATTCGCTCGCCTGTAGCCCGTTGCGAATTTCGTCGAGCAGCTTACTGTGCGTGGCATAGGTCAATATCTCATTGTCTTGTGCTTCACTTTCAAGTCGCTCTCGCAGATCGCATTGAAGAGCCTCGAGCAATTCCCGGATCCCTTGCCAGAATCGGTCGTCGCCACTGCGCGAATGCATCAAGCCGTAGAACTGATCGAGTACCTCGCCGGCAGGCGCCCAGGGCACAATCGGCATGCCATGCTCGAAGAGAAATCGTCGAACTCGCAATAACGAAGGGGGAACGAAATGCAGAGGCCCAGCCGGTCGCGCTTGCTTGTCGGACGCTAGATTCGATGAAGCCATCTGTTGTCTCCAAGAAATGGGTACAATGTAAGTACGGACGCAAGGTATTTTCCCCGTAAAGCCAGTCGAACGCAAGGGTCTAGCGTTGTAGCTGACTCGAGCGTGACTTTCCGTGCCGCTGCGGCAAAGTCAGCGGAGCCGACCGTCCCTACGGATTCGTTGCCGACAACCTTGAGCGGTCCAAAGCCGAGCTTTGCTCACGTCCCTTATCGTTAGCATCGAGCAACGCGAGCGGCGCAATCAGTCCATTGCCGATGACCGATTTCAATCGCATAAGGACATACGCGATGACCCCGAGCGCCGGATTGTGATCCAGAAATGAAAACGCGAAGTACGCAAGGCCCTCAACGGGACCCCATTTCGCAGGAAACGCAGCTGCCAAGTACTCGACGACGTTCATGGCCGCGTAGATGAACAAGATATCCGCAAATGCAAGGGATGCCCGCAGCACATTGAGCAGTGCGAAGGGGATGCAGAGAATTACGCTGACCAATAACCAGGCCAAAGCAGCTGCGGCGGCAACTGCGCAGGCTGTTTTTACAATAATTGCACGCACTTTCAGAGGAATCGAGATAGGTATCCCCGCCGCCATCGTCAAGACTCGTGTCCCATTCCGCCTTGACCGCCAGCCGGGGCCCGGCTACTATATCCTCTAATCCGAATATAAGGATATGAAGCTCTCCCAAACGATTGAAACCTTGCAATTGCTCGGCGACGAAAGCCGGTTGCGGCTCTGTGCGCTGCTCGGAGCACGGGAACTTTGCGTTTCGGACCTTGTTCGCGTCACCGGGATCTCGCAATCTCGAGTTTCAACGCATCTCGGGCGCCTCAGGGAAGCGGGCTTCGTGAGCGACCGGCCGCAGGGAGCGCAATGTTATTACGCCTTGGCCACTTCGAGTCTGCCCGACGCCGCGCGAGCCCTGCTCGAAGAGGTCGCCGGTTCGCAGGATCCGACACTTGTAGGTGATCAGAAGCGCCTCGTCGAGCTGGATGCCGAACGGCGCGGCGACCTGCCTGATTCGGCGCTGGATGATCTTGAACGCTACTATTCGCCGGGCCGTAGCTGGCAATCCTTGGCGGCAGGCATCGCCGCCATGCTCAGGCTCGGGGACGTACTCGACGTGGGCACGGGTGACGGTTCGGCAGCGCAAGCCCTGGCACCCTATTGCGACTCGCTTACCTGCGTCGATATTAGCCCGCGAATGGTCGACATGGCGCGACAACGCTTGACCACGTTCGAGCACGTAAAGACCCAAGTGGCCGATGTGCACGCGCTGCCATTTTCCGCCGCGAGTTTCGACGTGGTGCTGCTGTTTCATACGTTGACCTATGCCCAACAACCCGGTCTCGCGCTCAAGGAATGCGCGCGGGTGTTGCGCGCCGGCGGGCGCCTCGTGCTGCTGTGCCTCGACGCGCACCAGCAAAGCGATGTGTCGGCGCGCTACGGCGAACGCCACCCTGGTTTTTCCCCGAAAACTCTGCGCCGGCTAGTTTCCGGCGCGGGCCTCGACGTTGCGACCTGTCACGTTGCAAGTCGCGAGTCCAAAAAACCCCACCTGCAGGTCGTCTTGGCGGCTGCCGACAAAACGAAGCCGACGGCCCGCGGCGGTAGTAGGGTCAAGACGAACTAAATTTGTCCAACAATAGAAACCCATGTCAAACCAAGAGACCTTCCGAAAAATACTCCAGCAGCGCATCGTCATCATCGACGGGGCCATGGGGACTACCATCCGCACCTATGGGGCAACGGAAGCGGACATCCGCGGGGAGCGCTTCAAGGACTCCTCGAAGGAACTCCTCAACAATGGCGACCTATTTACGCTGACCCAGCCCAAGCTGATCGGCGACATTCATCGCCGTTTTTTGGAAGCAGGTGCCGATATCGTCGAAACGAATACATTTGGTGCCACCAGCATTACTCAAAGTGAGTTTTTCGTGGATGACCCGCGGGAACACGGAGGGCGAAAGGACCCCGAGTTTTACCAGAAGATCATCGATGACCCTGCCTTGAATCAACTCGCCTGGGACATCAACGAGCAATCGGCACGTCAATGCCGCGAGTGGGCGGACCGCGTAGCCAACGCGGATTCGCGGCCCCGCTTCGTCGCCGGTGCAATCGGCCCGCTTACTGTCTCGCTATCGAACTCACCGGACGCGGACGACGCGGGCTTTCGCGTGATTACGTTCGATCAGGTCAAGGCCGCATATGTCCAGCAAATCAAAGCCTTGATCGCCGGGGGCCCGGACATGCTGCTCGTCGAAACCATTTTCGACTCGCTCAACGCCAAGGCGGCGCTCGTCGCGATTCGCGAGGTGTTCGATCAAATCGGCAGCGAGCTGCCCGTCCTGATTTCGGCCGCCGTCGGCCGCGGCGGCGAGACGATGATCTCGGCACAGACGGTCGAAGCTTTGTGGCACGCCGTTCAACACATCAAGCCCCTGGCGATTGGGCTCAATTGTTCACTCGGTCCCGACCTCATGTACCCGTTTCTCTCCGAGCTGTCCGAGAAATCGAACGCGGCAATTTCCTGTTACCCGAATGCTGGGTTACCGAACCCACTGTCCGTTACCGGTTTCGACCTTCAGCCCGCGGATATGGCACGCCACATGACGCAATTTGCCGATGCGGGACTGCTCAATATAGCGGGAGGCTGCTGTGGTAACACGCCCGAACATATTGCCGCGATCGCTCAGGCATTGCAGCATAAGCAACCACGCGCCTGGCATGATGTGGAGGCCGATCCAACTCGCACCCCCGCGCAGGACACCGAGATGACGCAGATTGAGCAATCTACCCAATCGATTGGGTCGCTTGATTCAGCGGCTGGCACGGATCTCGCCGCAGATGTCGATGCACCGCGACCTTTGCGGCTGTCGGGCTCGCAACCTTTCACTCAGCAATTCGGTGCTTACCTTATGATTGGCGAGCGTACCAATGTCGCCGGCTCGCCGAAATTTGCCAAGCTGATCAAGGAGGGAAAGTTCGAGGAGGCGGTAAGCGTCGCGCGGCAACAGGTCGAGAACGGCGCCAGCGTCATCGATATTTGCATGGACGAGGGCATGATCGACGGNNTGGGAAGTGATTGAAGCCGGTCTCAAGTGCTTGCAAGGCAAAGGAATCGTCAATTCGATTTCATTGAAAGAGGGCGAAGCCAAGTTTCTAGAAAATGCCAAAAAGGTGCTCAAATATGGCGCGGCCGTCGTCGTGATGGCGTTCGACGAGAACGGGCAGGCCGCATCATACTCCGAGAAAATCCGGATCTGCGAGCGCGCGTATCGCATCTTGACCGAGGACGTCGGCTTCCCTCCAGAAGACATCATCTTCGACCCGAACGTTCTGACCGTCGCAACGGGAATGGAAGAACACAACAACTACGCTGTTGACTTCATCAATGCGACGCGTTGGATCAAGACTCATCTGCCGCACGCCAAGGTGAGTGGCGGCGTGTCCAATATTTCTTTCAGCTTTCGCGGCAACAACAAGGTGCGCGAAGCGATGCACTCAGCATTTCTTTACCATGCCATCCAGGCCGGAATGGACATGGGCATCGTCAACGCAGGCATGCTCGAGGTTTACGAGGAGAGCGAACCCAACCTCAAGGAGCTGGTCGAGGATGTGCTGCTCAATCGCCGCCCCGACGCGACCGAGCGGCTCGTCCAATTGGGTGAACAACTGAAGGCGGACGGCACCGGCACGGCCGTCGATGAAAAGAAGACCGAAGAGTGGCGTCAAGGTTCTGTCGAGCAACGACTCTCACATGCCCTGGTCAAAGGCATCGATACTTATATTGCGGACGACACGGAAGAAGCCCGGGCTAAGCTCGGACGCCCACTCTTGGTCATCGAGGGGCCGCTGATGGACGGCATGAGCGTCGTAGGCGACCTTTTCGGTGCCGGCAAGATGTTTCTGCCTCAAGTCGTCAAGTCCGCCAGGGTCATGAAGAAAGCAGTGGCCTACCTGACTCCCTTCATGGAGGCGGAAAAGGCGCAGCAACAGGCTGCTGGGCAAGAGGTTAGACCCCAGGGCAAAATCGTGCTCGCGACTGTCAAGGGGGACGTGCACGACATTGGCAAGAACATCGTCGGTGTGGTTCTCGCGTGCAACAACTACGAAGTCATTGATCTTGGGGTGATGGTCCCCTGCGAGAAGATACTCGAACGGGCCAAGCTAGAAAATGCCGATCTCATAGGCCTCAGTGGCCTCATTACTCCGTCGCTCGACGAAATGCAGCATGTGGCTCGCGAAATGGAACGGCAGGGGTTTAAGCTTCCGCTCTTGATTGGCGGTGCGACGACCAGCAAGGCTCATACGGCCATCAAGATTGCACCTCGTTATGCGGAGCCGGTCGTACATGTGCTAGACGCCAGCCGCGCCGTGCCGGTCGCAAGCAGCCTTCTGAGTGCGGAAGGCAAGGCGAATTTCGTGGTTCAACACTTGGCGGAATACGAGCGAATTCGCGCCATGCACGCAGCCCCGCAGCACAAGCTCGTTCCCATAGCTGAAGCCCGCCGTAGGAAGCCGGCCATAGAATGGCGTGCGGAGGATTTGCCCAAGCCAGAATTTTTGGGCGTTCGCGTGCTCAACGAGTTTCCGCTTTCGACGCTGCGCGAATACATCGATTGGACGCCGTTTTTTCACACCTGGGAACTCAAAGGCATCTACCCGCAGATTTTCGAGCATGAGAAGTATGGTGAACAGGCGCGAATACTCTTTACGGAAGCCAATGCGCTACTCGATCGCATAATCACCGAGAAATTGATTAGCGCTCGCGGAGTCTATGGCTTCTTTTCCGCGAGCGGCTGCGGGGACGATGTCGAGCTATACAGCGATGCTACGCGAACTAACGTGCTCGAACGCTTCCATTTCCTCCGACAACAGAAGGAAACGAAGGAAAGCTTTCGTTCGCTCGCCGACTTCATTGCGCCCAAGGAGACGGGGCTACCGGATTACATCGGAGCCTTTGCCGTTACAGCGGGCGTGGGCGTATCGGAGTTGTGCGAAAAGTTCAGATCCGAACGCGACGACTACAACGCGATTATGACCGAGGCGCTCGCGGATCGCCTCGCCGAAGCCTTCGCCGAATGCTTACATAAGCAGGTGCGAATCGAATGGGGTTACGGCTGTTCGGAGAATTTGAGCAATGCCGAATTGATTCAAGAAGGCTACCGTGGCATTCGGCCGGCAGCGGGATACCCTGCCTGTCCGGATCACACGGAAAAGGGCATTCTCTGGCGGCTGCTCGATGTCGAAAAGAATACGGGCATGCGCCTCACCGAATCATTCGCGATGTGGCCAGGCTCGAGCGTGAGCGGGCTCTACTTTGCGCACCCTCAGTCACGTTACTTCACCGTCGGAAAAATTGACCGCGACCAGGTCCTCGACTACCACAAGCGCACGGGCATGACCGTAGCCGAGGTCGAACGTTGGCTCAGCCCAAACCTGGGATACGAGCCTAAGGCAGTGCAGTAACTCATTTTGACCGACTTGTCCGATGTACTCGGATGAAATCAGGAACAGCCCTAGTTGACCCTTATCTGAAGCATCTGATTGGCGCCAATCTGAAACTCGTAATCCACCGGTACCAATCGGGCTTCACCTTGTTTATTGAATAGCGTGAGAATATCCGCCAAATAAGGTGAAACGCTCGCGTTTACGTCGAGTACCGGGAATATTCGCACCTCGGTGGCAACACGGAGCATTTCCTTGATCGATTCGACGTGAAAATCCAGGCCAAGTTGCGCCGAATACATGAACAGAAAGTGCGAGCACAATGCCAAGTCGAAACTGTTGTCGGCGAGCGGTAGACGTGGGAGCTCAGCCGCGATGTATCGGCCTTCGGCCAATCCCGCATCGAAGTCCTCGAGGAATTCGTCCATCGCCGCGTGACGCAGCCGAGACAGCTCCTCGATGTTTCCGATACGATCCCAGCGAAAGAGATGACTGTTTTGCCCCGTCTGCTCCAAAATCACTCCGGTAACTTCGCCAATTCGAGCGGCGATCTGTTGTCGGCTAAATTGATAGACTGGATCCACGGATACAATGTGACGGCCGCTTCGGTTCAATTGGGCGTTGAATGCCGCCGGCCCATCACCGCATCCGAGCAGCCTCCTGTCCAGATCGGTCTCGCTGAGGGCGAACATCCGAACGTACTCGTCGTAGGAGCGCCCCCAAGGCATGACATTTTCGTAGGTGATAGGCATAGCTTCCCGACCGGACGAGTTTACACGAAATTCCTCATGGCCCAAAACGCCGAATCAAGGCTTCCATTTGGCATTCGAATTGAGCGTTCTCGGGTTGAGAGGGGCACTCGGCGTCGAGCTCGACGAGGTGGCGATTCATGGACTCGAGAATGCAAGTCTCTTGCTTCTTAGCGGGCAAGCGAGGCACCTTTGCGCAATCCGCATTTCCAACCCGTTGCAGTAGCTCGAGTGCCCGCGCGTTACGCAGCATCTTCGCCTCTAATTCGTCGGTGCGCGCCTTAAGGGCCGCATCAATGCATGTCTCCCGGGTCTCGGGGGGCTCGTAAGAGCAGACCTTCTTGGCTTGCACTAAATCATCCCCGAGTAGGCGCTCCACGACTTCTTGCGCTGCCTCGTGACTACGCAAGACTCGGAGCGGCTGATTCCCGCCGCCATCCCAGGGAGCCACCCCGGCTGCGGTTGTTCCCGCGTCGTGCGGAGCGAGGACACCTGGCGCAGCCTTCGCCGATACAATCGGCTCCACGTGTTTTCGTGACGATGGGGAGCTGATACGCTGTGAGCTGTGGCATGCGCCCGCGGCAAGTAGCACGGCGAAAGAGGCAACCAGCAACCCGGCAAAATAATTGCCCCGCAATCCCCGCAATCCGATTGCCTTCAAGCCTGAAATCTCAATTGGACCCGGCCACCGAGAAATTAATGGAATCGATCGTGGTCAGCCCTGATTTCACGCCAACAGTGTGAGCGCCCACGGTGCTTAATGTAGCGTTGTTGCTCGCGTTGAACATGTACGCGTTGACACTGTAGTCGCCAGAAGGGATGCTGGTAAACACTGTGCTAAATGAATTGCAGGGCCCGTTGCTGCTGGAGTACCGGTTGCCTGACGAATCCGTGACCTGGACGACTACCCACCCCACAGACTTATCGCAGAGCGTGGCGTCCGAGGTGGAATTAATTGTCCAGGTTACGTCTAGCGTGCCGATGTCACCGGCGTTTGAGCAAGCCGATAATGGAACCGCGGAGAAAGAAAGCCCAAACCACGCGATCCGCAGACAAGAGCCAAGCCAACGAACGAATCTCGGGGAACTCGTCGCAGGCGGTAGCGTCCGCCTCAATCCGATGTGCCAAGTCGGTAACCTGTAGCTTAGATTTTCCTGCGCCACCTGTTCGTTCACTGCGCCCCTCGGGCGTTGTGTTCCGGAGCTATTAGATATCAAATGTCGTCCTTGGCGACGAAATCGTCGCGCTAAACTGATAGGTAACCGAGTCGGGGGCAAGCCGCCGTAGCTTATAACACCCTTTGCACGGTGAGGCCCTTGTCATGGGGGCAGGGTGGCACAAAGAATCTGGAGTAAGGATTTGTGTGTAATCAAGCGGATGAATCTTCTCTCACGATATTCGGCGCTCGCCATGATTGGTACGCTTGGGCTTGCAAACCACGTCGTTCACGCTGAGGAGGCGCCGAACAGCGAGCCGGCATTCCAAACGCCAGTTGTTTCGGATCCCATGTTGGTGGCCCCGTCGGCGGCGTCGGGACAAGTAAAGAATTGGGAGGATGCCCTGGCACTGATCCGCTCGCGCTCGCCGGATTACCTCGGGAGTTCGGAGAGTATCGCGCGCGCCGAAGCGCAAAAGCGCATCGCTCTGGCAGCAGTGCTGCCCACTTTGACGGGCCTCGCAAGTTATACTCACAATTTCATTACCGCTGACGTGCCTCTCGGTGGCGGAGTCTTGGTGACGCCGCCCCCAAATATATTCAGTCTTGGAGCTACTGCTAGCTGGAATATCGTTAACCCACGCGGATATTACGGCGTTTCAACTGCTGATAAGTCTATTGACGCAGCACGGCTCGCGTTCGAAGACCGCCGCCGTGAAATTGCAACGATTGTGATTGCTGCATTTCTAGCGACGCTTGCCGCTGAACGCGTCGCGGAACTCAATCGCGTCGGCCTTCGGACGGCGCTCGAGAGGCTTGAGCTGACTCAAACCCGGCTGCATTTCGCCAAGGGAACACCGCTCGACGTGGATCGCGCCCAGCAGGACGTCGCTACGGCACGCGCACAGCTCATCGCTGGGGATGAATCCCTTCAGCAGGCGCGCGAGGCGCTAGGCCAGGTCCTCGGCTCGCGCATTGCGCTGTCTGCGCCCGGCACGCTCGATCTCGAAGGCCTCGAGCGCGCAGTCGCCCGCACTTGCCGTCTCAATACCGATCTCGAGCAAAGACCTGACGTCGCAACGGCACGCCTGCACGTTGAGCTGGCTGAACGACATGTGCGAGATGCCGAGTTGCAGCTATCCCCAACGATTAGTGTCGGTTCGCAAGCGGGCTATGTGAGCGCCGTGACATTTGGGCCCAAGGCCGCTTTGGCGGTTCAGGGCACACTCACCGT
>PMCK01000124.1 GCA_003154095.1 Myxococcales bacterium | reverse complement strand
CATTGACGATGAATATGTTCTCCGGCTTCAGATCGCGATGAATGACCTGTTGACGATGCGCAATTTCGACCCCATCGGCAATCTGAGCGCCGAGAGAAAGTGCTTCATGCACGGTCAGTTTGTGAAAGTGGCGCAGAACCTCGCGGAGCGTACGCCCCTTGAGCAGTTCCATAATGATGTACGTCATGCCGCTATCGGTGGTTCCGGCGTCGTAAACATGCACGATGTTTGGATGATGAAACTTGCAAAGCACGCGCGCTTCCATCTGTGCCCGGCGGCTGTGTTCACGCTTGGTGTCCATGGCATCGGCCATTATTTTAATGGCCACTTCGCGGTCGATATATGTATCGTGGCTTTGGTACACTGTTGCTTGGCCACCGCGGCCAATGAGCCCCTGAATCTGATATTTCTTCAGGAACATGTCGCCCACGTTGAGCGCCTCTAAGCTTGCTCGCGGTGCCGCCATGTCACGAGCCTCCTGCGAAGGCAATTTGATAGTCGCTAGCTTGAGTCATGGCGTCCCCATTCCTTGACGCAATTTGAAAACCAAAATAGCGACCAGTACGGTAGTTGCCAGCATTACCACGGCAAATAAAACGGCATTGGCCGCTGAGACGCGTGACCGGCTGATTTTTCGTACCGCCAGGACGGTTTGCTCAATGGGTGACGGTATTGTTGAGTCAAGTGCAAATGCGAGGGCCTCAGAGTCGCCCATCGATTCAACAAGGGACTTCTGCACGAAAATAAGCGCATCCCCAAACTCTCTGGCACTTTGAAATCGCTCATCGGGATCCTTACGCAGTGCCTTGAGCACTATTTCGTCCAGCTCCGGCGGTATTCGGACGCGTGCGTACCGCGACGGCGGTTTTGGATCTTCGGTGAGACACGCTGTGATCAAATCGCCGTTCTTGAGATTATCGCTAAATGGGCCACGCCCTGCGAGCATCCTATACAACACCAAACCCAAACTGTAGATGTCCGCACGAGCATCCACGCGAATTCCTGTGGCACCTTCCGGGCTGACGTATCGCAGTGTTCCGATAATGACGCCCGTATTCGTTGGTTGAGCCAGCGGCGTCGGCGCATTCGGTGCAACTCCGGGAATAATGCGCGCCACGCCGAAGTCGAGCACCTTCAGCGTGACATGACCGTCGGACTCTTCGTGCAGGAGAAGATTTTCGGGCTTGATGTCGCGGTGGATGATGCCCATGCTGTGGGCGGCACTCAATGCCGCAGCGGCTTCTAATGCAATGCGAATGGAATCACTTAACGCAAAGACGCGCCCAGAAACCAATTCCCGACCTAGGTCTCGTCCGCGCAAATACTCCATAACAATGAACGGGCGACCGTCGGTAGTGGTACCGAAGTTGTTGACCGAAACGATATTGGGATGATTGAGAGTGCCAAGCGCTTCCGCCTCGATTCGGACTCGATCAATCAACTGGGGCTGCCCGGCCAGGGCTTCGTGCACCAGTTTGGCGACGCATTCGCGACCCAGTTCCCGATGTTCCACTAAGTACACCTGCCCCATGCCGCCCCGGGCCAATGGCCGTATCATCCGATAGGACGTCCCTTGGAAGGGATCGGAAGCGGAAACTTCCGAATCGGTTGGGGATGAATTGGGTTGCGTCACGAGGAACGTCGCTTGCCTAGCCTAGTCGGTCAGTGACCGCGGTTCGTTGCATGAATTCGACAAGCGGTCACAAATCCTGCGGCCGCGCCCCACACGAAGCTTTGAGTTGCCGCCCTGCGCTCGACGAGTGTGTCAGAGTCAGTAGATATCGAGCAACGATTTGCCTCCAGCGACCGACTAGGTTTCACGTGACTCGCGCAAACCACCAGCCTCCTGGCCAAACAGCCAACTCAGTGGATGCTCTCCTCGCCGATAAACAATATCGGCTTGTCGGCAAACTTGGGCATGGGGCAATGGGGGAGGTCCATGCCGTCATTCATTCGGTACTCAAGCGACGTTTCGCTCTCAAAGTCATTCATCCGCAGTATGCAAACGAGGCGCGCTTTGTCGACCGCATGCGCATTGAGGCCCAGGCCACAGCGCGGCTACACCATCCTAACATCGTGGAAGTCGTTGATTTTTGGGTGAGTTCCGACGGGCGACCGTGCATCGTAATGGAATTGCTCGAAGGTGCCACGGTCGCACACGAATTGATGGTCCACGGTCCATTTCCCGTTGCAGAAGCGGTTGAATACACCTGCCAGCTGCTATCGGCGCTGTCGGCGGCCCTCGCATTGGGCATAGTTCACCGAGACATTAAGCCGGAAAATCTATTCCTTCACAACGCGCAGGGTCGTCCAACGATTCTCAAGGTTCTAGACTTCGGTGTCGCGCGTGTGCTCCCACAAGCCTCGGAGCGCGCACCTCACCCGCCGATACAGCCAACTGACACAGGGGTTATCGTGGGTACGCCAAGGTTTGCAAGTCCCGAGGGCTTGCGGGGTGAAAAAGTCGACCACCGTGCGGATGTATTTTCAGCAGGTTTGGTCCTGTATACGATGCTTACTCGGCATGGGGCCTTCGACCGGATGTTGCCAAGAGACAATCCCGAATTGTACCCAGTTGAACCACCGTCATGTCGCGTCAATTCCGGTATTACGCCCGCGCTGGATCGCATTGTGCTGAACGCAATCCGCTGGAAAATTGAAGAGCGTTATCAAAATGCGACCGATCTGCTCCACGACCTAAGAAAGTTGCCAAGGTGACTTATGCCACTGAAAGCCGTTTCGTCTCAACCTGAGCGTCCTGCAGTCCTCAACGTCCTTTGCTCACCGACTCGCGAAGGGTGGCGGGTGTACGTGAATCCTGCTTGGGTTCCGCCTTACTTGCTGCACTGCTTTGATGAGCACCTCGAAGCCCATGCCATTGAAATTGATCTGGAAGATCTCGACATTTACATGCAATATCATCAAGCACAGTACGAGAAGCGCATCTCCACCTTTGGGGACGCGGAATTGACGGCCAGTGGCGAAGCCGCCGATGCGTTGGCTGCTTGGTTAAGCACCGTGTTTGCAAGCGGAATGCGCATGCGCCCACGTGAACCGTCGCCGTAGAAAACCTAGTTCGCCTAAAGCGAGTCCTTTACAACTTTCGTGAGTCGCGACATTGCTTGTGTGTGCAGCCGACAAACCCAAGATTTGCTGAAGTTGAATCCATCCGCAATCTCAGAAAATGACTTGTCTTGGAAGTAGTACGCACGGATTACTCCAGCCTCACCAGGCGCCAGGTCGTCAATATGACGTTGAATCAAATCAAGCAGTTCCGCTCGTTCGAGTTGATTTTCCGGATTGAGCGTGCTCTTGGGGTTGTCGTCCGGGGACTCGCCATCGCTACTCAAGCCACAAGCCGCCGCCGCTGCCGTTGCCATGTTGGCCAAATGTTCAGCTAGTCGACGCTCGGCTTCACCAGCGCCCAAACCTTGAGTTGCTCCCAAAAATACGCAATCAAGCTCACCTTCACTGACAGCGCCGCTTGCTTCCATCGCAGCAAGACGTTCGTATGCCCGCCTTGGCAAGCGCGAATGCTTGCGGACACCATCAATGACCGCGCCTCTCACTCGGAAATTGGCGTAAGCGCGAAATGGAACGCCGCGTGTTGCATCGTATTTGCGAGCCGCATCGAGTAAACCCTCGCGTCCGGCACTGAGCAGATCATCGTATTCGGTGCCGATTCCGATCGTACGAGCCACCTGGTTCGCGATAAGGTCAACGAGCGCGAGCTCAGTATGAAATCGCTCAAGAATCTCGGGTGAATCGGTTGCCCCCTGCAGCACTATCAATTCCTCGGCACCTACGAGGCCTTGTAGCCTTCAAGGTTTAGGCCAGTCGCCTGTTGCAGGTCCCGTATAAGAACCGGGTCGCATGTCATCTGCTCGCGGAGCATTGCTTGAATGAATTGTAACCGCTCAGAGTCAACGACTCCTTTTAGGTGCTGAACTGCCTGTTCAGCGCAATGGTCCAAGTACTCCCCAAGCGTAATCTCTCCGCCCTGAAGCCTGCGAAGCATCTCACTTTTGGGCGGCTCTACCGAGCCCAAGATGGCGCCAGCGTGTAACGGGTTACTGGGCATTACGTCCAGTCTAGCTCGGCGGCCGGGGTACTGGAAGCAGGAATCGCTGCCGAGATTCGATTGCTGGATTTTCGCGCGTAACCAGGCGGAGCTGAACCGTCAAACACAATCCAATGGCATCGGCCTGTGACCATACCTTCACGTGCCGGCGCCGGCGTCACGCTACTTCTGGACGGTTGGTACTGATGGTCCGACCATAACGCCACCGCCAGTCGCGATGATGCGAACAACCGCTCACCGTCTTAAGTCAGCTTGACTAAGATTTCCCCTTAATTCGCCGCAATATCCGCCCCAACCCCTCCGCGGCCCGCTCCAGATGTCCCTCGTGCTGCCACATTTGCGCTTTGCGCTGTAGTCGCAACCGCGCACGGTAACTGGGCACAGTTGCGGCGGCTAGCGCGTGGTTCAGTAGGGCTCGCGCACGTCTCGAGAGGCTCGTAAACTCGCCATTCCCGAGTGCGCGCAATAGCTCCCGCTGAGCCTCAAATTCTGCGTGTTCCACATCGGTTTGGAGCATAAGATAGGCGTCAAATGCCAAATCTTCATCTTGGCCAAGGCCGAGACTTTGCGCGCCGAGCCAAGAGCTGACGGCTGGATACTCGGGAGCAAACCGCTGCTCGACCAAGGCCTGCGCCGTCCAATCCGCAGCTTGCACAGCTTTCGAAGGTATCCAGAGGTTCTTGTTTTGGGTCACATCGTCACGCAAAAGTAACCCGCAGCGCTTGAGGCATGCCAAATCGATGAAAACACCGCCGGGCACCATCCGCACAAACCGAAGTTGCGAATGCAGCACAATGGCGGCGCCTTTTTTACCCAGGAATACCGCCGTTCGCCCCTGGGCAGAGGCCCGTTGCGGGACGCCGTTACTCCGAAGTTGAGTTATGCATCCCGCATTGAGTAGGGCAATCGTTAGTTTCTCGAGATCGGAGTCTTGAACCAAGACATCGATATTGGATTCATCGAAACCGAAATTTGACGGCTTCCGGAAAGACGCGGCTTTTCGGATACTCGACGAGGTTCGACGGATCGCGGAGGGGTCGAGGCATGCCTCGACCCCTGCTAGACCCGACGGGTCTTCTCGGGCTGAGGCGGAATTTGACGTTTCGCTATAGGAGTTCAATCGACCCAGCGCAGCCTGCCTGAGAAGCACGACCTCGACTCCGGAGGCTTCGACGGCAGCAACGAGTCGCTGATGCGCTTCCTCGCGAGCAAGTTTGTCTGCCGTCAGTTGGGACCTAACCACTTCAAGCTCGCGCGCAGGAGTCGGTCCCAAGAGCTCTTGCGCCCGATCGGCCGTCAACCGCTCCGCGATGCTGCAATCGAGCCCCAATTGACGTGCCCAGCGCCAGGCGCCTTCGCCCGATAGAGGCGGCGTGATGCCATCGCTACCGGCGCCAAACGCGACGCGCAAAACAAATTCCAGATCCGCGTCAATCTTGACGGCGGGCGGGGTTAGCTCATGGAAAAATAGGTGGAGCATGGGGAACGTGGCCGCAAACGGTACCGCGACTTGGTCGCCCTGCCAATCTTCATGCTATTCACGACGTAATTGGTCTAGTTGCCTCGGGACGCGCCAACTTCGATCGTCGACATGGCTAGTGCGCTGAGCGATTCTCGCGAATCATCGGCAAGGGCAGGAGCACTGCTCCAAAGTCTCTGAACTACGTTCCTGTATCGGAAACCCGCGAGCTTGGCCAAAATCACATTCCGACAACGAGCGGAATATCAATTACATCGGGTGTAGCACCGGCAGGCATGCCCAGCCCCTCTTGCTCGTCTAGGAGCTTCCTTGCCACGTCACGCGCAATCTCCAGCGTCTCGACAATAGTTCTTCCCTGCGCGACAAGCCCCTGAACATCATCAGATGTCGCCAAGCATACGCCCTCTGGCAATTTTTCCACGTGGAGATTGATAACCCGTTCCATGACTATCCCATGCCACTTTGCCTCATCCACACGAAGCCAAATCGGTTACGACTGTGCACCCTGGCAGCATTTCTTGTATTTCTTGCCGCTGCCGCACGGGCAAGGTTCGTTTCTTCCGATCTTGTTGGAAAGTGCTGGCATTGTTGCCGCGATCCGCTGGGCGACGCGCAATTCCCACTCAGAGCGCAGCTCGCCTACATAATCCATCAATTCCGCCGGCAATGCTCCAGCAATTCGCTCGTAGGAATCCACGAATTCATTGAGGTCCAAGATTGCAACATCGGAGTCCCAATCGGGTTCGAATTCCTCGATGGCGCCTCTTATCAGCTGAAGAGCTCTCTCGTCACCGTATTCCGCAAAGCACATGGCGCCCAAGGCCCGTTCTTTCTCGAAATACTCGCACAGGTGTTCAAAAATACGCTCGTCGCGAATCCCTAATTCAGAAATTATCGAATAGAGCGCGCCCCGAACATCCTCGTCAATATCCTCGCCCATTAGGCTCAAAGCCTGTTCGAGCACTGGCGCGCCAAGTTCGGGAAGGCGGATCGTGATCCGGCTATAAATGATGTCGTCAATACCCGACTCCGCAAGCGTTCGAAGCAGCGGTTCGATCGCCTCCTCTGCCTTGAGATCAACGAGCAAACCGACCGCGTGAATGGGTCCCCATCCATCACCAGTCGAGTCTTCGAGAGCGGCCTCCTCGTCCTCAAGAAGCTCAATGAGCGGGGGTATAATAGTTGACCCCAGTGCGAGCAATTCACTGCGCAACGAATCAGGAACATGCTCGCCCGCTTCAAGTAAGCGGACTATGGGGTCAGCCGATGCCGTAACCTGCATGGTGGCTTGATACCAGAAACTGGGGCCAGGGACGAGACCCTCTCGTAGCCAAGGGTGGCCGTCGCGCCGTCGAAGTGCACTTGGGTCCACGTACATCTTTTCAGCGCTCGCCACGATTTGCCTCATTACCTCACCATCCCTGACCACAAGCGCTTTGAGCTTGGGAAACTGTGTTTACGTGGGTTAACGCATACGCAATGGCGCTCTAGAAGGACATTGTGCTATATTATGCAGGTGACTACGGCCAAGTATGTCCTCGACCCTGCGGATCCGCGAGCGCCAACCACAGAGCAGTGGGCGACTATGTCGGAGAGCGAGCGAAGGACAATCGTCGATCAGTTGCCGTCTGAGATTCCTTGCGAAACAGCTCCAGAAGGTGACCGCCACCGCATTCCCAAGGAAAAGGCAGTCGAATCTTTGGGGGAGTACTTTCGCAGAATGGGTCGTCGCGTATATCTCTCTGCAGAGTTGCCCGTGTACTACCCGGGGGAACATTGGTTTGCCCCCGATTTGCTCGCGGTCGTCGATGTCGAAACTCATTCGCGTGAAAAGTGGGTGGTTGAAGCGGAGCAACGCGGTCTCGATCTCGTGATTGAGATAACGTTGTCTGGCGATCGCAAGAAGGATTTAGTCGGAAATGTCGAGCGATACGGCCGAATTGGCATTCCAGAGTATTTCGTCTTGGACCTGGTCGCGCATCGCATCTTTGGCTATCGACTAGGCGAAGCCAAGGCATACGAGCCGATCGTTCCGCAGGCTGGGCGTTGGTCATCCCAAGTGCTTGGTTTGGACTTGATGCTTGAAAATGGGAAAATTCGCTTTTACTCGGGTTCAGCTGCACTCCTAGAAGCGGACGAACTCATCGCTCGGCTTTCCACAATGCTCGACGAGTTAGTCCAGAAGGAACAGGACGTAGCTCAATCCTTAGATGACGCGAGGCGCCGGGCCGAAAGCGCCGAGCAGCGCGCCGATAACGCTGAAGCCCGGGTTCAGCGACTTGCAGAACAACTACGCAAATTGGGCGTTACCGAGGACGATTGATTGTGAGTGGGTCATCGAAAGAACGCGGACATGGAGACCTATTGCGGTCCCTTGAATTTCTGCATCCTGAATCATTGGCACTATCCCAGCAGGGAATGGCGGAGTGGGTGGCCGCTCTTTCGCCCAATGACGAGGAACCTTTGATCAACGAGGCCGTTGGCAAGCGGGTGCGTTGGGTCGCTGGAACAGGATGGGTTGCGCATTTGACGCGTTTATAGGACATGATACAATTCGGTGAGCAATGAAGTGTGTCCAAGCACGTGCGCAAGGAGAAAACAATGCACCAAACTCCCCGACGAATCCGCGCACGAATGCGCGGACGACTTATTGAACCGTTTGAAGATCTCGGATTTCCCGATGGACAAGAACTCGAGGTCGCTGTCAATCCGGCGGAAGAGTCCGGCCATCTTGCTATTGTTGCGGCTCTCACCGAAAGCGCCGGGGCTTGGACAGATGACGCTCATCCAGAACTCGCGACCCGCAACGATGTAATTGGTCTAGTTGCCTCGGGACGCGCTGACTTCGATCGTCAACATGGCTAGTGCGCGGTATTGCTTAGATTCGGACGTGGTGATATGGCACCTGCGCAAAGGACATCGCGTTGACGTGTCCAACTACCTGGAGAACCTCGCCGAGAGAGGGGCTCTCATGACGACAGCAGTTACAGTCGCTGAAATTGAACAAGGGGTCCGTATTGGGGAAAGCGAAGTAACACGGTCGCTTCTGCGGTCTCTCGATGTGATCCCTATTGACCGTAACATTGCTGAACGCGCAGGTGAAATCGTGCGCGAGCTTCGTGGTCGTGGCGTGACGCTTGGTCTTGCCGATGCTCTAATTGCCGCAGCTTGCATCATTCACGACCTTTCACTTGTGACCCTTAACGTGCGCCACTTCGGAAACGTACCAGGGCTATCATTGGAAGTCATGCCGTAGAAGCTACGGGGCAGAACGCCCAGCGTACATACGTCTCTTCAGCACTCGCCACGATTGGCCTCATCCAGGGCTCGAGCCTTCGCCGACGAAAGCGGACGCGGTTGGCGCCGCTTGAGCCGCGCAAAGTAATCCACTGCTTTCTCCGACACGATGACCTCCCCCGCCCTGACCACAAACTCTTTGAGCTTTGGAAACTGAGTTCGCAGATCTCGGATTTTTGCCACAGAGGAGTCCAGACTGGAAGCAGACCTCGAATAGTACCGCACCCTTCTTGCTACGCCAATCTTCATGCTATCCTGTGCCGCATGGATGACGGCCAGGGCTCTGAGCGATTCTCACGAATCATNNAAGGGCATATTTATCTACGCAAGTCATGAAGAGGCCAACGCTGACTGGGAGCGCTGGCGCATCGAGAAGATGCGGCAACGCCAGCGCTCGGGGGCTGGCAATGACTGACGTTACGCGTCCAGCCACCTGGGAAGATTTGATACTGCTAGCAAAGCGGCTCAATGCTCAGGGTGCACGTTACGCGCTGATTGGGGGCTATGCACTAGCCGCACACGGTTACAATCGCTTTTCGGAAGACTTGGACATACTGGTCGACCCGAGCGAAGACAACACCGCGCATTGGATCGAAGCATTGGCAACGCTGCCCGATAGTGCGGCTGTAGAATTGCGTGGACAAGCAGATCTCTTCAAACGGGAGGGCAATTACGCCATTCGTATCAATGACGAATTCACCGTGGACGTGATGCCATCTGCTTGCGGCCACAGCTGGGATGAATTGTCGCGCCATATCGTGGAGCTCCAATTCGACGACGTGCCCGTGCGCGTACTAAGCCTCGAAGGATTACTCCTGACCAAACAAGGAATGAGGACAAAGGACATGGCGGACGCAGCCGTCATTCGCAAAGCATTAGCTGAGAAAGGCTAGCAAGCACCGAGGACCTCCTATCCTTGTCTCCGTCATCATCGCCCCCCCGAACATTACCGGTAGTTTCAAACGAAACGACTCAATCGCTCTGCCAGAGCTGCGCCTTATGTTGTGACGGCACGCTGTTCGGTAAGGTACCCCTGGAACTCGCTGAACTACCGCCCTTGCGCGAGCTAGGCTTTGATATCCTGGAAGTCCTCGAGCAAGCCTATTTCCCTCAGCCCTGCGCGAAACTCGTCGAATCCAGCTGCTCCGTGTACTCAGCGCGCCCTAAGAACTGTCGCGGCTACCGGTGCAAAGTGTTACGACGGCTCGAAGAAAGAGAGCTTGACGTCGAGCAGGCGCGCGCAATCGTGCAAAAGGCGACTTCACTGCGTTCGACTATTCGGGAGCTTTTGGCCTCCGCCGGCGATTGCGCGTCGAGCGTCTGGGCCCAACTTGAAGTATTCGTGAAGGCTGAGAAACTTCAATTGGGAAGTCCCGAGTTCTCGCGACGGCATCCGCAATTGGGGAAGGATTTGATGATGCTGAGGCGGATGGTGGATGAGGAGTTTTTGGTGAAGAAGAGTGAAGTGGCAGCCAAGGACTCACCGTAAGCGTCAGCGCCGTCTCTTGCTCCATAGCGCACGAGCGCAATGCTCGCGAATCTGCTTGTCGGCTGCAGCGAGTGATACGCCCTCTGCTAGCGCTTGCTCGACGATGATCTATTCGTGACCGCATTCGCTTCGGGCACGGTCGAGGAGAGATACTACGTCGATTGCATTCGCCCAAGTATCCAGATAAGAGTTGTCGAGTCGTTCTCCTTGTACCTTCATGATTCCGAGAACATCTCTCCACTGTCGCTCGGAAATTTCATCCCCGAGCTTGTACCAAACCAACTTGTGTAAAAGCGTATCTTCTGGGCTAGCAAATCGAATTGTCACTGATTTCTCGGCAACATCGAATTGCTCCGATCGAGCACGCTTGAGTTCTTCGCGCGTCCAAGAGTCGCGACTGGGCACGAAAATGTCGGCCTTGAACATCGTGGCCAGATGCACGACGTTGAACGATGCTCTGCGCTTGATGGCATCGGTGGCCATGTCGGCATCAACGTAGAACTCGTTGATGAGGGATGCAGTGAAGGGTTCAACGTGCTCAAATCGGAGGTCTGCCACGAGATCAACATCCTGCGTTGCTCGAGGAATTCCATACACTGAGCTGGCTAGCGATCCGCCAACTACGTATGGCACCGAAAGTTCATCAAAGACTGCGACGATCCTGGCCACAACCAACAGTGGCTCGGACAGCATCAGTACCCTGCCTTGTCCACGTCCCAACCGAAGGCTTTGCGCATAAATTCAGGCTCGAGCCAGCGAGAGGCAAGACGAAGCGACTGCTCCTCGACCGTGGCAGTAGGGTGGCGCCGACGTATGTCCGCAAGTGCGAGTTCCTGCACGGCTCGAGTAAGCGCTGCGACCCTTGCCATCTTCTGAGCAGGCGACATGCGGCGATATCCGTCGATAAGGAAAGCCTCGACCTTTGGGTGAGTATCGGTCAGTGGGTCGCTACGCATCAATTAAGTCTACCATTGCTCGCTGGGTTCGTCAGTTGCCGCGAGCTTCGAGCCGACGAAAACCTTCCCAGGGAGGCAGCTGAGCTTCTACGGGACCATGGTTAACACTTGGTCGATCCTACTGTTGCGCCCTATGTTGTGACGGCACGCTCTTCGGCAAGGTGCCCCTGGAACTCGCTGAATTACCGCCACTGCGCAGCCTTGGTTTTGACATCATGGAAGTGCTCGAGCAAGCCTACTTCCCCCAACCCTGCGCGAAACTCGTCGAATCGCGCTGCTCCGTGTACGCGGCACGCCCCAATAACTGTCGAGGCTACCGGTGCAAAGTACTGCGTCGCCTCGAACAGGGCGAACTTGACGTCGAGCAGGCACGCGCGCTCGTGCAAAAAGCAACTTCACTACGATCAACTGTTCAGCAGCTTCTCGCCTCCGTCAGCGATTGCACGTCGAGTGTCTGGGCCCGGCTAGAAGCATTCTTGAAGGCTGAGAATCTTCAACTGGATAGCCCCGAGTTTTCGCGCCGGCATCCGCAGCTCGGGATGCATTTGATGATGTTGCGACGGATGGTTGATGAGGAGTTTCTGGTGAAGAAGGATGCGGCAGGGGGCCAAGGACGTTGCCTCCTGATCCGACCCGCTGGCCACACTTGCATGCCGCCCTGAGTATGATCATACTAAACATCATATCCAGGTAACCATGCCAACGACCGAGCGAGTCACCGTCACCTTACCCGCCGAATTGGTGCAAAGCATTGATCGGTTTGACCGCAATCGCAGCCATTTCATCGGAGAAGCGTTGCGGCACGAGATTCACAGGCGATGCCACGAGGAGCTGTTGCGTTCATTGGAAGCGCCCCATTCAGAGTCTTTGGAGATCGCTGAACTTGGAATGGCCGAATGGTCGGAACATCTTTTGTCCGCTGAAGACGACAACTTGGTCAGCACCTTGGAGGGCACAGCGGTTCGATGGATCGAAGGAACGGGATGGGTTGAGGATTCTCGGTGAATATTGATCGAGGCACGGTAGTGCTTGTCGAACTCGATCCGACGTTGGGTCACGAGCAACGAGGCGTAAGGCCTTGTGTGGTCGTCAGCGATCCAGCAGTGAACGCGGTTCAACGTTTCCCACTTATTGCTGTCGTGCCAGTCACAGGAACCCCGGGTCAAGGTGCGCTCTACCCAAGGCTGTCTCCGGGAACTAGTGGACTCTCGAAGACCTCATTCGCTCTTGTCGATCAAATTCGATCCATCGACAAGCGACGCGTTGTTCGCATGTACCGACCGGTTCCTGCAGATGAATTGAAGGCCATTGACCAAGGTATTGAGTTGTACTTGGGGCTTGCCGGCGACAGAACTAAGTAACATCAGGTACTTATTTCGGAGGACCAATCCATGTGCACCAGATCGTTGGCATCTCCGCGAATGTAAGTGGCGTGCCGTGTCAGCCTGCCCAATTTCGATGGCGGTTATTCCGGGGTGATGCGCAAGATCTTCCCATTACGCTCGACCTCGATCGGTAGACCCGTTTCTAGTGCTTGATCGAGCAATTTATAGACATTTGCGCGGAGCCTGGATGCCGACACGGCCATGAAATCACCTCGTACGTACGTGTATGATAGCATCGGTCGTACGTATTCGCCAACCGCACCTCGGCGATTTAACGAGTCACAGTCACCCTACCCGCGCAGCGCTCACTAGAAGCAACCCATTCAGAGTCATTGGAGCTCGCCAAACTTGGAATGGCCGATTGATCGGAAAACCTTTTAGCTGCCGAAGACGACACTTTGGTCAGCACCCTTGAAGGCACAGCAGTTCGATGGGTTGAAGGAACGGGATGGGTTGAGGATTCGCGGTGAACATCGATTGCGGCACGGTCGTGCTCGTCGAACTCGATCCGACATTAGGTCACGAGCAACGAGGCGTAAGACCTTGTGTAGTCGTCAGTGATCCAGCGGTGAACGCTGACCAGCGTTTACGACGTAATTGGAGTAGTTACCTGCATACAGTGGGCAAGGTGACTACGCCGCGTGCCGGCTACGGCGCGCGGCGTATTTCTCGACCATCTGCATTGACTCGTCGCTCAATAAACCTTCACCACAGGCGCCGCAACGGTAAATTTCTAGCTTTGGCACGACGATTCGATGACCCTTGCGTTCGGTTGTATAGTTCTCGATCGACCGCCTTAGCTTCTTCTTGCCGCAGAGTGGACATGTGCTGGATAATTTCATGGATTCGTTCCAATCTAGTCGGCCCGCTTTGCCGATACGACAATGTAGAATTGCTCTTCGCCAGGGTTGGGTTCACAGACGAAGGTGGTGGTTATATCACAATCCGTACTCAGGCGCCGCAAGAGCTGGAAAACACGCCAGAATACTCACCATTGCGGCACAAGGCAGCGCTCGGGGGTTGGCAATGACTGACGTTACGCGTCCAGCCACCGGCTCTCCCTCATCATCGCCACCCCGAACATTACCGGTAGTTTCAAACGAAACGAGCCAATCGCTCTGCCAGAGCTGCGCCTTATGTTGTGACGGCACGCTGTTCGGCAAGGTACCCCTGGAACTCGCTGAACTACCGCCCCTGCGCGAACTTGCCTTTGACATCATGGAAGTTCTCGAGCAAGCGCACTTCCCCCAGCCGTGCGCCAAACTCGTCGAATCCAGGTGCTCCGTGTACGCAGCCCGCCCCAAAAACTGTCGAGGCTGATCCAGCGGTGAACGCTGACCAGCGTTTCCCACTTATTGCCGTCGTACCAGTCACAGGCACCCCGGGCCAAGGTGCCCTGTACCCAAGACTATCTCCGGGAACTAGCGGGCTCTCGAAGACGTCATTCGCCCTTGTCGATCAAATACGATCCATCGACAAGCGACGAATAGTTCGCATGTACGGTCCGATTGCTGCTGATGAATTGAAGGCAATTGATCAGGGAGTTTAGTTGTACTTGGGGCTCGCGGACATTAGGGCTAAATAACTTTGCGTAGTCCCTCCGTTCTGCCTATCGGTAACGTTGCGCTCGGGCAAATCTCAACATTCTTTGCGGTGCCGTCCAATCACTCGGGTTGATTTCTCGGGATTCTGGGCACTAGCCCCGGCGTGCCAAATTTGGCATACTACTCGCGGCAGCTCTTGATCAGAGGAATTGACCATGATTGACTGGCATGATCGCATCAGTATCGACCCTAACGTATGCCACGGCAAAGCTTGTGTACGAGGTACGCGGATCATGGTCTCTGTTGTCCTGGATAATCTGGCGGCCGGCATGTCTGCCGAGGAGATTCTGGCCAGTTACCCTAGTCTGCGTGAAGAAGACATTTCCGCAACGCTAGCGTACGCCGCCGACTTGGCGCACGAAAGAACGGAACCGTTCCCTAGGTCCGCGTGATTGCGGAAAACGCTCGATCGCTTCGAATTAGGACATTGTTACCCAGTTTATTGCTTCACAAAGACCCGGTGCAAGCGTTGTGTGTCAGACACCTTGCGATTATTCCGGTCGAAAAGAGGTCGCTTGTATTCGATGCGATTGCCATCGAATTCAAGTGGTCTGTAGTGACTGCTATGCACCGTGTCTTCGAAGTTGAAATCGGTGTGGTCGATAAATAGCAAACCGAGGCGCCTTAGCTTAGCGTCAAGCATGCCGATCTCCCGCTCAAATTGGGCAAACTTGAACCCAATCGAGATTTCGCTACCTGGACTAGCGCGGTTTTCGGAGCGCTGAAAAACGGCCATGCAAAATATTGCATCAAAATTGTCCGCATTCTTGAACTCGCGAGAATTCGTTAAGCAAAATGAGTGATTGCGACTAAGTCTGCGCTTGTTGCATTGCCGAATGCACCAGCCATTAATGTCGGCACCAACAATGTCCGAATCTGGCATGTATTCTCCGAGAGTGAATACCTCCTCTCCAGTGGAACAGCCATATGACAGTATCTTCAGATGACGATTGGCCCCGAGGTAGACTTTGCACTGATCGAACAATGCCGGGTAGCGATTGGGTGAGGTGTAACTGGCTCTTTGGAAATATTGTTCTCCGAATCTCCATTCTACGATGCGACTCGATCTATTTGCTGGGTTGGATACGAATTGAAGGACACGCCAAAATACCTTCGCTACGTGGTACCCCCACCTCTTGATGGACACATCTGAATCTCGCCATTGCTTGAGTTTGTTACTTAGTCGCATATTTGGCATTGGAAATGCTCGACAATTGGCGAGCTTGCGTTGCAGCTATTGTCTTATTGGCTAGTCCTGCCTACTGCTAGGACCGCAACCACTCTTCGCTTTCAGTTCTCTCTGGCTGAAGACCCATTCCGACATTGATTCCAAAGCGCATTCGCCCAAGGCGCCGAGGATGGGCATTGGCATCAAGTTTTCCTGAATCCACAATGCACCAATCTTGAACTGGATTCTGCGTAATTCGTTTTGAATAATCAACCGCGCCCGATACTTCCTATTTGTAGAGGCTGCAATGGCGTGGTCGAGCCACATTTTGGCGTATGGCGAAAGCCCTTCAAATATTCCCTCCTCTAACGATCGCGCGAGTTCCAGTACACCTTCATACTCAGCAAATACCGCATCCGTGTGAATCAACCGAAACACGTCGTGCTTGAGATTTTGATCGCGATGCAAACCAAGAATCCGCACCCACTCAATTGTTCGGAACGCCGACCCATGCGGTGAAAAGCGATTTACTACTAGACCCGCCGCCATGAGCTGCGCGCCGATCAATGTTGGCGACGGTGTCCAGGTGTTGAGTTCGGCTACTTTAGGACGCCATAGAAGCCCATTTCGCTTGAGTGCGTCAAAATCAACGAACGGCGCACCAGGTACCAATCGTACGTAAGGAAGGGTCGTGTGGATTCCAAGTCTAATGTTCTTGGGTGTTCGAAGAATCACTGCATTTCCTGAGCTGTGTCGCACTTGGCGCTTGCAGCCCATCCGCGTTAGCCCGTCTGAGAGCCGGCTTAAGTTGTCAGGGGCGACGAGCACTTCAATGTGTTGCACCCACGAATGTTCGTTTGCAACCAATCCCAGTAGTTGAAGTGCAGCGAGCCCGAGTACAACCACGTCCACTCCTATTTCAAGAGATGAGCGAACTATCAGTGAATAAGCTTCTGCGACTGGCTCGGCACACTTCAAGTTGGATTGGCGATCACACTTCGGACCTGCACTAGATTGACCACCATCTTGCGTTTGTTCGGTCTTTAGGCCAGATGCAATCTGGGTCGCAAGCCCCAATTGGCGCGCCATATCAAGGGCTTGACTTTCTGATTTCGGGTAGTGCGATTTACAATCGGCGCAATTGAACGATGTGTTCAATATCCATTTAAGATCATCACTAAGTGCCCCTGCTGGCGGCGACAATTCGTTGCCAAACGGAATCATAGGACCGATTTCCTCGTAGCCGCATTTGCGCCAGCTAGCGTTCAACTGCCAACGCAGACGCGAACGTCTCGATGCATTGGACTGTGGCACCAAGGAATTCTGGCTTCCTTTCTCGCCTTAGTAACCCAATTGGCAAACGCTCAGCTAAGGCCGCGGCACGCTCAAGCAGCGTCGGACCGAACTCTGAGGGAAGATATTCAGCCAAATAGCTGTTGCTTACGAGTTTCATAACTGCGGCAGTGCCGGTGAGCGGCACGATATCCGTACCTGTGGCATCTTCAACGCAAAGGACCGCGTCTAATTTTACATCACCTCCGCAGCCCTCGACTGAGAGATAGCGCTTTAACGACTGCGGATGTACTTGCTCCAGGGTATTCGGATCGTGGCCCAAAAGGCGCAACGATTCCTCCGCTAGTTTGACCCGCGCGGGAGCTACAACAACGGCTCCCGTAATAGGATCGATGGGCGTCATACCATCGGAAACGAGCTGACCCCGACGGGCGCAAAGAGCTGCCGCAAGTGTTGACTTGCCACTTCCGGAAGTCCCAACAATTGAGAGAACAATTCGTCCAAGCTGCACGCAGCTTCCGTGAAGAACTAATTTCCCTTGCTGATGAAGCACCAACCCTCGCACGGGACCTTCCATCAACTCCAGTTCGTATCTCCTGTGAATTCCGGCGGGTACTTTGAGAGTTGCGTCGTTATGCCCTAGCTCGACGCAAAACGAACCAATGCGAAGATTAGTTACTGTGGCGCGCGCCATTTACGGTACCGTATCCCACTCGGGCCACGGCCAGAGTCAACTGGCAAAACTGCCGGGTGTGGTGCCGCCATCGGACCCTGGCCCGGGATTGGCCTGCGTCATTTCCGCTAGCGTACCGTAACGCCGAAGCTCCGGAGCAACGTAGCGCGCACGCTGTTTCTTCGATTCGTCAATCTGCAATTTTTCTGACATAGCATTGTCTCCGCCGGGCCTAATATTCGACTTGCAACTTTAACTAGTCGGCGATCCAGTTCGTTGCGCCTGAAGCCACGCACCAATAAGCCCCACCCGGTATATGGCTTCCAGTACTAAGAATGGTGCCGACGCTGCTCGGTGGCTAGTCCGTTGCCACGTTGAGTGTAAAAGGTACTCGATATGGCGACTTCCTGCCTGAAATTCTGAACTTTCAACCGCCCGCGCGGCCAATCGGCCATACAGCGCGGAGTAATTGGACTTGTCTTGCCGGAGTCGAATTAGATCAGGCAACAGACCCTTCATAGCTCGTCGTTGAAGCACTCGTCCGCCTTCTGGGCCGTGACGCAGATTCCAAGGTACCGAGCCGCCAATCCGAATTAGTTCACAATCTGCGAACGGGTCGTAAAGTGGCACCCCCGTAGCCGCCTCAATGACGAACCCTGAAGGCACAAGTAATTGATCTGGCACGAATTGGAGGGCCGCAATCTGCGGCACCTCGACGCTACTCCAACTTCGCGCAAGATCAAATTGTCGTGCACCAATGTACGTTCCTTTTCGGATGTCCTTACTAAATATTGAAGTGGTACCCTTTTTGATTCCGTAATTCGATTGTGCCGCTCTAGCTATTTCGACGAATTTAGGCAGCCTGGCGCGAATCCTTGCGCGCTCGCTCTTCAACAGCGGGTGCTTAATCGTCCGTCGTTCATGAACAAGCTGCAAATCACCGCGTTCCAAGGAGTTACCTTGTGGCATTCGCATCGCTTGCCAACCGCCGTCATGGCCGCCAACCATGTCACCAAAGTCAGCAGTTATGACAACAGCAACATCTCGACGACGGGCCCAATCTGCAATTGTTCCGATAGTCAGAAATCTCTGAATACAATCCGGTTCGACTGCGAGCCTCAACAGGTTCCCGATATCAAAATGAGCGACATCCTCGTGAATTGTGAGAGGCGGATCGTGAGCTTGCAGAGCGGCCTGAGCAAACTTGAGTTCATCTGACGCGGGCTCGCCGGGTAGTCGATATGTCACCGCGTGGATACGGCCAGGAGCGATGCCAGACGCAACGCGCATTATTGACGATGAATCAAGCCCTCCACTTAGCGATAGAGCCGAATTGAACTGGCTCTTGACAACCTTACTAACGCGATACTGAACGCGTTCACGAAATAGCTCCACCCACTCCGATTCGTTACGAGCTTCAAGTGGCGTCGGTCGCCAATGTCGTACGATTCGGGTCTCTGAATTTTTATACAACATCATGCAGCCAGCATNNAGTGCACCTAACTGATAGCCAAGTCGACCCGCATGAGAACCAATTACCAACCCGTGTTCGGCCGTCTTTCCGTAATAAAGTGGCACGTTACCCATTGGATCACGACCGAGTAAGAGTGTTTCTTGCGTCGGGTCCCAAATGATAACTGCATATTCACCATCTAGGTGATGCCAGAAGTCCTGTTCCCAATGAAGATATGTCTCAGCGAAAGCCCTTGTAACATTTGCTGGCACATCCAAATCGGTACCGTCTACGCATAAGAATCGACCTGCCCAACCGACAACTACACCGGATTCGTGGACACCGGAACCGAATCGCAAACGAAAGGGACTCGGCGACATCCCCGCTGACTCTGCATAATACAGGGCAAATCTTCCCGATTTGCACACTACCGTTGCATCATTCAGCCTTAGAGGCGCCTGCTTCTCATCGAAGCCACTGTTGCCAGCCAGGAAGCCGCTAAACTCCATACTACCCTAAGTTGCGCGCATCGACGTTTGCATTTGAGGATTGCCGAGCCGGCAAGCACTATGATTCAATTTGTGCAACTAGACCCGCATCCTGGAGTTCAGTTATCAGGCGAACTACGTCGGCCTCCAATATGTCTCGCCTGGATTCGTACTCTCTTTCCAATTGAATTACTACAGCATCCACAGTTAGGGGGGTTTGAATTAGCTTCCAAATTCGTGTTCCAACTTCATTTAGCCCGAAGTATTCGCCACTTGCTAGATGAAGGACTACAGTCTCACCCTGTATTTCAGCAATCGGGTTACCTTGTCGTGCTTGGACTACCGTCCTTAACTCAATACAACTTATGGTCACTTTTGCAGCTCACCGTAATATCAGCACACGTCCAGAAACCGGGCTTGATCCATAGTCCGTCTCGGCGACGACTAAATCACCGTAGCCATCGCCATCAAGATCTGGAATGGCTGTGACATTTTGCGAGAAATCTACGAATGTACCCGCAAGTGTTACCGTGACATCAGCCAAAGATTCTATCGTAGCGGACACGGGCATAGTAATCTTGTCTCCGTCCACGATGTAAAGACGAGGTAAGCTATTTGCACGGGTGGTGACAGCTATGTCAGCCCGCGTAGACCCGATGAACGAAAATGTGGTGGAACGGCCTGAAATACCACCTCCAACAATCGATCGACCGAAGACATTAGTCGTTCCTTCGGTAGACGTAATTCGCGTCCGAGTAGCAAAAGGTCCGTTAGATGCAGGTCCCGACAATAGATCGACCCGTGTTGGCAAAACGTATGACAGCGAAATACCCAAGGTTGGTTGGCCACCGGGGCCCAAGTTGCCCAATGTCTTGAGGCCAAATCCTAGATATTCGCTAGCGGATCCATCTGTGGTGTTCAGAGAATTGGCTGCGGTCATCGACGCTACTGAGCCGGTTGTGCCAACAAACGAGTATAGACGACCAAGACTACCCCCCAGGAGTGGGGCGCTGACGATAAGCGATGGATTTGCATTACTTCCGTAGAAACTCCCCAGGCCAACTAGGAAATCACCGAAGTAACCACCTGTCGTGTCGCCATCGACCCTAATGGCAGAAGTTCCAAATGCTGAGGGAAGGCTGATAGTCGCTGGCAAGCTCAAGTTTTGCAAAGCATTGCCCAAAACGATGGCAACCAACCCAACGGAAGTATTATATGCGCCCGCGCCGATGGCAAAGTCATCAATGCCACCGCTATCATTGTCGAAATTACCAACTCGGGCGAGCGCAGAGCCGAAGTAAGAATTAGTGAATTTCGAATCGGCCGTCGCATCAACCGACAGGGTCACGTCGGCGCCGCTAGCCGTAAGGGTGTGTGCCGGTATGGCATTCCAGGCAGCTGTCGAACGACCTCGGAATATGTAAACCTTGCCGTTGCCGTCTAATGGAGAACCTACTGCAAAATCCTCATATCCGTCGTGATTGATTACATCGCCAATTGCAGCAACGGCTGTACCAAATTGATTGACGCTTCCCTGAATCTTGACCGACGGAAGCGCAGGTACCCCGGCGGCACTTCCAAAGAAAATATCCACTTCTGTGCTGTTGCTATAATTAACTATCAGATCACTGTATCCGTCCTTGTTCAGATCCCCAGTTCCATCTATGACGTTACCGAATCGTCCATTCGCAACAACCGGCAATATGGTAGTCTGAATGAACGACGCCCGCGCAGCCGTCGTAGTGCCAACAAACGCCCCCTGATTCCCAACGTAATCCACGGCGGCAACGGCAAAGTAATAGTCGTTCTCAATATAACAACCATTAACTAAGACCGTGCATCCTGTCCCGGGGCACGTACCGCTTCCGCTATATGGAATATCCCTAGCGGCATCGAAATTGGCCTGGGTCGTAATCGCTGTTTTCGCGACGCGCACCTTGTAGCCGGTCACTGTCGACCCTGCCGGTGCCGTCCAGTTCGGGGTGAATGACGTCAATCGCCGGTCGGTTACTGTCGCTGTAATGTTGGTCGGCGCTCCCGGAATGGTCGAGCATACGGGCACCGTAATCGAGGCCACTCCGGTGTTGCCTGCAACCATGCTCGTGGTTGCCGTCAGGAGCACGGCGGCGCCCTCAGGCACAGTTGCGTTGGCTAAGGTCGCACATTTGCTGGTTGCGTCTATCGCTACTGCGGCACCAATGTTGCTACTGACTCCACCGACGGTGGCCGAGAATTGGACAGTGGCACCCGGGTTAGCGGTGGTGTCGATGTTGGTGCACGCCGTGAGCGTGCCTTGCCAGCCGGGGTTGGCGCTGTTGTCGATGATTGCGGCGGCGTTTGTGTTGCCTGCTGCCGTCAGGAGGCTTGAGGCTAGAGGTGTTTGCCAGGTTACGCTTGGCGGCGGTGTATCGCCTACAGTTACCGTGCAACTTCCGAATGTTCCGAAGTTGGAGGATGGCTTGGTGGCTATGGCCGAAACCGTGTCAGAACCAGCTTCCAGCTGAACGCCGTTTACCGCGACCTGCGAGAACGTTCCCGTATTGCCCGTAAAGGTGTTAGTGCCTGTTGCGCCTTGAACGGTGACAACGACCGGTATCGAGCTTCCAAATGTGAGGTTGACTGATGCCGTGGGGCTTCCAGTGCCCGATGTGTTGAAGTAGGAGCCGCAGAATCCTGCGGGTGAAAGCAAGGCTAAGTTGGGGGTTGTCGAGTCCACCCAAACATCCGCCGTCGCGCTCCCCGTGGATAGATTCAAGTCGGTGACAGTGACACTGAGTTCTGTCGCCGTCGTCAGATTGAAGGTGGAGTCCGTTAGGGATTCAGGCAATGTTGCGTTGAAGAAGGCCGCAATATTACTCCCGGTGCATTGGGTGGCCGTTCCGGCGACGACGCTGGTGGTAGCGGCTTGGGTGAGTGTCCCGCCCACGTAGCCTGTCGACAAGGTAGCTGTGCTTCCAGGGGGGGCACTGGTACAAGTGATGACATCGTATTGGGCACCAACTGTCGTCGCGTTCTTGTCGCGACGGGTGGCGCCCGTGTTGGTAGTGGCAAGGATTCGCTTGGTGACGTCACTGAAAGGAGTGGAGTCTGAGAGCGGATCGAGGAAGGATACGGTGGGGCTCGTCGAAGCGCAGGTTAAGTTGGTGCGCGCGACCGCGGTCGGGTTTCCGGCTGCATCTTTGAGCGTCAGGTTGACGTCGAAGGGGCCGTTGCCGGGGCAAGTGATGTTGACGCAAGCGCCATTGCCTCCAGTCGCGGTGGCTGCGGCGCAGACGGGGGTATTTCCGCCAATCGAGGCACAGAAATTACTTATGTTGGGGTTACTAGCAGGCAGGTCCAGGGCATCCGCCGAGGTGGTGGTGCCGCAGAATTTGACTTGTAGGCCATTGACCGTGGCGTCGGCGTCATCGGCAGCTACGAAGTGGTCGCCGTTGGCTAGGGCGCTAATCGTGGCGCCCGAGGCACCGGTGCCCTTTTGCGGGGTCAATGCGGGTGCGGCTGTGTCGACGGGGTAGTCGAGGTTGCCCGTGGAGCCGCTGATGCCAGAGCGAGCCGTGCAAGTGGCGCTCACGGTGTGGCTGCCATCGGACGCGAACAGAATGCCGCCAAATGTAGCCTTGCCACCGGTGGCAGTGGCTTGATAGCTGACGGAGCCGTCAATGGTTAAGACTACGGGCTGTCCGTCTTGGATGTTGGTCGCAATCTGGAATGCCGCCTGATACGCCGAACCCACGCTGCTAACGCGATCTCCACCCTGAGCAACGGGTACGCCGTTGAGCGCGGGGTGAGCGGGTGTGATTGTGGGCGAGGTGATTGCACATGTGGGCGCGCCCGCACAGTTGAACGTGACGGTTTCTGAAGCGGTGCAGGCGGCAGTGCCGCTGATGGTCGCCGTTAGTGTGACCGTGCCTGTACTGGCAAGGGATGCGCTGGCGAACTGTGCAACGGCACCCGCGACGGTGGTTTGAGCCACTTGCGTAGCCGTACCGGACGACCCGGTCATGCTTAGAGTGGCCGTGGCCCCGGCGGGCGCGTTGGTGCCGACGGAGACATTCGCCTGAATGCCGTTCTGGCAATTCCCGTCTAGATCATCGCTGTTCGAGAGTGTCGCGTTGTTAGCGGGTACGACAAAACTGATCGTGCAGGCCTGAAGTGCGCTGCTGCCCCCTGTGCCTGACTTGCCGCCAGTTGATGGGGAGCCGCCAGTTGTGATCGCGCCGACCGTTGATCCACCGGTTGCCGTACGCCCACCGGTGGCGGTGCTGGTTGCGGATGTTCCGCCCGTTGCCGTAGTGCCCACCGAAGCTCCACCGGTTGCCGAGGTGCCGCCCACGCTCGTCTGGCCTGCGTTGCTGGAACCCGCATTGCCTGCCGCTCCAGCCGTGCCCCCACCGACGTTCGTGGTGCTCGTGCCGGCAATTCCCCCAGATCCTCCAGAAGCCTTGGTGCCACCGCTGTTCGAGGAACCAGCCACGTTGCTCGAACCGCCCGTACTCGGGGCGCCGCCGGTGCGGGCTGAAGACCCGCCGGTTCCCTTTGAACCACCGGTAAGGGTTTTTACGCCTCCTGTTGCTGCGACACTGGTGGCGCCGATTGATTGCTCGCCATCGCCACAACCGACAACGACGATGGAACCCGCACAAAAAACAAGGACACCAACAGCGGTATTTCTAGGTGACATATTCCCTCGCGGCATTACCGATACAAGACCGTCAGTTTCGCAAACGGGTCGCGCAATTGCAACGGGGCTGCGGCCCGTCCCCTTCGAAACGGTCATGCGATGCCAAGAATTACCGATGCTTCGTTGCTCGTAGTCACAAGAGTCTTCAATCAGTCTCTCGGCCTAAGTTGATTTGCAGTGGAGATGGAACGAGGATAAATGCGACATTGTCGTGTATGCCGGCAAGACGATGATCGACGAGTCGGGCTGACACAGAGGTCCCGCCCGTTCAACGATGATTGACGATTCGGGCGGACACAGGGGTCCCGCGTTCAACGATGATTGACGATTCGGGCGGACACAGGGGGGGTCCCGCGTTCAACGATGATTGACGATTCGGGCGGACACAGGGGTCCGCCCTTACGGGGCTGATCGGGCTGACACAGAGGTCCGCCCTTTCTTATCGCGATTCCAACGTTACGAAGCGGGCTGCCGCGTCTGCTCCCCCCAACACGATGATGTCGCCGACTACTAGCCAGGCGTGGGCTGAGAAGTTTTGTTCGACCTTATCAACGCCAATACGAATTTGCGCACGTATCGCCCGGTTCTTGAGCATCCACCAACCGGCCATCGCCTGTACGAGGCACGTAGCACCGGGAACGCGGGCGCTCGCACGCACGACGGCAGCGCGCACTCGTTGCACCGTGATAGCAGTGGCCTCCGAGTCCCGAGCAGAGGTAGGCGGCGCCCCGCTTAGCGATTGCTTGAGCCAACGACTGAGCCTCGCCTGAGGCATAGTTATAAGCAGGACCCGCGCTGCTGCGACCACCGCAAATGCTTCGATTGTGGCCGCCTGGTCGGCAAACGATAGTCTCGCAAAGCGGTGAAAAGGGCTGGATCGAAGCACGACCGAGTTATGCCTTAAAAAGTCGGCACAGGGGCTCGCGTAAGGGCGGACCCCTGTGTCCGCCCAGCTCGTGTCTCGC